>JBFXFK010000200.1:0-8414 GCA_050179135.1 Desulfatirhabdiaceae bacterium | reverse complement strand
GGCATAGCGCTCAGTTAATAGTTCCATATATCCATCTCCCATTTTTTATGGAAACGTTAGACTGGATATAAACAATTGATTATGTATTTCCCAGTATTTTTTGGTTCCGGCTATGCCGGGTTAGGCATACACACATCACAATTCGACTTTTACAGGGCCATAATATCTTCGATGTCTGCCGCCAGATCGGACACAGCAGTATCAGAATCACATACGACATCTATGAACACTGGATTCCTGAAAAGTTTCAATCAGAGGTGGATAGTCTGGATTTCGCGGACGAATATGCGCCCCAGGCGCATCCAAAACAGAAAGCAAGGGAAAACTATAATGATTTCAAAATCTTTTCATGAATATTATCAAACCCGCTGTTGGACATTACCAGAACAATGTCATTGGGACGGACCGTCTGTACCAGATGTCTGACGATGGATTGTGTATCGGGAAACAGTTGGGCATTGAGGCCGATATCGTTCATATCCCCAACCAGCTTCTCCGGGGATAACCGTTCTTGAAATGGGACCTTTTCAATGCGGGAAGGCTTTCGGATACAGACCTCATCCGCACCCAGAAATGCAGCCGGATAGGTGTTCTGAAATATCGCTCTCATGCTGGTATGGGTTCCCGGCTCAAACACGGCAATCAGCCTGCCGTTGGAATAATGGGGCTTGACAGCCTGGATGGTTTCCTGAACGGCGGTGGGATGATGGGCAAAATCATCCATCACGGTCACACCATTAACGCAGCCCCGGATTTCCTGACGCCGGCAGACCCCCTGAAAGGAGGCGATGGCAGATGCCGTGATATCTTTGGAAATATCGATACTGTCCGCCACCGCAATGGCGGCCAGCGCATTCCATACATTGTGTCGTCCCAAAAGCGGGGTTTTGTAGTGGCCAAATAACGAACCGGCATGAAAGACATCAAACTGCATACCGGAGGAATCCAGAATCAGATTCCTGGCACACCACCTGGATGTCGGGTTTTGACCGTACCGGTCAAAAACAGATTGACCTGAATTCAGAACAGTTTCGATGCTGATGCCCGAATCAAAGGCAAACAGCTTGCCATCATCGGGTATCCGATGAAGAAATTCCTGGAAGGCCAGCTCGATCTGATTGATTCCGGTGAATATATCCGCATGATCAAATTCAATGCCGGTCAAAACAGCCCGATAGGGTGTGTAGTGCAGAAATTTGGACTTTTTGTCAAAAAATGCCGTATCGTATTCATCTCCTTCCAGAACAATGATATCTCCCTGACCACACCGGTAATTTGATCCGAAATTTTTTAAAATGCCGCCGATAATAAAGGATGGATCCAGACCGGCTGAATGGAGAATCCAGGCAATCAGTGACGATGTGGTGGTCTTTCCATGGGTTCCGACAACCACGACAGACCGTCTGTTTCGGGCTGCAAATTGATTGATGGCCTGAGGCATGGAGCAATAGGGAATTTGGGATTCGATCATGCCGATGACTTCCGGATTGTTTCGACTGACCGCATTCCCGACCACGATCAAATCCGGCCGATGGTCCAGATGGGCTGGATCATAGCCCATCATCACCGGAATGTGGTGGCTCTCCAACAGCAGGCTGACCGGTGGATAAATGCCGACATCAGATCCTGTAACCGCATAACCCATATCTTTAAGCATGCAGGCCAAGGCGGCCATTCCGGTCCCGCAGATGGCGATCAGGTGAATACGGGAAACCTGGTCCGGAATATAATTGCCGGAGATCATCGGACCATTTCTTTCAAAACCGTTTCTGCGGCCTTCAGTGTGGCGATCACATGCCTGTTTTCATGAGCCGATGAAACAAACCATGCTTCAAACTGTGACGGTGCCAGATAAACACCATTTTCCAGCATACCCCGATAAAACTGGCTGAAGCGTGTCAGATCGCTGGTTTTGGCCTGATCGAAATTCTTTACAGCCTGACCGGTAAAAAACAGGCCAGCCATCGAGCCGATATGACCGATACAGACGGGAATACCCAGGCGGCGTGCAATGTCGGAAAGCCCCTGGCAAAGCTGTTCGGTGATTTCATTCAGTCTGTCATAGAACCCGGGGGTCTGAATTTCTTTCAGGGCCGCTATTCCGGCAGCCATGGCCAGTGGATTTCCGGAAAGTGTGCCAGCCTGATACACCGGACCCTGGGGCGCAATTTGGGCCATGATATCCCGGCGACCGCCATAGGCGCCAACCGGGAGACCGCCGCCAATGATCTTTCCCAGCGTGGTCAGATCCGGTGTGATCTGATAGAGGGATTGCGCGCCACCCAGTGCCACCCGGAATCCGGTCATGACCTCATCAAAAATCAGGATCGCCCCGTGTTTTTGGGTTTCGGTCCGCAACGTTTCGAGAAAACCCGGCACAGGCGGTACAAATCCCATATTTCCGGCTACAGGTTCCACAATCACCGCGGCAATATCCTTTCCCATCTGATTCATGACATCGATAAATCCCGCCATATCATTGTAAGTCAGCGAAAGGGTCTGGGATACGACGGCTTTGGGGATACCCGGGCTACCGGGAATACCCAGTGTTGCGACTCCGGAGCCTGCAGCAATCAACAGAGAATCGGCATGGCCATGATAACAGCCGTCAAATTTGATGATGATATCCCGGCCCGTGAATCCCCTGGCCAGCCGAATGGCGCTCATGACCGCCTCGGTGCCCGAGTTGACCATTCTTACCATTTCGATGGATGGAACCAGGGAGATAACCTGTTCGGCCAATTCGACTTCCAGATCAATCGGCGCGCCAAAGCTGGTTCCCCGAAGAATGGCCTGGTTGAGGGCATCAATCACGGCCGGGTGACGATGCCCCAGAATCATGGGGCCCCAGGAACCGACATAATCGATGTAGGTATTTCCATCTTCATCGATCAACATGCATCCGTCGGCGCTTTTGATAAAAACAGGCTGAGCGCCCACAGATTTGCAGGCGCGAACCGGACTGTTGACACCGCCGGGAATAATCTGTACTGCCTTGTCAAACAACATATGAGATCGCTGATGATTCATCTCCGAATCCTTTCATTTAAAACCAGTTGACAGAAAAAGACAATTTGTCTGAAATAACAAACCCGTGCATTCAGGTCAATTGTGAAACAGTCATGTGAAGGATAATTATGAAGCAAATGAGCAAGCTGTCCAAACTGATGGCCTATATTCTGGGAAGGCAGCCGGATGAATATGGACTTCTTCTGAATCGGGACGGATTTGCCAAAATCAGGCACCTGCTGCAGGCCATTCATGAAGAGCCGGGATTTGGACATGTCCGTATCGCCGACATCAGAGCAGTGGTCTCATCGCTGGATACACCATTCGAGTTTGATGAGACATGGATTCGCGCCATTGATCGGAAACATCTGCCACAACCTGCAATCTGCGCCATTCCGCCAAAACTGCTTTATACCGCTGTCCGGCGGAAAGCCTATGCCCATGTGCTGGAAAACGGATTGATGCCCTCTTCATTTTCAGAGATCATTCTGACAGAGCCCCTTTTATTGGCAGAACGTTTCGGAAAGCGAATCGATCCATCACCCGTCATGATTACGGTACAGACCCGTCTTTGTCAGGATCAGGGGGTTGAATTTTTTCAAATCGGCTGCATATTCTCAACCAAGCATGTACCGTCAGGATGTTTTACGGGGCCGCCGCTGGCCCGCATTGCACCCTTTGAAAAACAGCCGGAGAATGTGGCTGAAAAACCCAAGCCCAAAACCCCAGGCAGTTATGTGCTGGATGGTATTCCGGAACCGGTTTTTCAAAAATCGTCTGCATCCAAAGGCAGAAAAAAAGTCATTGCCTGGAAAAAAGAACGGAAACACAGGTCCACCATTTGATTATCTGCATCACGCACTGAAAATTGGAGATATAAAATGAAAATTGCTTTTCCCGTGGAAAGAAATGAAGGCATGGTCAGTCCAGTGTTCGGGCATTTTGGCTCGGCACCATTTTTTATGGTTGTGGATACGGAAACCAGTCAGTTCGAGTCGATTCCAAACGCAGACTTGCATCACCAGCATGGACAGTGTCAGCCCTTGGCTGCCTTGAATGGTCACACCGTGGATGCGGTTGTGGTCAGTGGAATCGGTTCCGGTGCATTGCGAAAACTGGTTGCAGCCGGCGTTCGGGTGTATCATGGCATTGTTGGGTCTGTATCGGACAACCTTACCATGATTCAAAACGCCAAACTGCCGGAATTTGATGTGTCATTGACCTGCGCTGGCCACAATCATGAGGACGGATGCATTCACTGAGCCGCCAAATTTCATAAAACCGGTTCCACGCCATGAAAATTATATTGAGCAATCACCTGCTTCTGGAAGATATGCCATCTATTTTGTATGACATGGTCATCCAGAAACTGCGAATGGAAAATCCAAAATGGATTGAAAATGAAAAAATGGGCCGATGGAACCATGAGACCCCGCATTTCCTGGAGTTCTATGAAAAACTCCCTGGAAAAAGACTGATCTTGCCCAGGGGATATCTTCGCCAGATCATCACCCTGAGCCGTCAATACCGGTTCGATTATGAGTTGATCGATAACAGACGCTGTTTTCCGGATATTTCCTTGCAGTTCACTGGAAAGTTGCGCGCGTTTCAGCAGGCCGCAGTTGATGCCATGCTTCCCCGGCATTTCGGGGCGCTGAACGCCCCGACAGGTAGCGGAAAAACAGTCATGGCTGCGTATATGATCGCGGCCCGGTCTCAGCCATCCCTGATTGTGGTCCACACGAAGGAGCTTGGACTTCAATGGATCAACCGACTTTCGGAATTTCTGGATATATCCGCTGATGAAATCGGGTTTATCGGAAGTGGGAAAAAAACGATCGGACCCCGTATCACCGTGGCTCTGGTTCAGACCTTATATAAATGTGCGGATGAGGCTGCTGAAAAAACCGGATTTCTGATTGTGGATGAGTGCCACAGGTGCCCCAGTCGCACATTTACCGAAGCCGTCTCCCGGTTTGATTCCAGGTATATGCTGGGATTGTCGGCGACGCCATTTAGACGGGATCATTTATCGAAACTGATATTTTTGTATCTTGGGGATATTCACTATCAGGTGGAAAAAAAAGATCTGATCCGATCCGGTGATATACTGGCCGCCACTGTCGTTCAGAAGTCAACGGAATTCAAACCCTATTTTGATCCGGTCCGGGAATACAGCAAAATGCTGTCGGAGCTGACAACAGATGATGCCAGAAATCTGTTGATTGCAGAAGATGTAGCCCGGGAATCGTCCATGCCCGATCGGGTTTGCCTGGTGCTGTCGGACAGAAAACATCATTGTGAAACACTACAGACCATCCTCAGATACCGCTTTGACGTTGCCAGCGAACTTTTGACCGGTGATATCGGAAATGCCGAACGGATTCAGGCAGTTCATCGTATACAGTCCGGCAAAACCCGGGTTTTGATTGCAACAGGTCAACTGGTGGGAGAGGGGTTTGACTGTCCGGGACTTTCAAGTCTTTTTCTGGCAACCCCAATCCGTTTCAGCGGCAGAGTGCTTCAGTATATCGGAAGGGTGTTGCGCTCTGCCCCGGGAAAGAAACAGGCCACCATCTATGATTATATGGATGTCCATGTCGGGGTGCTGAAACATGCTGCCCAGGCGCGAATGAAGATATATAACAGTTTTTGATCGGGTTAACCCGATGATTCCGCCCGGTAATCACGGTAATCACTGCCGAATTCCATCAATATGGTCGCAACATGAACGACCGGGACAATAAAAAAAATAGACCGGTCGCATTGATGTAAAATCTGTTTTCGGTGTTTCGCCACTCGCCGATCATGGTCTCCCTGGAGTTTTCATGTTGATTCCATTAAAATCTGTCACCTTTCACGAGCAGGGCTCCGCTATCTTCCCTGGAAAAATCTTTGAACTTCGCTCACATATCTGATAGTGGACATCTCACTTTTTGTTGAGGATAACCAAAAGGAATATTTTCCGTGAACAAAAACAGTGAAATGGGGCTGCAGGCCACAGTATTTGCCCTGGTTGCGGCCGCATTCACGACCATATATATTACACAGCCGGTTTTACCGGTTCTCCAGGCCGAATTTGGAGTAACCGAAGCCAAGTCGTCGTTGACGATTTCGATTGTCATACTGGGTATCAGCCTGGCCAATTTACCATTTGGCATGATTGCTGACCGGTTTCCCTTACGTCCTGTTATCGGTATGGGAGGGTTGATTATCGGATTGTGCGGTTTTTTTTGCGCATATACGGACAGACTCACATGGCTGATCTGTGCCAGATTTGTTCAGGGAATGTTTATTCCGTCGTTGACCACCTGTTTGGCAGCTTTTTTGTCCCGGAATCTTCCCAATGAAAGATTGAATGTCGTTATGGGGGCTTATGTTGCGGCAACCGTTGCAGGCGGTCTGGGCGGACGACTTCTGGGTGGTTTAATTCACCCCCCATTGCACTGGCGGTATGCGTTTGTAACGGCGTCATGTGTTCTCTGGACGGTTACATTGATTGCATTTCAATATTTGAATGAACCCAGACCCAATCATATCCGTGAACCAGATATGGATGGATTCGCAGGGCTCCTGTTACGCCCCCCATTGATTCGAATGTATGGCGTTGCATTTGGCGCATTTTTTGTCTTTTCATCCGTCTTCAATTATCTTCCATTTTATCTTTCCAGTCCACGGTTAAATGCATCGACGGAAACAATTACATTTCTATATTTATCTTACGTCGTGGGAATATTTATTGGGCCATTTTCGGGCAGGCTCAGTAATCGGATTGGAAATGGTGTATCCATGTCTCTGGGATCCATTGTTTTCATGATTTCCATTGGAATCACGCTGATCCCGTCTATACCGATCATCGCTGCCAGTCTGTTTGGAGTCTGTGCAGGATATTTTACGATTCATTCATCTGCATCAGGTTTATTGAATCGCAGTTTGAGAGGCAGCCAGGGACGGGCAAACTCGTTATATGTGCTGTTTTATTATTTGGGCGGTTATACAGGCATTACGATAAGTGGTCATATATACGGGCGAATGGGCTGGCTCGGCGTGACCGTTGCAAGTGAGATCATGTTGTTGATTCCATTGATCATGGGCCTGGTCGAAATTCGCAAGCAAAAGAAATGATTTAGTGATTTCAATTTGGAAAATTCAACGCATTAATTAAATCTGAAAATCATATCATACATGAATACTTCTGGTTATCGTCGGCAGGCAATAATTTTTCTGTTACTGGCTGCAGCTCTCTGGAGCAGCAGTGGATTATTCATCAAGATCATAAACTGGCAGCCATTATCCATTCTCAGTGGAAGAAGCATCATTGCCTCGGGGGTATTCCTGCTTTATTTGCGCTCTGTGCGTTTTCGCTGGTCAAAAATTCAGAGCATAGGCGCTGTAGCGTATGTTTTCACCCAATTGTTTTTCATCATGGCTACCAAACTGACGACAGCGGCCAATGCCATTTTTTTGCAGTACACTTTGCCGTTATATGTCATGCTGTTAGGGTACTGGTTTCTGAAAGAACGGCCGCAATCGGCAGACTGGTGGTCACTTTTTGTCATTTTTGGGGGAATGTTTCTATTTTTTGGTGATGACCTGAATTTCGATGGATGGTGGGGCAATGTGTTTGCAATCTTAAGTGGAATGTCAATGGCAACATTGGTTCTGTGTCTGAGAAAACAAAAAGATGGATTTCCCGCGCATACAATACTGTTGGGAAATTTGATCGGATCGGCTGTGGGGTTTCCTTTTCTGATTCAGGAAGAATTTACTGTCGCGAATATGGGGATAATTTCATATCTGGGCACGTTGCAGATAGGACTCTCCTTCATTCTTTATGCCAGTGCAATCAGACATGTCAAGGCGCTGGAATCGACACTGATTTTAACTCTGGAGCCCATTTTGAATCCCATATGGGTATTCCTGGTAATTGGGGAAAAACCGGGAAGGATGGCGATTGTCGGAGGGATTCTGGTGGTGGGAGCGGTCGCAGGCAGAGCAATTGCGAGCGTTCGGGCAACAGACCTTTAATCAAAGTGCGATGTTAAAAAGATATCGGCAAAAATATCTTGACAATCCAAATCCAATCAGCTAAAAAGTGCGAGTTTGCTTGATGAAGCAACAAATTGTTGTAAAACAAAACTTGACATTCTTTTAAATTTTGGGTAGAAAAAAAAGGTTTTGTGCAAAAAAACGCACAAACAAAGAAAATAAATAAAGATTGACAAGGTAATTTCGAAAGTGTATAAAACAAATCACAATCGAAATTGTTTCTTGATGAAAAATTGATCTTTGAAAACTGAACAGTGACAGCTTGTGAGTGGGAACTTGTAAGAGAACGCCTGTAGAGATGCAGGGGTTTAGATAGAAGGATTAATTGGAGAGTTTGATCCTGGCTCAGAATGAAC
>JBFXFK010000199.1:0-8422 GCA_050179135.1 Desulfatirhabdiaceae bacterium | reverse complement strand
GTATCCTCCAGGGTTACCAGGCCCACATACCGGGGGTCATCATAATAATAGTCCCCGGTTCCCTTGGTCGGGCAGTCATCCATGAAGTTGGCGGGCTGACCGCCCAGTCCACCCAGTGTTGCCTCAAAATGGGTGATGCCGGCCTGAAGTGCGGCCAGAACCGAAGCTGACGTTACCCGTTTGGTTTCGTGAAAATGGGCGATATGCAGATCGGTGTTGGGCAGTTGGTCCAGTACCATCGAATAGTATCGATACACATCCGGAGCCGATGCACTGCCGTCATGGTCCGCATGCTCGATGTCGTGCGCGCCGATGGAGAGCCATCGCTTGGCAAAGTCAATGGCATCCTGCATGTCCGTGGCCCCGCCGATCGGGCTGCCCCAGATGGTGCTGACGGTTCCGCACATTTTCATCCCGGCGTCATTGCATTTCCGGATGCACCGTTCGGCTTCTTTCCAGTAGTCCGGAAGGCTGGTTCCGGAATTGGCAAAATGATGCTCTTCCTCGGTGGAAACCATCATGAGCAGCCGGTCCGGACCAATCCCTTTCTGTTTGAGCATAATGGCGCGATCGACGGCACTCTCCCGGATGGTGACACAGGTAAAGCAGATATCCTCATATTTGATGCCGCGTTTGGCACACTGGTTTTTGAATTTGTCGCTTCGGACATGGGTGAGAATCTGTTCTGCATCGCGAAACTGCGGCATGGAATAGGGGTTGCCCAGATTGGTGATTTCAATATCCCGGCACCCGGCAAAGATCATTTCTTCCGTGTAATAGATTTTTGCGGCGGTTGAAATGAATTTTTCCTCATGCTGAAAGCCGTCCCTGACGGTGATGTCACCAATGGTCACTTTTTTGGGCATTCTGGGGAAAATTTTCCAGTAATCATATTCGGTCATGGTGGTTTGGCTCCTTTTTTAAAAAATGAGTCATGAGATATATTTTGAGCGATTATATGGTGTTTTCTTTCAGTCTCCTTCGTCACATCGGGGATGGTCTGAAAGGGTAACATTTGGGATCAGTACAGATAATATTAATTGTTCATCTGGGCTATTCGTAATGTCCGCGAAATGATGTAATATCAATCTCTCCTATCGATTCATAAATGGTATAAATCAGCCTATCCTTGTGATTGACACGGCGACTGAAGACCTCTTTTTCAAAATATTTCAGGCGCTCCGGTTTACCTGTGCCGTTTCTTGGATCAGTAATCAGTTCTCGAACCAGATCAAAACATTTGATATAGCTATTTCTATCATTACGTTTAAACCATTCAAGATCATTCTGGGCGTTTTTAACTATCGAGATTTTATACGTCATCAAACGCTTCATCAGGTGTTATCCCCTCCGGTTTTTGCCCAAAGTCCCGAATTGCGTGAGATTCAATCAACGCTGACAGTGAAATTTTGTCGCTCAACAGCCGCAGTGTTTCCTTGATATGACCCCATTCACTTTCTTCCAAGAGTACAACTGCCCCCTCATCAACAGCAATGATGATTTCATCTTTGTCCCTGATCGTTTTATGGATAATATTTTTCAGGTCACGTTCAGCCACATCAAATGTGACGGTTTGCATGTTTAACCTCCTGGAGACTGATTTTCAATTAAATCAAGGCCCGCAAACTTTGTTTAAATGCACCAGAATACCTTTTAAAAAATGATTCACTCCCCGGTATACACCGGCTTTCGTTTTTCCCGGAAAGCGGTCAGCCCCTCCAGACGGTCTTTGGTCGGAATGCAGACCCAGTAGGCATTGGATTCAATGGCCATTCCGGTATTCAGATCCGATTCCAGTCCATAATTGATGGCATATTTGGCCTGCTCGATGGCAATGGGCCCGGTTTCACAGATCATCGCCGCCATCTTTCTGGCCTCGGTCAGCAAATTTTCAGGATTGCAGATGTGATTGGCCAGACCGATGGACAATGCTTCTTCGGCGCCAATCCGTCTGCCGGTAAAAATCAGTTCTTTGGCCTTTCCTTTTCCCACCAGTCTGGGAAGTCTCTGAGTGCCGCCGGCGCCGGGAATGATGGCCAGGCGTGTTTCTGTAAGCCCCATGGTGGCGGATGTTGAAACCAGCCGGATGTCCGAAGCCAGGGCCAGCTCGGTGCCGCCACCCAAAGCCACACCATTGACCGCCGCAATGACCGGTTTGTTCAACAATTCGATATCGGCAAACAGATTGCGGATGGTAAAAATATACTCCCGGACCTGATCCGGTTTTAATGTGGCCCGTTCTTTCAAGTCTGCACCGGAGCAGAATGCCTTCTGACCGGCCCCGGTAACAATCACCACCCGGATATCCCGTCGGAAACGGATGGCATCGACCTGGTTTTTCATTGCGTGAAGCAGATCAAAATTAAGTGAATTCATGACCTCGGGGCGATTGAGTGTCAACACACACACGCCGTTTTCCTCTTCATATAACAGAATCTGATCTTCCATGAAATACTCCTTTGATAGCCCTGATCGTGTTCAGCACCCGATATACCGCGAAATCACAATACGCTGTACTTCGGATGTGCCCTCTCCAATTTCAAGCAATTTGTGATCGCGGTAAAAGCGTTCGACACCATAGTCTTTCATCAATCCGTATCCGCCATGAATCTGTACGGCATGGTCTGCAACCCGCCCCATTATCTCCGAGCAGAAAAGCTTGGCCATGGCCGCTTCTTTTTCAAAGGGGCGTTTTTGGCCACGCAGCCAGCAGGCCTTGTAGAGCAGATTCCGTCCACATTCAATTTCCACTGCAGAATCGGCCAGCTTGAAGGCCACTGCCTGAAATTTGCTGATCGGTTGTCCAAACTGAACCCGTTCCCTGGCATATTTCAGGGCGGCGTCATAGGCGCCCTGAGCTCCGCCCAGTCCCATGGCCGCAATTGACAGTCTGCCGCCATCCAGAGTTTTCAGCATCTGATGGAATCCATCCCCGCGTTTGCCCAGAATGCTTTCCGCCGGGACCCGAACATCATCGAAATAAAGTTCTGCTGTATTGGAGGATCGCCACATCATCTTTCGGTGCATGGTAACGGCCCGAAAACCGGGTGTGCCATGTTCGACCAGAAAGCAGGTATATTCCGGTCGGCCATTCGGGCGGGTTCCGGTAATGGCCTGAACGGTTACGCCCATGGACATTTCACTGGCTGCATTGGTGATAAAGATTTTTGATCCGTTGATGACCCAGTCGTCGCCGTCCTGGACAGCCGTGGTTTTGCTGCCGCCGGCATCGGAACCGGCCGTGGGTTCGGTCAGACCGAATCCCCACAATCCTTTTCCACAGCATAATGTCGGGAGATATTTCTGTTTCTGGCTTTCCGAGCCAAAATAATAAATCGGGCCGATTCCCAGGGAATTTCCGGCTGCAATGGTGGCTGCCTGCGACCCATCCACCCGGGCAATTTCTTCAACCGCAATGATATAGGAAAGATAATCCATTCCCTGCCCACTGTAGTCTTCGGAAACAAACATGCCAAACAGCCCGATATCCCCCATTTTGCGTGTCAGATCGGGTGAAAATTCCTCTTTTTCATCCAAATCCCCTGCAATGGGTGCAATTTCATTCAGCGCAAATTTGCGGACTTCCTTACGAATCATTTCCTGTTCTTTGGTCAGATCGAAATCCAATGCGTCCTCCTATTTTTGAGCCGGGTTGAAAAAATTGATTCGGATTAGTAATCATAATGATATGGGTCGCGTCAATATTTATTATTCATTCAGAAAAAAAAGCACATTTGTGGCTGGTTTTCAGATTAACCGTGAAAATACCTTTTATCCATGAAATATACGAAAAAAGATCCTCATCCATCGCAGTCCGGGTTTTCTTACCCGGGTATCGGAATTTACCGCTTATTCCCGGGTATGGAAACCCGGGCTACGATCGACTGAGTATAACGGATTTGGGAGTAGCATGATTAACCGTCGTAATTTCGATTTATTAGCCCCGTAGGGGCGGCCTGTTTGTAGAAATTGACAGAATACAATCCATCAAGCTCCATCGGAGCGGCCTGTTTCGATCGGTAACAGGTCGCCCCCACGGGGCTTGAAGTAATAGGGGGTGTTCATCGCTACAAACAGAATGCTCCTATGGAGCTTTACCGGATTTTTGGCATTGCAATTATACACCCACCAATCCGTTATAATCAGAAAAAATGACATTTGAAATGGGGATCAGGTGGCTTAAAACGCCTGTGGAAAGTGTTTCATCCAGGGCATGACCGCTGTGGGAATCTCGTTTGCTGGAGAGCAGCCTGTCAATGACTGTATGGTATCGATGTTGCCCTGAACAGCCGACAGAAATGCCTGCGCCACGGCCGGGTCAAACAGGGTTCCGCTGAGATTCTGAATCTGACTGACTGCATCGGGGATGGAACGGGCCGGAATGCGGGGTCGTCCGGAAATCATGGTCTCAAACACATCGCACACCGCCAGAATACGGGCTCCCAGCGGGATATGTTCTCCTTTCAAACCTTCCGGATAGCCGCTTCCGTTATGTCGTTCGTGGTGGTAGAGCACCAGCGCGGCAATATCCTGAAGAAAGGGCAGGGGTTTCAGAATGGCGGCGCCGATTTCCGGATGCTTTTTGACCTGATCCAGTTCTTTTTGGGTCAACACGCCCAGTCTGCTCAGATGATGGTCCGGAATGCCGATTTTACCGATATCATGAAGCAGGCCGGCATGATAGACGGTTTCGATTTCCGGATGGGACAGCCCCATTTGAATCGCAGTCATTCTGGCAAATTGGGCCACTTTCAGGGAATGGCCATGCGTGATATCATCCCGGGCCTCGATGGCCAGAGATAGCCCCATGATGGTCTGCTTGAATGTTTCAAGCATGTTCCGGTCATATCGAAGCGCCCGGTGAAGCGCAATGGCGCCCTGTTCGGCCAGGGATTGGAGAAAATTGACTTCCCGGTGAACCGGTTTCCACTGTCGGCCAAAATAAACTGCCAATATGCCCTGATATTCATCCACAATGGGAAGGGGGATGCCAATGATGGATACAACGCGCTTTTTCCCCAGACGTTCGAGATCCGGAATCCGGGCATCATATCGGGCATCCGCAATAATCACATGGCCGTCGCCCGAGTCGGATTTGAAAAGCGCGGTCAGATCGTAAAATCCCACATTGGCCAGGCTGCTGTATGGAAAACCAAAAACCAGTTTTTTGTAGATGGATTGTTTTTGATCATTCACGATCCAGAAAATGCTGCCTTTGGCCTCCATGATTTCTGCAGCATGGCGGACAATGAGCCCCAGAATGTCATCGACGCCGACTCCGGAATGAATCGATGCACTGACCAGATGAAAGGCTTCCAGATACCGGTTATACAACAGGGATGCCCGAAGCGGATTGCTTTTGGTGTTGATTGCGGATTTGAGGCTGTTCCAGACGTGTACATCTACCGGCCTGTTTGAGGGAAAATAAACAGACAGTATCATTCGGGAGGCAGATGTCAGCTCCAGCGGAATCCAGAGGCGCTGAAATGCCTGGTCGGCATCCGCAAGACAGGTTGCATCCGACTGTTTTTGTAACGATGCACAGGGCAGGGGACCATCCTGATAAAACTCCGGAAGCTGATGCTGCATGGCGGCAATTTCAGTTTTTTTTTCCTGATCATTGAAACCGCAACATGACCGGCATTCAATGGCATTTCTGGAAAAATCCACAATAATAATCATGCAGGCGCTGGCCTGCAGGATATGGGTCAGTCTGATGGACAACCGCTGCAGGGAATCGGATGCCGAGTCGCCATTGATGATGGCGGTTCCGGCTTCGTCAATCAGATCATGAAACATTTTGTCCGGGGGATTCATATGACGTCACAAACCGGTTTAAATGGGTTTTTCAGATTTGCCAAACGATATCTGATATTGTATAGCTTTTCAAAAGATGGTCTTGGGAAGGCTGCACCCAAAATCTTTATCTTGAAAGCGATCTCCAGATTCAGCAAATCTTTGTAAAGGATTGTCATGATAAAAAATGAAAAGAAAATTCTGGGTCTGACGGCGGCATCCCATAATCTGGTGCATCTGTATGAAGGGGTTTTGCCCCCGATTATTCCGCTGGTAATGGTCCAGTTCAGTACAGATTATTTTCATCTGGGTATTGTTGTATCAATCTTCAGCTATGCCTTTGGCATCGGATCACTGCCTGCCGGCTGGTTGTCGGACCGGGTTGCGCCCATTCGGCTGATTGCCCTGTACCTGTTTGGCGCCGGATTGTTGTCCGTGTTCATGTACCCGGTTCAGAATATCTGGATTTATGGCTTGATGATGGGCCTGGTCGGTTTGTTGTGCAGTATCTATCATCCTGCTTCCAACACCCTGATATCCCATGCCATCACGGAAAAAGGACAGGCATTTGGCATTCATGGGATTGCCGGAAGCCTGGGTGTTGCCATTGCGCCGGTTCTGTCGGCGTGGCTGGGCTCGGGCTTCGGATGGGAAGCCCCTCATATAATTTATGGCATGATGGGGATTCTGGCCGGGGCATTTGCCCTGCGTATTCATGCACCGGTTCGCAAACGGCCGGTTTATGATGCCGCGAATCCGCCTTCCAGAATGGATCGGATTGCGATCGTCCGCCTGATCATCTTTTATTGCTCTGCCGGGTTTTTGGGGTTGACATACAAAGGCATCATGACATTTCTTCCGGTCTATATGGGGGAGCAGGTCCAACTGCCGTTTCTGTCCGCAGACAAGCTGACGCTGGGAGGAACCGTTGCCACATTTACGCTGTTATCCGGTGCTGCCGGCCAGTATATCGGCGGACGACTGGTGGATCGGTTCGGGCCGGAAAAAATTTATGCCGTTGCCATCGGCGCCGGCGCCCTGAGTGTTTGGGGAATGGCCGTTACCACCAATTGGATGCTCATTCTGTCGGCTGTAACATACGCCTTTTTCTATTTTGCCACCCAACCGGTTCAGAACTTCATGCTGTCCCGGTATCTGCCGCCACATCGGCATGGCATTGGATTTGGCGCCCAGTTTTTCATCACATTCGGTGTGGGATCGACCGCAGCCGCGGTTTCCGGATATATCGCAGACCACCATGGCCTGCCATCGATTTTTTATGCCATGACCGGATGTTTTGCTGTTTCATCCGTTTTATCGCTGATATTGATATATTATAACCGGCTGGCTCAAAACCGGGCGGAAGACGGCGTAGCCCGGTCATAGGCGTGTGACAGTTTACCGTGAAAATACACTTGGTACCGAAATATGCATCGCGTGTATCGATCCATCGTAGCCCGGGTTTCCATACCCGGGGATCGGAATTTACCGCTTTATTCCAGGGTATGGAAACCCGGGCTACGATCGGCCATTCATTTTCATATACGGGGGCGATCAAGCCCTTGATCATGATCGTTTACCGTGAAAATGCAGTTAAAAAGAAACAGATACCATCAAGCTCCGTGGGAGCGTCCTGTTTGTAGAAAGAGGCATAAAAATTTCCCTCAAGCCCCGTAGGGGCGGCCTGTGTATTCCGGTTACAGGCTGCTCCGATGGCGCTTGATAGGAATAACAGCATTAATTTCTACAAACAGGCCGCCCCAACGGGGCTTTTTCGGAAGATATCATTTTCATTCCCGGGGGTGAAACTCACGGAATGATTCATGAACATATACTGTGAAAATGCAGTTAGAAACTGAGCACCGTACCATTACAGGCCAGATCGATCAGTTCTGCACCCACAGCCATTCTGGCGCCTTTGATCAGGTCGGCTTCTGTAATTTTTCGGGAAACTGCGCAGGGGGTGCACACCAGAATCGGAACTTCATATTCCTGAATATAGCTTAAATGATCATCTGCGGCATCGCCGGTTGCGGCTTTCAGATGTTCGGCTATTCCCTGCTTTGCCAGATAAACCCCTTCATCCAGCAGAAAAAGGGTCACATTTTTTCCCTGTTTTTTGGCGACAGCGGCAAAAAACAGGGCACGGGTGGCCCGATTGGGATTATCGGTTCCGCAGGACAGTACAATCACAACATTGTCAGTCATAACGATCTCCTTTTTATAGATTATTTTTATTCGTTTCCATGTCAACGTTCATGAACGGTCAAGATACAAAGCCGATTGATATCGGTTGAACAATAACGCAGTACACGGTTAAAATCAATCATCCGCTCATTCGTTTCCAATTTCAATACCGGTTTTCCAGTTTTTGAATGCCATACCGCATGGAAAGAATAACCGTCATGACACATATCAAAACAACCAGGGTAAACGAGCCAAACAGCCAGATTCTTTGGAGAGGCGATAATGTCAGTTTTCGAATTCCTGCCATAAACAGCCGGTAAACCGGTCCCGCTTCCAGAATGACCACGGCCCCGATTACCGCAGACGACAGCATCATGAATGTCATGCCCCCAAAACTGGTCACGGCCTGGGCCGGATTTTCAATATTGAAATCCGGATA
>JBFXFK010000198.1:0-8448 GCA_050179135.1 Desulfatirhabdiaceae bacterium | reverse complement strand
AAGGTAATGGAATTTTCATTGGCCAGACTACCCTGCCATCTGACAAACGGGGTGCTATAGTATCCTTTATAAGGAATGTAAGCGTTGGATAACATGTTGCCTCCTGATTTTTTGTTGTTTTGTGATGTGGTTATCCGAAACAGCCGGGGTTGTATCAGCGATTTTTTAACGCGCCGTCTGGAATGTCGAGTACGGCGTCGCTGCCATCCAGGATCGATGCCATACGACCCAAGGTGACCGGTCCTAAATTTTTAATGAAAAACCGGGCACAACAGACCTGGCCTTCCAATAAGTCAAGCCGGTTTTTATTTTTGCTTTTCTGTTTGAGGTTTATGGCGGTAACCGCACGCCAGAGAAGCATCCAGGCCATGACCACATCGCCGGTTACCTGGAGGAAATCAACGGACACCGACCTGAGTTTCAGGTCGTTTCGAGGGGTTTTCGGCAGGCTTGTGAGCTGTCGGACTACCTCTTTGAGCTGGCTGACCATTTTTTCAAATGCCGTGGCCAGATCGGACAATTCTTCTCTCTGGCCGGCAAGTTCAATGGTCTGCTCTATCCGTTTGATAACGGATTCAAACAGGCGGCCCTTTTTGAGGGTCAGTTTACGGTTTAAAAGATCGAGGGACTGGATGCCGTTGGTCCCTTCATATATGGTGGTGACACGAACATCCCTGTAAAGCTGTTCCACAGGATATTCACAGGTGTATCCATATCCACCGAAAATCTGTATGGCCAGGTCACAGACTTCAACGGCCCTGTCGGTCACATATCCTTTCCCGATGGGGATCAGAAAATCCACCAGATCCCGGTATTCCTGCCTGGTTTCAGGATCAGGGACAACCTCCGCTTTATCCTGGCAGCGTGCAATGTAGAACAGGATGCTTCGGATGCCCTGTGTATAGGTTTTCATGATCATCAGCATGCGTTTAACATCCGGGTGTTCAATAATGGCCATACAGCCGCCGGAGGCGTCGCCGTTTTCAGCTTGGGGCAACGTACCCTGGATCCGGTTCTGCGCATAGTCCAGGGCATGTAAAAAGGCGCTGGATGCACAGGCATGACCTTGTGAGCCGACAAGAAGTCGTGCATCATTCATCATGGAAAACATGGCGGCCAGCCCCTTGTTTTCCTCCCCTAAAAGCGTGCCGATACAATTGCCCTTGCTGCCTAATGACATGGCGCATGTGGGGCTTCCATGAAGCCCCATTTTTTCTTCAATGCCGGTGCAGGCAATGTCGTTTTTCATTCCCAGATTACCGTTTTTATCCACGTGGACACCGGGCACCACGAACAGGGAGAGACCGCTGCTGCCTTCAGGAGCGTCCTTGATTCGGGCAAGAACCAAATGGACGATATTGTCCGTAAGGTTGTGGTCACCTCCGGTAATGAAAATTTTTGAGCCCGTAATCCGGTAGGTTCCATCACCGCAAGGTTCGGCGAGGGTCGTGATCCGGCTCAGGTCCGATCCGGATTCGGATTCGGTGATTTGCATGGTGACCGCCCATTCGCCGGATATGATTTTTTCGAGATATAGCTGCTTTTGTTCCGCAGTACCGAAAGCCTCTATCACGTGGGCTGCCCCGTGACTCAACCCGCCGATCATTGTCAATGCCATGTTGGCGCCGTTCAGATAATCCTTAGCAGCCAGAGCTACCGACCTGGGCATTCCCTGACCCCCCCAATCCGGATCGGCATTCGGAACAAGCCATTCCCCCTCTGCCAGCAACTTCCACACCTGCTTGAACTCGTTTGGAAGAAGGACCATTCCGTTTTCAAACCGGCAGCCCTTTTCATCGCCTATTTTTGAGGTGGGCAGCAACTCTTTGACCGCCAGGTGCCGAGCCTCCTTGACCACCATTTCTATGACTTTTTTATTGTAGTCCGAAAACCGTTCATATTCATGGAGGCGGTCTATCTCAAACTGTTCAAAAAGAACAAAATCAAGGTCTGTCTTGTCTATGATTGCCTGTGCCATATTGTTTCCACTCCCCACTTTTTTGGGATAACTTTTTACTTCTCAATAAGGGTTACTCAACTTTCGACTTTGATAGGCCGTATCCTCCCGGCACCTCTATCCGGCCATCGCATGAAAGTCGAAAGTTGAAAAGGGTTAGAAATTTAATCGGCGGCCTCATCACGCAGGATTCGTTTGAGGATCTTGCCGGTGGCGCTTTTAGGAAGTTCTGTGACAAAATCGATGTATTTTGGCACCTTGTATCTGGACATCCGTTCCTTGCAGAACTCGATCATTTCCTCAGGATCAACTTTTTCTCCAGGTTTGAGCACGATGACTGCCTTGACAGACTCTCCTTTGACATCATTCGGGATTCCGAGCACAGCCACTTCGTTAACCGCCGGATGCGCGTAGATATGATTTTCGACTTCAGCGGGATAAATGTTGTTGCCGGCTGAAATGATCATATCTTTTACCCGGTCAACAATGAAAAAGTCGCCGTCTTCATCCTGGGCCCCAACATCACCAGTGTGCAGCCAGCCGTCAATAATGGTCTTTTCGGTCTCTGTGGGTTTGTTCCAGTAGCCCAGCATGACATTGGGCCCCTTGATGCAGATTTCACCCCATTCGCCCGGAGCCGCCGCTTTGCCGTCTTCACCGACGATTTTCATCTGCACGTTAATGACCGGATGGCCGATGGCGCCTGGCTTGTAGTTAAAATCATGATTATAGCATGCAAAAGGAGAACATTCCGTCAGACCGTACCCGTCATTGATGGGTATGCCGTACTTGGCGCGCCACCTGTTGGCCACATCATTCGGCATGACAGAGGCCGCTGTGAAAAAATACCGGATGCTGGAAAAATCAATCTCCTCATCTTTCATATTTAAAAGGTAGATATAAATGGTGGGAACAGCGAAGAACATGGTGACTTTGTGTTTTTTGACGGCTTCGATCACAGGGGCCGGCTCAAAACGTTTGTGCATGACAAGGGTCGCCCCTTTTTTGATGCACGAGTTCATGATGAAATTTTGCCCGAAACAATGAAACAGAGGCAAAAACAGGTGAAAAACGTCCTCTTTTGTGGAGCGGATATGGTAATTGGTAGAGTTGACGTTGGCGACAACATTAAAATGACTCAACGTCGCCCCTTTGGGGTATCCTGTGGTGCCGGAGGTGTAAAGGATGACTGCCGGATCCGTGTCGGCCATGTCAAGGGCCTGAAAGGTTTCAACACCGGTATCGTATACGTGGCTGATGTGATGCTCATTGTTTTCATCTCCTTCTACTAGAATTATATGTTCCAATGCATCCGGATCGTCCGTGGGTACCTGGCAGGCCTGGTCTTCTCCGACGAATATGATTTTGGCGCCGCAGTCTCCCAGGATATACTTGACTTCATTTTTTACCAGCATGACATTGAGGGATACAGCAATGGCACCAAGCTTCATAGCGGCATAGTAAACGATCGCAAACTCGGGAATATTGGCCATGAAAAGGGCAATACGATCTCCCTTTTTAACGCCGAGACTGCGCATTCTTGATGCAAGGCGGCAGACTTTAAGATGAAGCTCTTTATAGGTTATGGGGGTATCTTCAAAAATAATGGCGGGCTTGTCAGGACAGAATGTTACACTTCTTTCAAGATTACTGACAATATTCATACACTGCCTCCTTACTGTTTACCCTAACATTGAAAGTGCATTATATTATGCTGCATTTTGCAGCAATTCGAGAACATGTGGAGATCCTTGCGTACTGCTTCATGTGTCGCCGTTTAAAACAGAGGATAACAATTCCGGACACCCTTTTCTGTTTTCCTGAAGAACGGCCGTTCCTTTTTGAGCCCCATGGTAGATTGGACGAACTCATCGAAGTCGAAGATCAGGTGCGGGAAGCTTTCGCGCTGGAGCCTTTCGATTACTTCAGTTGGGAACTTCTTTATTCTTATAGGTAATCGGTAAGGGTGTAAATCGGCATTCCCACTAATTTTTAGTTTTTAACAACCTAAAATATACTAGGGAATTTTTCTAAAAAGAAATAGGGGATAACATTAGCGGCAGCGTGAAAATCTTTCAAATACAGCGCGTTAAAAATTTTTTTGGTTTGGAGGACAAGGACGGAGCCGCCGATACCAATTTGGATTGTCCTTCGGCAGGCGCACCCCGACTTGAAAAACACAAGACGCGGCTTGGCTTTCGGTTGTTCTGCGGAGATATGTAGGACAGCGTTTTAAGACAATTCGGTTTCAAGCCACAAGACAGCATACCGGATCAGAGCTCCACTGGTTCCGATTCCGAGTTTCTGTTTGATGCGCTCTTTGTGGGCGCTGACTGTTTTTACGCTCAGATTCAGATGGCCGGCAATCTGTCTGGATGAAAACCCTTTCCCGATCATCTGGAAAATCTCAAGCTCTCGGTCTGTCAGTCTGTGGAGAGGAGAATCCTGTTTTTTTTCCGGCTCTTCTCCGATTTTATCCAACAGCGTGTCCATGATGCGCTGCGAAATATATTTCCTGCCTGCAAATATTTTACGTACAGCCATAATGACCGAGTCTTTGCTTTCATGCTTCATCAGATATCCCTTTGCGCCTGCCAGAAGACACCTTTCAGCATGAAGAGATTCTTCATGCATGGACAGCACAAGGACGGGAATGTGTTTGTAGTATTTATTCAGATCCTTGATCAGGGTCATGCCGCTGCTACTTTTCAATGACAGGTCGAGAATGACCAGGTCAGGATTTTCTGATTCGACAAGCGCCATGGCATCGGGCACGTCTTCTGCACTGCCGCAGACTGTCAGATCTTTTTCGCGGTTAATCAGTTCGCACATGCCCATTCTGAAAATGGGATGGTCCTCAACGATGAGAATTTTTTTTTTCATTCTTCGTTAATCGCTTTCAGATTTCCGAATTATTAAAAGGCCCTATCTCAAGCAGCACAATGGTACCGCCTTTTTCGTTCCTGCGGATATTCAAAGAGGCGTTCAGACACTTTGCACGGTATTTCATTATTTTCAATCCAAGCCCTGTCCGACCAGTGAAATCCTGGATGCCTTTACCGTCATCCCTGACCATCAGGATGGTTTTATCCTTCCGCGTTGAAAAATGAATGGTAATATGAGAAGATTTTGCATGCTTGACGGCATTGTGGACAGCTTCGTGGGCGATATAATAGGCATGGGCTGCCGCGGTGTTGTCTGCAAAGGGATTGGAATTATCGCAATTCAGATGACAGACGATGCCGAACATGTCTTCCACATAGCCGACCAACTCGGATAAGGAAGCACTAAAACCCTGCGTGACGATATCCACCGGGCAGATCCCGCGGGAGAGCAGCCGGATTTTTCGGATGGAATCCCGGATGAGCATTTCAATTTTTGCCAGGCTTTGGAGTGGTTCCGAACAGTCCGGATTCAGTTTTGATTTTAAAATTTCAAGAAGCATTTCGATTCCGATCAACTGCGGGCACAGGTCATCATGAAGTGTGAAGGCAATCTCGTGGCGTTGCCGTTCGGTCATATCGAGGAACCGGCGCTCAAGCCGCCGAACATCCGTTAAGTCCTCCATCGCCGCCAGGATACAGGTTTCCCCCCATATCATGATAACTTCAGCAGAAATGATGCCGTCACGGACCTCTCCCTGTGTGGTGCAGAATTCGATTTCTTTGTTGCGAATACCTCTTTTTTCGTTAATCAGTTTTAAAAAATTTTTTCCTTCGTTTTTGTTTTTGAAAAAATCAAGGTTCATCAACTCTTCGCCGATAACGGTTTCCGCATCATAACCGGTAGAACTTAAAAAACTGTCATTGACCTTTATCAGACGCCCGTTTTCAATATGGGCAACGAACATTCCCGAAGGACTGCACTGGAAAGCTTTGGAAAACATCTCCTCTGATAAACGCAGGGCGTCTTGAGCCTGAACCCTTCGGGTTACATCCCGCAGCACGCCGCGGATACCCGTCTGGTGCTTATATTTGTCTGCCATAAGAGTCAGAGAAATTTCTACGAAACAGGGGGTTTTGTCCTTTTTGATCAATTGCCATTCATAGATACTGTGGTTCTGTTCTTTGATGCCTTTACCATTAAAGATGTTAAAAACCATTCGGCCGTCTTTTGGGCAGAGAATCTTCATGATATTTTTGTTTAAAAGATCTTCCCTGGAATAACCTGTAATCAGTTCCATGGACGGATTGATAAAAAGAATATTGCCGTACAGATCTGTTTCAAAATAGCCTTCATATATGCATTTTAAAATGGTACGGTAACGCAATTCACTTTCCCTGAGAGCCTCCGAGGTCAGGTAGTGTTTGGAAATTTCCGTTTTCAGACTGTTGCTGTAATCTTCCAGTTTTTCCATGAACCCGTTGAAATAGGTCACCAGCTTTCCGATCTCGTCGGTGGAGGTCATCGGCATACGTGTGGAAAGGTTTTCAGGGATCCCCATTCCCAGCCGGTCCATCAGGCGTTGCAGTGGTTCAATGATCAGACGGCTGAGCCACAAGGAGGTCAGCAGTGAAAATCCAAGCATGGCTAAAATCGTAAACAAGATGACCTTCTTGACCGTGCCGAGAATTTCATAAAATTCGTTAAAATACCCGGAAGATGCTACAATCCAGTTGTATTCCGGGATGTGGTTGAAGATGATCAGCTTTTTGCGGTATTCTTCATCCGGTGAATTCCTCCAGGAATATATAAGCTTTCCTTTTTTAAGGCGGACGATATCGGGGATGACGTCATCCTTGTCCATGCCGTGGATATCTTCTGCCAGCCAGCCTTCAAGTCTTGGGTGAACGATCGGGTTGCATTCGCCGTCAACAATAAAGGAATATCCCGTTTTCCCGAATTTCATATCCAGAACACCTTGCCTGAAGTCACCCACATTGATCAGGTCGCTGAGTTCTTCAGTATAAGTGGAAACGGCCAGAATCCAGTCCCAGGGTTCGAAATACTGTATATACACGGCCTTGGGTCTGTAATCGGTTTCACCCGGATTTTTCCAGTCGTACTCCATATAACCGTGTTTCATGCGGATCATTTCTTTTACGAAGAACCGGTCTGCCCATTTTTTTTTGCCGACCACATCCGGGTTGGGATGTTCCACGGGAATCCCAAGGCTGCTGACGCAATACACATAACCGGTTTTTCCGATGGTCTGGGAAAACAGGACGCGTCGGAGATCTTCTTTGGCCTGCGCTTCACTGATTTCTCCGGATTCATACCGCTTATAGCCGGCTTGAATAATTTCGATGTTTTTCTCGCAAACCGCCCGTAAATAATTTTTGATCGATACATTGGCAGCGGTCTTTACCATATTCAGTACAGCAGCGGTGCTATTGCTCAACTCGTTTTCTATATTGAGAGTGATGTTTTTTTTGACCTGGAAAAAAATAAATATTCCACCGAAAATGAAGGTCAAGATAAAAATAGAGGTATATCCGGCAATGATTTTAATCCGGATTCCCTGTCTGCTGAAGAAGCCGGTCAAAGTCCGTTCCTTTCAAATTGCCAGCCCCAATCCGCGCTTCCCTGAAAAACCTGCATAAAGTTACGCGGGCCGTTTGTTAGCTTTTTCTCAAATTTTGTGATTGGAGCGATTTTGCAATCTTGTGCTTGATGGTCCCGTAAAAACCCTGGGGCTGCCTGCAGGTGTGTGTTCCATCGGACAGGCCGCGGTGGCCCCGTGTCTGGAATCTGAAAATCAGAAAGGCTCAACTTCTCTTCGATGTTTAGGACATAATGCCATTCTTATTACGAATTCATCAAGGCTGTTTGTTTCGAATTCACCTCTCCCAACACCCGTTCGGCATTTCCATGGAGGATGTTCGCTTTGGTTTCGTCTGAGTAGGGAAGCGCAAGCACCCTCTCGACAAGACCCTTGACGTCCAAAGGTATCGCCGGCCAATCGCTTCCGAAAAAGAACCGGTCGGCATATCTCTCCAGATTCGGAAAATGACGGGGCAGATGTCGCGTGGCAATACCTGCGATGCCGATGTGAATGTTGCGATGTCTTGAGAGCAGCCAGGCGGCCCGGTCATACCAGAACGGGCGTCCGCCGTGTTCCATAAGGATCGTCAATTCGGGAAATTCATCCGCGACATCGTCCAGCAGCAGCGGATCGGCATATTTGATCCGCGTGCCTTTGAAAACCGATGAGCCGGTGTGAACCATGATCGGCAGCCCTTTGGATTGCATGTAATCATAGAACGGGAAAAAAGAGGGGTCGTTGGGATAAAAATACTGGTAGGAGGGAAGAAGCTTGAAGCCTTTCATGCCCAGTTCTTCCACGGCATGCCGCGCCTGCGTTTCATAGGGGGTATCCTCCTCCATGCACAAGGACGCAAAAGGGGTCAGTTCTTCATGATTGCTGCAGAATCGAGCGACCTCTTCATTGGTGACGACGCCGGTGCATCTCGGGGCATATTCGGCCAGAACGACCATCCTTCTTACCCCCTGTGAAGCGAAATGGGAAATCATTTCCTCCGGAGCAGGGC
>JBFXFK010000197.1:0-8625 GCA_050179135.1 Desulfatirhabdiaceae bacterium | reverse complement strand
TGACAGCCGGACTTCCACAATCCGGGCAGATCAATGAATCATCACTTCGGATAACCAGCACTTCACTGTTTTTGCCGCAGGCGCGGCATGAAATATCATAAATTGGCATGGAAATGTCTCCTGAAGACCGGCAGGCAATCAAAAGTATTACATACTTCCTGCCACAAGACCGGATTATCGGTCATTTTTTGCTGAATTTCCCCATTCTTTCCGGTAATAATCCTCTATCGCTTCACCCAGTGTATTCACTGCCAGGGATGCACAGTGCATGTGATCATGGGGCAAGCCACCCAACTCCGACGCCACATCCTCGGGTGTCACCCGCAACGCATCTTCAAGGCTTTTGCCACTGACGATTTGGGTCATGGCGCTGCCGCACGCAACGGTATAGATGCATCCGTGGGGGATGTGTCCAATATTGGCAATCTCATCGTTTTGAATCGAAAGAAATATTTCAAGAGAGTCGCCGCAGCTTCCGACGCCGGTTGCCTTGCCTTCCACATTTATCACCGGCCCCATGTTCCGGGGCTGGTTGGCATGGTGGTAAAACCGGTCATCCAAAAGATGCGGCGGATGATCATCGTGCTCCTGCTCGGGGAGCTCATGCTGTTTCGACATCTGTCAATGCGCCCCACCGCCGCAGGTATGCTCCTGAGAAAATTGTGGAAGTTTGCCGTCAATCAATGCCTGTACCGCGTTGCCAACGGTCTGAAAGTCTCCGCCGAAATAAACCTCTATTCCCACCTGATTGAATCCCATGAGCGGACGAAATCCCATGCCACCGGCGATCAGTTTGTTGGCGCCTTTGGCTGCCAGATACTGGACCGGCGCCATACAGCCACCCTGTTGATGGGGAACATTGGGAACCACATCCACTTTTTTAACCGTGTTGCTTTCCACGGCAACCAGTGTATAGAGGTCACAGTGACCAAAATGTGCACCCAATGGCGCATCGAGTCCGCCGGGTGCAGCGGAAGGAACAGCAATCAACGTATCCACAATTCAATCTCCTTTTTAAGTATGTATCGTGTTGGTCTGGATACCATTTGGAATCCAGCCGGTCAAAAATAATTCTGATGTGACAATTTTATTTGCCATGCCCCATTCTGTTGGGTGCGGCGGCCATATCCACCGTACCAGCCTTATATTTGTCAATCGCCTGGCGAACCGTCATATCCATGAGATTCTGACCAATTTTTATTCCAGCGGCGGAAAGGGCCTGAAACGCCTTGGGGCCGACATATCCGGTCAGAACGACAGTGGCTCCGGAACGGCATACGGTTTCGGCAGCCTGGATCCCGGCTCCCTGGGACAGGGCCTGGGATGATCCATTATCGATATAGCTGAATTCAAGGGTTTCGGGGTCAACAATACAAAACCCGGCGGCGCGGCCAAACCGGGGATCGATCTGAGAATCCAGACCGGGTTCTTCACAACTGATGGCAACTTTTTCCATTATATGCTCCTTTGTTTCTCTCACGCTGCACGGTTGGCCAAAGCCTTTCCTGTCATGCAAATTCATGCAATCGCGGTGTTGTTTTGGCGTGCGACTGTCCGTTGTGTTCAATTGGGCTGTCCGGGATAACCGGTGATTCCGTCTGCCACATCCCGGCATGGCAAATGCCTCCCGGTGAAAATCATTGGAAAGCCATGCCTGAATGATTTCCTTGAGATCACCGGCAACAAATGAAATCACCTGAATCCCATATGCCTCAACCAGAGAAAGCATAAACCGGGAAATCGCGCCGCAAATCAGGGTTTCAATGCCCAGCTCAATCAGCCGGCGTCCTTTTTCAGGACCTGAATCCACGGGCAGGCTTTCGTCTCTTTCACAAACGACATGTCCGAATTCGGTTTCTATCAACCGGATTTCTCTCGCTACGTCAAATACCGGAGCGATTCGTTTATTCCAGACCGCAAAAGCCGCTTTCATTGGCCGGACCTTTCTTTCAGAAATTCCTCATCATGGTGGCCGCAACAAATCAATGCAGGCGGATGTATCGTGATGGTGATATCCGGATGGCTGCATGTGCAAGAATAGTTTAAGCAACAAGTATGCCAATACTGAAATATTGATTAATCTGAAAATAACAAATTGATATGAATCGATTTATGGGGATGATGCAGTAAGATGAAAATTGGAATTGGTGTTGCGTTAACGCGACAGTCAGCAATGGGACACATCGCGTTAACGCGACTGTTCGGGAGGGGTTCTGGTCCGTCCATCCCTTTCAGGCAAAAACAGACCCAGTCGTTTCATTTTTCGAAACAGCGTACTCTTGTGAATACCCAGCAAACGGGCCGCAGCCAGACGGTTGAAGCCGGTTTGTTCCAGGGCGTTTTGAATGCTCTGGGCTTCCACCAATTCCCGTGCGGTTTGCATATCGGATGGAAAGGTGTGCTCTGAATAACGGGCCGCCAACTCTTCGGGCAGATGCCGGATGGCAATGATGCCCTGATTGCACAGGATGAATGCACGCTCGATTGCGTTTTCCAGCTCGCGGATATTCCCGGGCCAATCGTAGGCCATCAGTAGAGAAAGTGCTTCAGGAACAATCCCGCGAATATTTTTTTGCTGGAGACGGTTGAATCGGGCAATAAACTGATCCACCAGAAGCGGAATATCCTCTTTTCGGCGTCGGAGTGGCGGCAATTCGATACGGATGACATTGACGCGGTAATACAAATCCTCCCGAAAATGGTGATTGCGAACCTGTTCCGCCAGGTCCTTGTTGGTTGCAACAATGATCCGTGCATTAGTGGTTTCGGAGCGGGTCGCGCCCAATGGCTCATAAGTCCTTTCCTGAAGCACCCGCAGGAGACGTACCTGAAACGCCGGACTGATTTCACCAATTTCATCCAGAAAAAGGGTCCCGCCTTTCGCAATGGCAAAGCGTCCTGGTTTGTCTTTTCCGGCACCGGTAAATGCGCCGGCCTTATAACCAAAAAGCTCTGATTCCAGAAGGGTATCCGGCAGTGCCCCACAGTTGACGGCGACAAACGGGCTTTTCCGCTGAGGACTCAGCGAATGAATCGTCTTTGCCACCAATTCCTTGCCGGTTCCGGTTTCTCCAAGAATCAGCACCGTGCTGGGGCTGACCGCAATGGCCGGAAGAACATCGAATACTTTTTGCATCAGGGGGCTGTGGCTTACCATATCTCCGACATGAAATCGTCCTTCCAGCTCCTGGCGGAGGGCTTCGATCTCACTTAAATCGCGAAATGTTTCGGCTCCGCCGATGACCTTTCCAGATTCATCCCGCAGCACGGCTGTAGATACGCTGACCGGAATACGGGTTCCTTTTGAATCGATAATATAACCGGACCGGCCAATGATCTCTTTTCCGGTTTTCAGAGTCAGCCGCAGTGCGCATTCGGTTTCACACATGCTGGACCGGAACACCTCCGAACATAACCGTCCAATGGCTTCACCACGCGATATTCCCGTAATTTCTTCGGCAGCCCGATTGAAGGATGTAATCTGCCAATTCCGGTCAACGGTAAACACACCATCCGAGATGCTTTCGAGTATGGCCTTTGTGGGGGTGTGGCTCAGGTTTTTTTGGTTTTTATTTTGTTTATTCATCATATCTTATCTCTGATAAATTATTATTCCGATATTTGGCAAGCCATACAATAACCATGACGGTCATGAATTACACGCAAAAAATCCGACATTTATCAACATTTCGGCCAAACAGTCAAAAAACAACCAATATATTGAAATAGCGGGTGTCACGTTCTTCTTGATAATCATTTTTATATCGGCTAAACAATACAGCAAAAACCATTTTTACCCAATCGATTGCAAGCGAGGAAAATCATGGCAAGAGCACAATTCTGGCCGGACTATTACATCAAGAGCACCAAAAACGCCTACGACGCCATAAAAATGATCAAACCCGGTCAGCGGGTGTTCATTGGTTCTTCCTGCGGCGAACCTCAGCATCTGGTGCGTGTGTTGGCGGATACATCCAGCAATTTCACGGATCTGGAAATCGTTCGGGTTATGTCGCTGGAAAGCACGCCGTTGACCCTGATCGCCAACAAATCCCAGGATCAAAGCATGAACATCCGATCATTCTATCTGGGATCGGCCAAACCCAAAAGCCTGGCACGGAATTTGCGTTTCATTACGCCCATGAATCTGTCCGCCATTCCCCGATTGTTTAAAAGCCGGATGATGCCCATTCATGTCGCACTGATTCAGACATCCCCTCCGGATGATTTTGGCTGGATGAGTTTGGGGATTTCTGTGGATATCACGCTGGCAGCCGCCCAGTCTGCGGACATGGTCATTGCCCAGATCAATCCGAAAATGCCGCGGGTTCTGGGACAGAGCTTTATTCATGTCAATGATGTGGATGTGTTTGTGGAATATGAAGAAACGCTTTTGACCATTCGGAAAACACCGGATATGGAGGCTGCCAACAATATCGGCAGACTGCTGGCCCGGCTGATCGATGATGGTTCCACAATTCAGATCAGCCCGGGGACCACCCCCCAGGCAACGATGATTGCGCTGCAGGACAAAAACGATTTGGGAATTCACACCCAGTATATGACCATGGACATCATGCATCTGTTTTCCGCCGGGGTCATCACCAATCGATGCAAGGGGTTCAATGATGGCAAAATGGTGGCAAGTGCTGCAATTGGCGATGAGAATCTGTACGAATTCATCAATGACAATCCAGCCATCGAATTTCATCCATCGGATTATGTCAATGATCCGACCGTCATATCCCGACATAAGAAAATGATCGCCCTGAATGTTGCCACTGCCATCGATCTGACGGGTCAGGTCGCTGCGGATTCCCTGCCCTACACCCAGTTTTCCGGGGTTACGGGTCTGATGGATTTTGTTCGGGGCGCGATCCAGTCTGAAGGGGGCAAATCCATCCTGCTGATGCCATCGACCGATGTCAGTGGGAAAAAAAGCCGCATCGTGCCCATGTTGACTGACACCGCCGTGGTAGTACCGCGTGGGGATGTCAACTACGTGGCCACCGAATATGGCGTATTCAATCTCTTTGGAAAAAGCTTTCAGGAGCGGGCCCTGGGCATGATCAGCATTGCCCATCCGGATTTTCGGGATGAGCTGTTCTTTGAGGCCCGAAAAATGGGCCTGTTCAGCGCCGAGCGCACCCTGACCGAATTCATTCATGGTGTGTATCCGGTCAAGCTGGAAGAAACGATCAAGATCAGGGATCAGATTGTCACCATACGCCCGGCCAAGCCGGTGGATGAACGCCGGATTCAGGAGCATTTTTACAACCTGGAAAAAACCGATGTGGTTTCACGGTTTTTTCACGAAAAAACGACATTTGTACGAAAAGAGGTTCAAGGCATTTCCCAGATTGATTATTGTCAAAATCTGACCATGCTGGCGGTTGTGGGTGAATTTGGATTTGGAAAGGTGGTCGGCATCGGGGAATATCTTCTGGAGGAATCCAGAAATCTGGCAGAGGTTGCATTTTCGATCAGCCGGGCCTTTCAGGGTATGGGTCTGGGGAAAATTCTGATGAAAAAACTGGCCGAGGCCGCCAAAGAAAATGGCATTGACGGTCTGATCGCATTTACCAACCATGACAATCAGGGTATGATCAAACTGTTTCAGACACTGCCTTACACAGTGAAGAAAAAATTTGAAGAGGATGTGCTGGTATTGACCTGTCATTTCAACGAACCGGTGTGACACCGGAGATCAGAAGTCGGAGATCTGAGGACAGGGGGCGGGTCAACACACGGACGACCGTCGTCCTTTAAGTCGTTGTTGTCCCTGATGTCCTTTTTAAAGATTATTTGCAGATCAGCAAACAAGCCAACCCTATCAAAAACAGAGTCATCATGAAAACATACACAGTAAGGTTTCTTCCACACGAAAAAGATATCACGGTTTCAGAAGGCGCCAATCTGCTTCGGGCTGCAATGGAAGCCGGAGTTCACATCAATGCATCCTGCGGTGGAGAAGGGGTCTGCGGCAAATGCCGGGTCATGATTGAATCCGGCGCTGTCGAAGGCGGCATTACCGAAAAACTGAGCCAGCAGGATATTGAAAAAGGATACCGCCAGGCCTGCCTGGCTACGGTTCAACAGGATGTGGTGATTCGCATCCCGGTTGAATCCGTCATTGACGCCAGCATTCTGAACATGGCCAGTACGCCGCGATGCACGGCCCGGATTCAGGAGCCGGATTTCAATGAACTGAAAGAGCAGGGACTGTTTCAGCCGCCCGTTGAAAAAAAATATCTGGAACTTCCGCCCCCGGTTCTTCCAGACAACCTTCCGGATGTCACCCGGCTGATCAGTTTTCTGAAATTGGAGCATGGTGAACATCGCCTCGTGGTATCGCTTCCGGTCATTCGGAAACTCCCGGATATTCTCAGGGAAAGCGACTTCAAAATTACGGCCACCCTGGCCCGGCCGGTTCATCCGGGCCGAAAAACCCATATCATCAATGTTCAGTCCGGCGACACCACGGACCGGAATTATGCGGTTGCCGTGGATATCGGAACCACCACGGTTTATGGCCAGTTGATCAACCTGATTTCCGGGGATGTCATGGCCCAGTATGGTGACTTTAACGGCCAGATCAGTTATGGGGAAGATGTCATCACCCGGATCATGTATGCGGAAAAGCCGGGTGGCCTGGAAAAACTGCACCAAGTGGTTATCGGAAACATCAATACCATCATTTCCAGGCTGATCAAACGGGCCAAAATCGATCGGGATGATATCTCGGCCATCACCCTGGCCGGAAACACCACCATGACACAACTCATGCTCAAGGTAAATCCCCGGTACATCCGGCGGTCACCCTATGTTCCGGCATCCACCCTGTATCCCCCCATCATGGCCAGAACACTGGGAATCGAGTTGGGCGATCATGTGACCGCCCTCGTGTATCCCCAGATATCCAGCTATGTGGGCGGGGATATCGTGTCCGGCGTCATGGGTTCCGGCATGTATCGGACCGATGAACTGACGCTGTATCTGGATATCGGCACCAACGCCGAACTGGTTATCGGAAACAAGGACTGGCTGGCCTGCGCCGCATGCTCGGCCGGCCCGGCATTTGAAGGCGGCGGTATCACCTTTGGCATGCGGGCCACCAAAGGCGCAATCGAGGATTTTTCCATTGATCCCGCGACTCTGGAACCGATGAATATCACCATCGGAAATGTCCGGCCAAAAGGCATCTGCGGTTCCGGACTCATTATCATGGTCGCCACCCTGTTCGAACTGGGGATCATTAACAGCAAGGGTAAATTCAACCGGGATCTGAAAACGCCCCGAATCCGCGAAATCGATGGCATATATGAATATGTGCTGGCATGGGGCGCAGAAACCCAGATCGATCGGGATCTGGTTCTGACCGAACCGGATATCGACAACCTGATTCGTGCAAAAGGCGCCATTTTCAGTGGATGCCTGACGCTTCTGGAAGAAGTTGGGCTGACCATCGATGATGTCCAGCGGATCATTCTGGCCGGTGGATTCGGCAGTTATGTGGATCTGGAAAAAGCCATGACCATCGGTCTTCTACCGGAAATGGACCCGTCCAAGGTTACCTTTGTGGGCAACGGCTCACTGATGGGCGCCAGAATGAGTTCGCTTACCAACCGGATCCGGATGGATGTGGTGGAGGTCACCCGGAAAATGACCAACTTTGAACTGTCAGAAACCCATTCATACATGGACAATTATATTGCGGCCCTGTTTTTGCCGCATACCGATATCAATAAATTTCCCCGTCTCAAGACCAGACTGGATGCCCGGAACAAAACTCAGCGATCGTAGGCTGGATGTTGGACATTTGATATAAAAACCGCAATGGCCGGTCGGATACCAGCTTTGCGATTTTACCAATTCTTTGGTCTGTAATTGACATTTTATTGACAAACGGTTCATCTTGAGTTAGGCGTTAATATTCCTTCGATCAGCAAAATCATCAGACCCATTTCCATGTTTTGAATATACACCCAAACGGATATTGATCTGCATGTGCAGATAGCCGATAACCTGCTAACGGATTGAAAGGAGGCTGATGTTTTTTGAATTGCCGGGTCACAACTGGCCGGGCGTGGCTTATCATTCATTAATTTAGTCAGGCATTAACTTAGCCAGGCATTTATCGAGTCATGTTGAATTTGGAATAACCCCATAACACCGATGACACCATTTTTGCCATCTACAAAAGGAGGTAACATTGGGCTTAGACATTGTTAAAGAATCATATACCGGCGGTATTCGGGAAATCACGCTTGGAACGGGCCCCAAGGCCGTTACCGTTGGCGGCGAGACCTGTTATCCGTTTTACCAGTTTGAAGGGAAAATGCCCAACAAACCCAGAATCGCCATGGAAGTATGGGACATTCTGCCCGAAGAATGGCCGGAAGCGGCCATCAGCCATTTCAAGGATGTGGCGGGTGACCCGGCAGCATGGGCCAAAAAATGCATCACCGATTTTGGGGCGGAACTGATTGTCCTTCAAATGAAAAGCGTAGATCCCAATGGACAGGATGCCAGCCCGGAACAGGCCACCGAAACCGTAAAAAAGGTTCTGGCTGCCATCGATGTTCCACTGATCCTCTGGGGATCGGCCAACACTCAAAAAGATGA
>JBFXFK010000196.1:0-8855 GCA_050179135.1 Desulfatirhabdiaceae bacterium | reverse complement strand
GAGGAAATAAAATCGAAGAAAATTGAAGAAGAATGTCTTAATGAATTTTCATGAAGTAAAGTCAAAAGAAAAGAACAACATTTTCAAACCGCCGAATAAGATACATTTTCAGGTCGCCGCTGACACTCCGATAGAGCTTGATTGGAATAATTGCATCAATCTCTACAAACAGTTCGCCCCTACGGGGCTTTTACAGAAGATATCATTTTCATTTTTTGTAGCCCAATCAGTATAATTACGATTATACTAATCACGATTATACTAATAACAGAAAGGGCACAATATGCATTTCGTCAACAGACATGAAGAAATTGCGTTTCTCAACCGCTATTGGAATGAAAGCGGTTTCCAGTTCGTTCCACTTTATGGACGACGAAGAGTTGGAAAGACCCGATTGGTACGTGAATTTTTGAAGGGCAAACGCGCTGTGTATTTCATGGCAGACGCGGTTTCTGAACGGGAACAGCTTAAAAACCTGGGGCGTGAAACAGGAGAGTTTTTCGGCGACTTCATTCTTGCGGAATCCGGTTTTCGAGACTGGCATCAGGTCTTTAGCTATATTTCCGAAAAAAGCCGTTCGGAGCGTCTGGTGTTAGCAATCGATGAATTCCCCTATCTGGTTTATGCAAACAGTGCCATCTCGACAATTTTCCAAAAGGGGATTGACACCCGGCTCAGGGAAACGAACCTGTTTCTGATCCTGATGGGCTCCAGCATCGGGATGATGGAACAGGAGGTTTTATTCACCAAAGCGCCCCTGTATGGGAGGCGTACAGCTTCCCTTGAGGTCAGGGAAATGATGTTTTCCGGTGTTGGGGAGTTCTTTCCCGGACTGCCCCTGGAGAAACGGGTTGGGTTATACGGGATTTTTGGCGCCATACCCGCGTATCTGGAACGGGTCAATCCGAATGAAACCCCCCTTGAGAATGCACGACATCTGGCACTTGATCGCGGCTCATTTCTTTACAGCGAAGTTGAATTTCTGCTTCGGGAAGAGCTTCGCGAACCGAGAAACTATTTTGTCATATTGCGTGCGATTGCTCAGGGACTGATATTTTCCGTTCCCTGAAAGAGAAAGCAGCCCAGGTAAACTGGCACACCGAAAATCGTCATGACAAATTTATTTTGTTCAGCAGAAGCGGGTTTACCGAGGAAATGAAAAAGCTCGCACTGGCTGACGGGGTAATTCTGGTACATGGCGAGGAGATGCTCAATTTACAGGATCAGACCAAATGACCGCAACAGCCCTGACAAAAGCCACGTATGACGATTTGTACACCATTCCGGAAAACAGGATTGGTGAAATCATCGATGGGGAGCTGTTTGCCACACCAAGGCCATCTTTCCGGCACAGCAATGTGGTTTCCGGCATCACCGGCGAAATAATAGGCCCGTTTCGGAGGGGCAGGGACGGTCCTGGCGGATGGATCATTTTATACGAACCGGAAATCTGTCTGGGTGAAAATATCCTTGTTCCGGACCTGGCAGGCTGGAAAAAAGAACGGCTTTCAAAACCGCCGGAAGAAAACTATACCACCATTGTTCCGGACTGGATTTGTGAAGTGCTGTCCCCCGGAACTGTACGAATCGACCGGATTCGAAAGATGCCCATCTATGCCGGATTCGGGGTCCCCCACATCTGGCTGATCGATCCCATTGCCAAAACACTGGAAGTGTATAAACTGGAAACCGGCAGATGGCTGTTGCTTTCCACTGATGGCGACAAAGACCGGGTCCGCGCAGAACCGTTTCAGGAAATTGAAATTGATCTGGACTATCTCTGGTGGGATTAGCTGCCTTGATAAATCCCCGTTTTTAAAAATGTGATGGCGACCGGTTGGGTAACGGTCATTGTCATTTCAAGGAGAAAAAATCATGCCAAAACCACTTCCAATCGGAATTCAATCATTTCCGGACCTGATTACCGGCGGATTTTTGTATGTGGACAAGACCCGCTGGATTTATGAGATGGTGCGGTATTCCAAGGGCGCCTATTTTCTGTCCCGTCCCCGGCGGTTTGGTAAAAGCCTGCTGTTATCGACACTTGAAGCCATATTCAAGGGGAAACGGGAACTGTTCAATGGATTGTGGATCGATGGCAGTGATTATGTCTGGAATCCGTATCCGGTGATTCGATTTGATTTCAGTCAGTTCCGGGTGACATCTGCCGAGGAAATGCGGCAAAATCTGATGGATCGCGTTCAGGAACTGGCAAAAGCCAACGGGCTGATCTGTGATACCGGGGACTATCAGAAGCGGTTTCGGGACCTGATCATCCAGTTGTCTTCGCAGGGCCAGGTGGCGGTTCTGGTGGATGAATACAACAAGCCCATGATCGACAACATCGGCAATCTGGAACAGGCGATTCAGATTCGGGATGTGCTGAAAGGTTTTTACGAGGTACTGAAGGGACTGGACGAGTATCTGCGGTTCGTGTTTCTGACCGGTGTCAGCAAGTCCAGCAAGGTGGGGGTGTTTTCCGGACTGAATCATTTAAAAGATATCACGCTCGATATGCGATTTGGCGCATTGCTGGGCATGACCCAGGAGGAAGTGGAATCCTGTTTTGCAGAATATATTCAGGATTTTTCCAGTAACATCAGTATGCCGGTACCGGAACTGGTTGCGGAAATTCGGCGATGGTATGACGGATTCTGTTTTTCCAAAGCCAGGGTCCATATCTACAACCCGTTTTCCCTGCTGATGCTGCTGGATATGCAGGATTTCCGCAACTACTGGTTTGAAACCGGGACCCCGACATTTCTGATTCGGCTTTTGAAATCCAGACAGTATGACATCCGGAATCTGGAAGACATGCGGGTGGACGAGCTGGCGTTCAGCAGTTATGAGCTGGATGATTTAAAGCCGGAGGCACTTCTGGTGCAGACCGGATACCTGACCATCAAGGATTATGACAGCGTGTCCGGGCTGTTCCGGCTGTCCTATCCCAACTTCGAGGTCAAAAACGCTTTCATGCGGTATCTGTTGGATGCCTTCAGTCCCGGGAAAATGGCCCAGACTGGTGGTTATCTGTGGGATCTGACCCAATCCCTCAGATCCGTCGACATGCCACGGTTTTTCGAGGTGCTCCAGATCTTTTTCGCCGGAATCCCCTATGACATCCAGATCAAACAGGAGCGGTATTACCAGACCGTCTTCTATCTGATTTTCAAACTCATGGGTCTTCAGGCCGGTGTGGAAGTCCGCACCAGCCGGGGCCGGATCGATGCGGTGGTGGAGATGGACGAAGGCATATTCCTGTTTGAATTCAAGCTGGGCGGAAATGCCGAAACCGCACTGGCCCAGATTCGGGACCGGGGATATGCGGAACCATATGCAGGTGCGCACAAACCGGTTCATCTGATCGGGGCCGTGTTCGAAACAGACGGACAGGGGATTGTGGACTGGAAAATGGACCGTTTATCAGTTGAACCCTGATTTTCTTATCAGGAAAGACTGTGTCTGTCACAACAATCGTTTCTGACCTGGGTGATCTGGCTGAGCGTGCTGCCCCTCCTGCTGGCACCGTGCCGATATTCGGCTGGATCATATTTCCCCGTCACTTTTACCGCTTGAGGACGCGAGGTGACCATGAAAAAAAAACTGTTCTGGGCCGCCATCATCATTGAACTGATTTTTTCAATGTCATTGCAGGCTGCTGAAAAACTTCTGATTTATACCAACAATTATGAACCCTACTACGGAAAAGATCTTGAGAATTTCGGACCGGTCATCGAGATCACCCGGCAGGCGTTCAAAGCCGTTGGCTATGACACGGAAATTCTTTTCCGCCCATGGGCAAGGGTCATTCAGGAAGGAGAAAACGGCGACTGTGATGTCATTGTGGGGGTGTGGTTCAATACAGGCCGGGAAGACTGGATGGCCCTTTCCGATGGGATGCTGATCAATGAAATCGGATTTTACAAGAGAAAGAATGATGATCTGGTGTTTATGGACTATAACGACCTGCGGGCCGGCAATGTCGTGATTGGAACGGTCCGGGGGTATATCAGCCCGGATGGATTCGATCAGGCCGGGTTGATGACCGAGGAAGTGACAGAAGACCTTCTGAACCTGAAAAAGCTGGTCAATCAGCGCATCCGGCTGGCGCTGGTGGACAAACAGCTTGGCGCATACCTTTTTAAAAAACATATGGCAAAAAATGACATCGAATGGTTAACCACCCTGCAAAAAATTCCTCTTCGAAATGGCATCATCAAAACGGCCAACGGCGATTGGAAAAAAAGGCGTGATGATTTCAACACCGGCCTGACCAGGCTCAAAAACCAGGGGGTTGTGAAACAGATTTTGGAAAAACATGGCCTGATGAGTTCCGACTACTGAAACCTGTTTTTGTATTTTTCCGGTCACCCTAACACTATCACCTGTTATGAATGCGGTGCAGAACCATGTCATTCCCGGTACACTCTATTGCAACACGGATCATTATCGCACTTGTCACCATCACGACCCTGCTGTTGGGGACCTTTGGAGCAGGCTATTATGCCTATGACAGAAATCGACAGTTTTCCCTGCTTCGCGCCGAACTTGCCAAAAATGCCGATCAGCTTGCCGCAGGATTGATATCTCCGGTATGGGATTATGATGATACCCAGATTGACCGAATCATCAAAAGTCTGTTCATCAATCCCGATATTTATGGCGTGATGGCGGATGTCACCGGAAAACGTCACATCCGTCAACGGGATGATGGATGGCGGGTATCAACCGGAAACACGGTCATAGCCGCAGACGGACTGCTTGTTGAAAAACGGGAACTGATTCATGATAACACATCCATTGGTCATATCACGGTTTTTGCCAGCCCCAGATTTACCCGGGAAGCCCTCGAACAGACTCTTTTCCTGATTACAACCCTCATTCTTCTGGCCGATCTGATTCTGATTTTGAGTCTCTATATGATTATTTGGGTTATCATATTGAAACCATTGAAACATATTGAGCACTATGCCATGACATGCAGCGCCGGTCGCACCGGTTGCGGCATGACAATCAAAAAATCGGGATTTTATGGGGAGATCGAAAACCTGTGTGATTCCATCCAGAAAATGGTCAGCCTGCTGGATTCACGGTATGATGAGATTGAGTCATCTGCCCGGACATTGCAAAAAAGCCAGGAATTTCTGCACAATATTGTGGAAAATATTCCGGCCATGATTTTCGTGAAAGATGCGACCGATCTGCGGTTTTTGATGTTCAACAGGGCCGGCGAAGAACTGTTGGGATATTCCCGTGACGAGTTGTTGGGAAAAAATGATCATGATTTTTTTCCCGTACATGAAGCGGATTTTTTTACAGAAAAAGACCGGGAGGTTATCGAGGGTCAACGGCTTCTTGAAATACCGGAAGAATCCATTCAAACCCGGCATGGTGGCCAACGGATACTGCATACCAAAAAAATTCCGGTTTTTGACAGACAGGGCAAGCCGCAGTATCTGCTGGGCATATCCATGGATATCACAGACCGCAAACGGGCTGAGGCCGAACGGGAAAGACTGATGATGGCCATTCAGCAGGCCGGTGAAATCATCACGATCACTGATCCGGATGGAACCATCCAGTATGTCAATCCGGCGTTTGAAAAATTGACCGGTTACTCCCGACAGGAGGTTGTGGGTCAAAACCCGAGGATTCTGAAAAGCGGGCAGCAGGACCCGGATTTTTACCATGATTTATGGAAGGTCATAACAGGCGGCAGAATTTGGCAGGGACGTATTGTCAACAGACACAAAAATGGAACGCTTTATACGGTCGAAACCAGCATTTCACCCGTACTGGATGCATCCGGCCGGATTGTCAACTTTGTGGCGGTACAACATGATATCACCGAACATCTTCGACTGACAGCCCAGTATCAGCAGGCCCAGAAAATGGAATCCATTGGCAGACTGGCCGGCGGTGTGGCCCACGATTTCAACAACATGCTCAATGTCATCAGCGGCTACACGGAACTGGCATTGGGGCAACTGAAACCGGAAGATCCCATCACCGGCAACCTGGAAGAAGTGCTTGCGGCAGCCAGACGTTCGGCGGATATCACCCGTCAATTGCTGGCCTTTGCGCGGCGGCAGACCGTAGCGCCCAAGGTGCTGGATATGAATGAAACCGTGGAAGGCATGCTCAAGATGCTGCGCCGGTTGATCGGTGAGGATATCGATCTGTCCTGGAAACCCGGGTCCAGGTTGGGGTCTGTCAACATTGACCCGTCCCAGATCGACCAGATTTTGGCCAATTTGTGCGTCAATGCCCGGGATGCCATATCCGGGGTGGGCCGGTTGACGATTGAAACGGCAAATGTACGCTTTGATCCGGCCTATTGCGCCGATCATGCCGGATTTGTTCCGGGCGAGTATGTCATGCTGGCAGTCAGCGACGATGGCTGCGGCATGAATAAGGAGACATTGAGCAATCTGTTCGAGCCGTTTTTCACGACCAAGGAAGTGGGGCAGGGCACCGGCCTGGGGCTTGCCACGGTGTATGGCATCGTCAGGCAGAATGAGGGATTCATCAATGTGTACAGCGAACCGGATCAGGGTACAACGTTCCGGATATATCTCCCGCGACATACGGAAAAAGTGGAACAACCGCAGAACCTGGCCGATGAAAAAATCACGTCAGGCCATGGCGAAACCATTCTGGTGGTGGAAGACGAGATATCCGTACTTAAACTGGCCCACATCATTCTCGAAAGACTTGGATATACCGTGCTGGCAGCCGCAACCCCGGCCGATGCGGAATGTCTGGCTGATGAACATTCCGGCCGGATTCATCTGCTGATCACCGATGTGGTCATGCCGTTCATGAACGGGCGCGAACTGGCCGCCCGGCTGCAAACCCGGCACCCGGAAATCAAAACGCTGTTCATGTCCGGGTACACGGCCAACGTCATTGCCCATCACGGAGTCCTGGACAAAGGTGTCCATTTCATGCAAAAGCCCTTTTCCAGAAGTGAACTGGCGGAAAAGGTGCGGGAGGCCCTGGGAGGGTGACAGGGGCAAAGGGAAAAACAGAAGTCAGAATTCAGAAGACAGAATTCAGAATAAAAAGGTGTATGTCATTTTCATAGATGGGGGGGGGAACCGTCCGGAATGATTCATGATCGTTTACCGTGAAATTGCAGTTTAAAATGAGCATATACCACCAAGCTCCGTAGGAGCGACCTGTTTGTAGAATGAGGCATAAAAAATTCCCATCAAGCCCCGTAGGGGCGACCTGTCTATTCCGGTTACAGGCCGCTCCGATGGAGCTTGAGGGGAATGACTGCGTCAATTTCTACAAACAGGTCGCCCCTACGGGGTTTTTTCAGAAGATATCATTTTCATGCACGGGGGCGAGCAATCCCCTGATCATGATCGATTACCGTAAAAATGCATCAGTCGGCTCGTCCCTCTCAATCAGGCAATAACTGGTGCTTCGACCACCAGAAAGTTCTTTTTTCAACACATTCCGTTCGACAAGCGTTCCTTTATTCTCCGCGGCATATGCGGTGATTACAGGTCGTATTCTCCGCACGGGCAATGGTTAATCCGGTAAAACCTATGTTTGATTCGGCTGGATACACATAATAAGTTAACATCAGGAATCAGATTTTAAGTTGCCGATTATGCAGCCCTTTCAGAGCCTGAGTCATTTTTCACGGTCAATTGTCACTGGCAAAGGTATTGCACTGACTGACATCTCCGGATTCAAAACCCCGCCGGAACCAGTACGCCCGCTGTTCTGATGTGCCGTGGGTAAATGTGTCCGGCACAACGTACCCCCGGGTCTTTCGCTGGAGCCTGTCATCTCCGATGGCGCTGGCCGCGTTCAATGCCTCTTCGATATCCCCGGCTTCCAGTATCCGGCGGGCTTTTTCTGCATGGTGCGCCCAAATGCCCGCAAAACAGTCGGCCTGGAGTTCCTGCTTTACCGAAAGCCGGTTACGGTCCGTACTGCTCATTCGGCTTCCTGCCTCGTGAACCTTGTTGGAAATTCCAAGAAGATTTTGAACATGATGCCCCACTTCATGGGAAATGACATAGGCCTGTGCAAAATCACCGGGGGCATGAAAGCGATCTTTCAGTTCCTGATAAAAGCTCAGATCGATATACACTTTCTGGTCGGCCGGACAGTAAAATGGCCCTATGGCCGCGTCTGCATAACCGCAGGCCGAGTTGACAGAGCCGGTAAACAGAACGAGCCTGGGTTCGATATAGGTGCTTCCATTGCGTCGAAACAATTCCGCCCAGGTATCCTCTGTGTCAGCCAATACAACGGAAACGAATTCCGCCAGCCGGTCTTCATCGGCTGGTCTGATCTGTGTCTGTGTTTGAGTCCGGGTTCCGGAATCAAACGGGTTCTGATCCAGAATAATAGCAGGATCAACGCCAAAATAGAGTGCAACCAGGACCAGAACAATGGTTCCAATTCCACCGCCAATTTTACCGCGTCCCATCTGAATGCCTCTTCGATCTTCCACATTTCCGCTTCTTCTGCTGCCTAACCAGCGCATCGTGCACCTCCTTGTCGTTCAGGTTCCCGTACTCCAAAGCCGGTGATCCAAATTCTGGGAGCCTGTTTGAAGATTCTGGATCAGGCCGGATAACAAGCAGCAGCCCCAGTCAAATTGAAAAAATGATATCTCTTCCCAGGGTTTTTCACAACCATAACAAAAAGGAGGTATGTCATGTCCGGCGGTTGACGCTTCGGGAATGATTCATGAGCGTTGATTTCAAATCTATAATGTATTGTCACAAAATTAAATATAGACTTCTATTTTTATTTTTGTTATCAATCGCCTGAATTGAATTTATTAATTGTTTGATAAATCAATTTTTAGAAAAGATTGCTTTTTA
>JBFXFK010000195.1:0-8869 GCA_050179135.1 Desulfatirhabdiaceae bacterium | reverse complement strand
GCAAAAATGATATCCGGCACCATGCGGGCCCAGCTCAATGCCCGAATGACCGGGCCGGAGGCGATCTCCGGGCTTCTGGCATACCACAGCCCATATTTGACCGCATACCACAGTTGATAAAATCCGGATGGAATCAGGCTGAACACGGCCATTGAAGCCAATCCGCCGTTCAGGCCCCAGAAGCTCCATTTCAAGAGATTGTCAGACCAGGATTCCCGCGTGACAATGTGCCGAACCGAAAACAGAAGCAGCGAAATGGCCAGAAGTCCATACACCCCGAACAGGGCGGTGTGGGAATGGATTGGCGTGGTGTTGATGCCCTGGGCATAATACAGCACAATGGGCGGGTTGATCAAAAATCCAAAGACTCCGGCTCCGACCAGATTCCAGAATGCGACCGAAACAAAGAAATATACCGGCCACTTGTATGCATACGCCTGTCCACCTTCCTGAATCACCTTCAGATTGTGTACGATTTCAAATCCCAACAGGGTCAGTGGCACCACTTCGAGAGCAGAAAAAACAGCACCCAATGCAATGATCGGTGTCGGACTTCCGGACCAGTACAGATGATGGAATGTACCGATGACGCCGCTGCCCAGATACAGGAACACCGTGAAATATATGGTTGTCAGTGCAAATTTTTTGCTGACCGCGCCGATATGGGACAGCAGAAATGCCATGACCACGGTAGCGAACACTTCGAAGAATCCTTCCACCCAAAGATGAACCACCCACCATCGCCAGTATTCGGCATTGGACAGGTGGCTGCCTTTGCCATACATCAGACCGGCCATGTAAAACAGGGGAATGCTGATGGAACTGTACAGCAGCATGTGGGTCAGACCGCCGCTGTCTTCTTCCTGCTTTAGGGCCGGTGAAATCGATCGCAGTACCAGTACCAGCCAGATCAGCATGCCGACAATCAACAGAACCTGCCAGACCCGGCCCAGTTCGATATACTCGTAGCCCTGGTGTCCCAGATAAAAGCTGTTTTCTTCAAAAAATCCGCTGATGGACAGCCAGGCCCCGCTCATGGCACCCAGTACAACGACAACGATTGCCCCGAACAGTGATATGACCAGAAATTTCTGACCTTTGGGTTCATGGCCCACAAATGGGCCGATAAACAGGCCTGCAGCCAGAAAACAGGTGGCGATGAAAAAGACCGCCAGTTGCAGGTGCCAGGTCCGGGACACGGCGTACGGCAAAATATGCCCGATGGGAATGCCGAAAAAGTAGGTCCCTTCCACGGTGTAATGGGCCGTGACCGCGCCCAGTCCGATCTGAAGGATGAACAAAAGCACGGCGACCAGAAAATAGGCCAGGGTGGCCTTCTGGCTGGGTGTTGGCTGAGGTTCCGGAAAATCCGTGACAAGCTGAGGTCTGTAATCATCCTCTCGAATGAATCGCAAATAGAAAAACAAAGCCGCGGCAATTCCCAAAATCAGCAGAATGACACTGATAATGGACCAGATGACAGTTCCGGGTATGGGAACATTGCCGACCAGGGGATCAAACGGCCAGTTGCTGGTATAGGTGTAGTCTGCATCCGGCCGGAGGGTTCCCGCAGCCCAGGCCAGCCAGGCAAAAAAGCTGGTCATGCCGAATCCTTCTTCGGGTGATGTGACAATATCGGATTGCAGACCCATGGATTCATTGCCGCTGATAAACAAGTGGGAATAATAGGCATTCAGGGCATGAAACGCCTCTGCCTGCCAGTCGGTCAATGTCAGTGTACCGGTGGCGGCATCATAACGGTTGGTTTTGATGTCTTCTGTTACCAGAGCCGTCAGTCTGGCCCGTTCCGTTGCCGGCAGCCCGTCAAATTCTTCCTGTGTGAAAAATTGGGCCTTGTCCGCTTTCAGTCCATGGTGCCGAGCCGCCAGATACAATCCCAGCCGGTGCAGATAATCGGCAGACCAGTCCGGGGCCAGATAACTGCCATGCCCCCAGATCGTGCCCATATGCTGGCCGCCGCGTGAAAAATAAAAATTCTGGCCGGACATGACATCGCTGCCGGTAAAAACCACTTTTCCGGATTCGGAAACGAACTTGACGGGTATGGGCGGTTTTTCCCTGTTGATGATGTAACCGCCAAAAATCAGCACGCCGAACGTCAATGCCAGAAGGAACAACAGGATAGCGCGTGTTCGTGAATTCTGCATGGGTGACCTCCGTGATCAAATGGGTTTCTGTTTTGGGATCAACGACCTGTGTTTCAACAACGGCTCCGGATCGATCAGATGGCGGGCAAACCAGTTGGTTTGGGGGTGAATTCGAAAAGCCAGAGCCAATATTTCCGAGAAATGAAATATGGGAATTTTCTGTTTGAGTGTACACCGGATTTCCAGGTTCAAGTGGCACATCGCACAGGCGGTGATCACACATTCCGCTCCGGAATCCATTGCATTTTGGATAATCTGGTTGACAATGGGTTCAATGATATCCGGTCGGGCAACAGACAGGAATGTTCCGCAGCATCGTGAACCATACCCCCATTTCATGGGAGCGGCCCCATAAGCGGAAAGAAGCTTCTCCATCAGGCCTTGGTAGTTTTTCTCATGGCGCATCTCCGGGGGCCTGGCCAGCATGCACCCATAATAGGGAACAAATTGCAACCCATTCAAGACAGATCCGTTAGAGACGCCATGTATGGCATCTCCCCATTCATCCAGCAACAGCTCAAAAAAATGCATGATCTCCAGCTTCAAATCGACCGGCCGTCCCCAGCGGACTTCATAGTCTTTTCGGGCAGACGGGTCTTTCACCAATTTGCGGTGAGCCTGTTTGAGGTGAAGGATGCAGCTTGGGCATGCCACCAGGAGGGGAATTCCTTCGGGAGCCAGGGACAGGTTTCTGCAGGACAACCGGAACCCGGTTTTGGACTGGATGCCATGTGCTGAAGAACTGCCGCAACAATTCCAGTCCTTCAGCTCCTCCAGATGAAATCCGGCATGACGGCAAACCGCCATCAGGGACTGATTGTTCTCCTTGGCGGTTGTCGCCATGGAACAGCCCGGAAAATAGGAAATTGTTCTGGGTATGGAAGATTGTCTGATCATTTTTCTGAAGGTTCCGGAAACAGTTTTCGAACTTCCTGCCGGTTGACAATTTTGGACGGCCACAAATCCAGTTTGCGTTTTGCCAGCATTTTCAAACCGACATCCGTATCCGTAAACAAATCCCGCTGGCGCAGTTTGTATCGCATCATGATTTCCAGTTTGTGGGTGCGACCATATTTGTGAATCGAATGCAACACCTCGTTATGAAAATTGAGAATGCCCGGCTCTGCGATGCGGACGCCTTCTTCGATCGCCATTTCCCGAAGCGCGCCCATCACCGCCGCGATATCGATCGCCATCGGACACTCGTTCGCGCAGGTGTTGCATCCCATACAAAGCCAGATGTCCGAGCTTTCCAGTGCCTTGGTTTTAAGACCGAACTGAACCAGTCGAATGACGCCATTGGGCCGGTATGTCATGGCGTGGGATACCGGACATCCGCTGCCGCAACTCTGACAATGCAAACATCGCCTGAAATTATCACCACAGCGTTGAACAACGCTTTCACAAAAACGGATAGCGGATTTGGGAACATGAGTTGTGATTGTATTGGATGGTTTGGGTTTCATGGGAAAAGGCTATATCACAAGCCATGCTCCGCCGCATTGATTTAAGTCAATTTATATGGCTTTCCAGATAAAGCAGAAAAATAAAAATGGTTGGGTGCGTTATCGGTCGGGGATAGCGACCGGCTGGTCGATCATACCGGATTATTGGCATTGCAATTATGCAATCCCAAATCCGGTATAATCGGAGTTTCTGAAAGTCTATGGCATGTAACGATGCGCTCAAAAATGACACGCATCGTTACGTCAGATGGGGAACCGGTATATCTGCTATTTTCCGGCCATCATAGCCGCAATGTCGTCCTGTACCGTTCCTATGGGTTTGATATTGAATTTTTCCACCAGAACTTTTGCCACATTGGGAGACAAAAATGCCGGCAGGGTCGGTCCCAGACGGATTCCTTTGACCCCGAGAAAAAGCAGGGCCAGCAGTACGGCCACGGCTTTCTGCTCGTACCAGGCAATATCATAGGAAACCGGCAGATCATTGATGTCCTGCAGACCAAACACCTCTTTCAGTTTCAGTGCAATAACGGCCAGGGAATAGCAGTCATTGCACTGGCCCGCATCCAGAACCCGTGGAATACCGCCGATATCTCCCAGTGCCAGTTTGTTGTACCGGTATTTGGCGCATCCCGCGGTCAGGATCACGGTATCCTTGGGCAAATTCTCCGCCACTTCCGTGTAGTAGCTCCGTGATTTCTGCCGCCCATCGCAACCCGCCATGACCACAAACCGCTTGATGGCGCCGGACTTTACGGCATCCACCACCTTGTCGGCCAGGGCCAGTACCTGGTTTCTGGCAAATCCCCCGACAATGGTTCCGGTTTCAATTTCGGTTGGGGGGGAACAGGTTTTGGCCCGGGCAATCAGGGCAGAAAAATCCTTTGTGCCGCCCTGAGGACGGTCGGGGACATGCGTTGCGCCCACATAACCGACAACACCGGTGGTAAACAGACGGTCCAGATAGGTATTTTCCTTTTTCAGCGGCACAAGGCAGTTGGTGGTGAGCAGGACCGGCCCGTTAAAAGACTCGAATTCGGTGTTCTGATGCCACCATGATCCCCCATAATTTCCCACAAAATGGGAATATTTCTTGAAAGCCGGATAGTAGTTGGCTGGCAGCATCTCGCCATGTGTATAGACATCGATGCCTGTTCCTTCAGTCTGTTTGAGGAGCTCGGCCATATCTTTCAGATCATGTCCGCTGATCAGTATTCCCGGATTTTTGCCAACGCCGATATTCACTTGGCTTAATTCCGGATGGCCATAGGTGGTCGTATTGGCCTCGTCCAGAAGGGCCATGGTGGTGACGGCCATTTCTCCGGCCTTCATCACCAGACCAACCATCTCGTCAACCGAAAGGGATTTGGTAGTGGATGCCAGCGCTTCCATAATGAAGTCGTTGATGACGGCCTTGTGAAATCCCAGAATGCCGGCATGATCGGCGTACGCGGCAATGCCTTTCAATCCGATAGTCAACAATTCCCGCAATGACCGGACGTCTTCGTTTTCCGTTGCCAGAATGCCTACGGATTTGGCTTTTTCGGCAAACAGGGCCGGATCACCGGACCAGGTTGCGGCTTCGGGGAGCACCCCGTCAAATTCCTTTCCGGTTTTTTCCAGGAATGCTGCCAGGAATTGGGTTTTCATCTGATCCCTTCGGGACAATCCATCCTGAATCATGGCGGTAAACCGGTCATCATCCCAATTGGCATTGGTGATGGTGGCGAACAATCCCTGAGCAAGAAAGTCATCATTGGCACGTATTTCATGCCCCAGTTCCTTCAGTTTTTCTCCATAAACGGAAATTCCTTTCATCACATGGATCAAAAGGTCCTGCAGGTTGGCGGTTTCTTCCGGCTTGCCGCAGACGCCTCTGACTGTGCAGCCGGTGTTTTTGGCGGTTTCCTGACATTGAAAACAGAACATGATTTTTCTCCTTTTTATTGTGTTGGTGCTTTTCTTGTGACTTCTTATATTAAAATGTATCCGGATTCAGATGTGTTATGTCACTGGACGGTTGCATCCCATTTTTTGCAATACAGGATGGTGTTGGTGGTGATCAGATGATTGCGCATCGCAGCCATATCCTACAGGAAATTATTCTCCCGGTGCTTTTGCGCAATCGTTTTTGCCAGCGTGTTCAGGGACTCAAAAACAGGCCCTGCAGGAACGCCTTTACACAAAATTGGCGCCAGCACCTCGACTTTCAGGTTGGGAATCATCCCCGCAAGCGTTTCAACGGTTTTACCACCCCATCCATAAGAACCGATGATGGAGAGAAATCTGGCCTTGGGCCTCAGTGCATTGGCCAGCAGCGCAGCATAAGCGGCAAGCGGGTGAGGACCTGCCAAAACGGTTGGTGTACCCAGGACAATTGTTCCCGCATTCACCAGCGACATGGCCAGTTTGCCGATATCGGTGACAGCCAGATTGAACAATTCAACACGAACCCCATTTTCTACCAGGGCAGCAGTCAGATGATCAACCAGTTGTCTGGTGCTGCCATGCATGGACACAAATGGCAACACGACCAGATTGTGGGGATTTCCGGTTACCCAGTCCCGGTAAGCATCCATGATCCAGGCCGGTTTGTCGTAAATCTGACCATGGCTCGGGGCAATCATCTGAATATCAACCGCTTTCAGCTTTTCAATATTTTTTTCGATGATATTGCGAAAGGGCATCATGATTTCTGCAAAATATCGTTTGGCAGCTTCATGTACCCGGCCCTGATCCGTCACAAACAGATCGGTGGTGGCGATATGGGAACCGAAAAAATCGCAACTGAAGAGAATTTTGTTTTCTTCCAGCCAAGTCACCATGGTTTCGGGCCAGTGAACCCAGGGCGTGTGAATGAACTGGAGTGTCTTGTCTCCCAGGGACAGTGTTTCGCCATCTTTCACGGTTACAAACGTGTCCCCGGGGATGTTCAACAAATCCATCAGCATGACCTTGGCCTTTTCGGTCACAATGACTTTGGCCTCTGGAAACCGTTCCAGAATACGTGGAATGGATCCGGAATGGTCCTGCTCGGCATGGTGGGATACGATAAAGTCAATTTTTTTCACATCGTCCAGTTGTGCCAGCAGTTGATCCACCATGGGCGGATCAACCGTATCCAGCAAAGCGGTCTTCTGACTGCCTTCAATCAGATAGGCATTATACGTCGTACCATCCGGAAGGGGAATGAGAGAATCAAAAAGACGCCGGTCCCAATCAACCGCGCCCAGCCAGTAAATGTTTTCCATTATTTTTCTTTTGTGCATGGGGTACCTCCTTTTTCTTATTATGGGTTACAGCCAGAACTCCGGATAACGCCTGTTTCCGGAAATATTGTTTACGATCAGGGCGATGATCAGCATGATGACCGCCCCCAGGGCCGTCGGCATCAGGACATACCAATACCCGAGATTGTGCACACTGTCTCCACCGATGACCGCGATCAGGGCGGTGGCCCCACCGGGTGGATGCAGGGTTTTGGTCAGATGCATCACGACGATGCCCAGGGACACGGCCACGGATGCCGCGAGCCATAACTGGCCACCCATGATTTGAAACGCGGTAACACCGACGATGGCAGACAGGACATGGCCGCCGATCAGATTACGGGGTTGTGCCAGCGGACTGCGGATGGCACCGTATATCAACACGGCCGAGGCCCCGAAGGAGCCGATGATCATCACATGGCCGACGGGGTCCAGAAGCTGAAAATGGAGCAGGCTGACCACGGCCAGGCCCAGAAAACTGCCAATTCCGGACCAGATGACTTCGGCTGGTCCAACGCCCGGCGGGCTCTGGGTATGCCCCCGCATTTTTTCGAAATAACGCATATGGTTTTCCCCTTTCAGCCGAGTGCGCACCAGGAATTGATCAGATTCAGGCGGGTGACAATGCCAATGGGATGTCCATCGCTATCGGCAATCGGAAGGCGGTTGATTTTCTTTTCCATGAACAGGGTCGCGATTGCGCCAATGGAGATATCCGGGGTGCGAACGATTGCCGGAGTCGTCATGATATCCCGGGCAATCTGGTTACGCAGAGGGGTTGCCAGGCATCCCCTGTTTTTCAGGCAGGATGCAACGACCTGCATGAATGAACCACTTTGATCCGCGCCCATTCTGATCAGAAAATCCTTTTCCGAGATGACGCCGATAATTCTGCCATCCCCATCGACCACCGGAGCCCCGGAGACGTTCTGTTCGGCCAGTAGCATCGCGGTATTAACCAAATCCATTTCCGCCGGTATAACATGAACCGGAGACGACATGACATCGGCTGCTTTCAGATTGTTCATCAACCGATTTTTTGCAAGGGCATAGGCCATCCGATAAATTTCCCTGAAATCGGCAGGCGTAATATCGATATATCCCTGCATGGTTTTCATGGCCACCAGAACATCCTGTTCAGAAATTTCCATTGGCCCGCATTCTCTGATTGGCGCTGTATTCACGGGTTCTTTCTCCTGCTTTGATGATGGCATATGTTTCTCATTTACCCGGTTTCGGATCGTCTTCCATGAGAGACTCCAGATTGTCCAACAGGGCCTTGGGTGCAATATTATGAATTCGAACCACATCTTCCAGTGTATGAAAAGCTTCGGTCGGACATCCCACACACTTCATGTGATGTCGGATAAAAAAGCGTATCATCGATGGATGACGTTCCAGCAACTCTCTGACAGTCAGTTGTAAATGCGGTTTGATCACGATAAACGTTCCTGCGGAGGATTCACTCCATTCAGCCTTTAGCCAACTGACTGCTGATTACTTGATTTTCCCATGCCCTATTCCAAACTCCGGCCTTCACCAGCCTCTTCCAAAGTCCGGCCATCCCGGATATGGTAAATGCGTTTGAAGGTGGGGATGATTTTTTCGTCGTGGGTTACGACAATAATCGCGGTTTCATATTGACGGGCCATTTGATTGAGAATGCGGATCACGGCCAGAGCCCGTTCGCTGTCAAGGGGGGCTGTGGGTTCATCCGCCAGTATGACCGGCGGCCGGTTCACCAGTGCCCGGGCAATGGCCACACGCTGCTGCTCGCCACCGGACAATTGGGACGGCATGGCCTGGGTCCGATGGCCGACATCCAGTGCATGGAGCAGTTCAACAGCCTGTTTGCGCGAATCGCGGTTTGAGTGACCGGCCAGCATGGGCAGCAGGGCCACATTGTCTGTCACATCCAGAAAGGGAATCAGGTAAGGCGCCTGAAAGACAAAGCCGATGGAATCCC
>JBFXFK010000194.1:0-8922 GCA_050179135.1 Desulfatirhabdiaceae bacterium | reverse complement strand
CCAAAGCCTGTTGGCACTGACCAGACAATGCGAACTGGCGGGTGTCACGCGATCCACGGTTTATGGACAGCACCGGGTTGCCGAACCGGATGAGCTGGAAGTGATTCTGCTGAATGAGATCGACGAAGAATACACACGGCATCCGTTTTACGGCAGCCGCAAGATGACAGTGTATTTGCGTGGAATAGGGCATGCGATCAACCGCAAGCGGATACAGCGGTTGATGGGAATACTGGGGCTTGCAGGGATGGCACCGGGTCCGAACACCAGCCGGCCTCATCCGCAACACACGATATATCCCTATCTGCTAAGAGGTCTGGCGGTGACACGACCGAACCATGTATGGAGTGCGGACATCACCTACATCCGGCTGGCACGAGGATTTGTGTACCTGGTGGCAGTGATGGACTGGTATTCGCGCAAAGTACTGTCATGGCAGCTATCGAACACATTGGACAGCAGGTTCTGTGTGGAGTGCCTGGAGCAGGCTTTACAGAGATACGGCATTTCGGAGATATTCAATACCGATCAAGGCAGCCAGTTTACCGCTGATGCCTTCACAGGGATTCTCAAAACACACAGTATAAAAATCAGCATGGACGGACGCGGGCGTGCCCTCGACAATATTTTTGTGGAAAGACTCTGGCGGAGCGTCAAGCATGAAGATGTATACCTGAAAGGATATGCCACACTGCCTGAAGTGCAACTGGGGCTGACAGAATACTTTAAATTTTACAACACGGAGAGAACACACCAGGCACTGAAGTACAGAACACCGGATGAGGTATATCGGACAGCGAGTGGCGGTGGAGCAAGAATTGTGGATAAGTTCAAGGAAATTAGTGATATATAGTTCCTGTAAAACAAATTGACATTTGATAAATGTATTACAACAAATCAAACCGCTACGCGTTGTTGCGTTGGAGGAAACAACAGTCGCCACAAATTTTGGATTATAATCGGCGTTGAGAGGAGGCGACTGTCATTTCCTCCAACGCTTTAGCAGGATCAGAATAGTCATTTCCACAGTTTGAATTTGAGGGGGAATGCCAATAAGAACCACACCTCAAGGAGAATTGAAATTGGGGCAGCGCCATTCCGCTGCAGGTTGATCGGTTACCCTCTTAAACTCGACCCTTTTTTGTCTTGACAGTGGGGTCCACCTCACCAGTGGCCATATCGGAGAGGATAGGAGTACTCTGGAAGTCGTATTTTGAATGTCCAACAATCCATGATCCAGCAGCTATGGGCTTCTCTGGTAATTGGAGTGTTTGTACCAGGTTCACAAACTCTCCAAACAGGTTGGATATGCTTTTCATGGGATACTGTATCCTTTTTCCGGCAAGATACAGCATATCAAGATATTATCACAGCTCATTTTCATAGACACCGCGAATTTCATCCGGTTGTACACACAGATATGTCAACGTTTGCTTCTGGGAACTGTGATTGAAACATTCCATCAATGTCGGGATATCGGTGTTATATGTGACCCGCTGGTGATATCCCCATGTCTTTCGTAATGTATGGGCTGCGAAATTCCCCTTCAGGTTGATCTGCCTGCACCAGTTCTTTACCATTTTGCTTACTGTTGGCACAATCAGCTTGTCACCTTTTCTGCTTTTGAACAAAGGATCACTGTCCGTCAAATGCGATGATTCCAGCAAATCCTGGATTGCCGTTACACATGCGCCATTCAATGTGATTCTTCTGGTTTTGCCGGTCTTGATCTCTTTCAGCGTCAAATCGTCACCAGGTTTCAAATGGCGAACCTGACCGACAGTGATATTGATCAGATCACTCGCCCGTAAATTGGTGTTGATACCCATTACAAACAGCGCATGGTCCCTGGGCTTCTCCTTCAGGATTTTCTTGAGCAGTTTGATGTCCTTCAGATTTTTGATGGGATCGACCCGGGTCTCGGTTCCTTTTTTGGGATGGTTCGGATTCATCATCGGTTGAATTTCTGTGACATGGAAAAGAGTTCATGAGTGGTGAAATGATACATCGCATTCAGGGCGGATGCATAATCATCAAGGGAGCTGTTTAACGCCAATTGTTTCCGGATTGTCGAATGAAACGCCCGCACTGCAATTGGGTCAAGCCCAATGTATTTCATGCCGCGCAATATCTGCCTGTCTATGAGCAGTAATAAAATTGCATTCTTGACACCACCGCCATCGGGTTCCTTCAGGTATTCTGCAATCCCATCTTTATTGGCGATCACCGCATTGAAATTGGCGTCTGCCGGCGCCATAGGATGTGCCCAGTTCCATATCCAGAATGCAATCGGCGGTGTGGTTCCTGATTCCAGATATCCATAGGATTTGAATCCGCGGTGAAACGCTTCCAGCTCATGCGTTTTCAATCCCGGAAACTGCATGACATACGATAACGAACCATCCGAATCGATGTGGAGCATTCCACCTTCGTCTTGAAACACTTTCCTGGGGAATGGTTTGCCGACCTCATAGATCATGAAACCAGGATCATTTTCAATCATGTCGCCCTCAATAGATAATGATAAGTTATATGTCAAATTTGATTGAAACTTAGCATTAAAAACCGGAAAAATCAATACAAAAAGACAAATATCGGGATAATAGTTTGAATTCAAATAAGATATGAAAAAGATCGAATGCTAACTTTCTATGAGAAGATAGCATTCAGAATCTGCGACAAATGGGAATTGATTACTTCGTTACCCGTTTCCAGGTATGCCAAATATGACCGGATTCGGCTTTTGTTTCGAATTTCTTGGGGGTATCTTTGCCTGCGGGGTCAAAGCAAATTTTGTGTTGATCCGGCCCATCGAATTCATATATTGCGATAACAGTGGTGCCAGCATTCGGCCCTATTGAACGAACATAGTGCATTTCCTTCGGGGTCTTGGTTGTGTCGAATTTCGTTATTGTGGCGATGATTTTTTCCTTGTACTGATGCGGTGTGATAACTTCAACTTTATTCCCGACAAAGGTAATTTTGCTTTGTTTCATATGGTCGTCATGGACTTTCTTTCCATCCATTTCTGCTGAAACCATTACCCAGGTGCCCTGAAACTTTTGCAGTTCACTGTCATCCTGTGATTGTGCTGGCGCAATTGACCATGCAAAACAAACCATGAACGATGCGATTACCATACCGATAATTTTCTTACGCATAATGATATCATCCTTTCTGTTCATTTTTCTTTTGTAAATGTTACCGTTTGACAACAAAGCTCTGGTGGTGGCATTCGATCATAGGTGTTTAACGAACCTTTTTCAGTTCATCTGGTACAGGAGTAGAACCGACACCCAAATTGACGTGACCATTTTCAAATGACACATCATGCTTCAGAATATATTCCCTGATATTCGGATATAATTTATTCTTGCGCACGATTAACTCGTCAAAAAAATTTAAAAAGGTAGCTGTGTCTTCAGCACTTAGGATGGACGGATGATTTTCAATTATTCTCTCCTGCATGCTCACCTGATCGGATTCCGGCAAGAGCGATACATTCCACGCCATAATGGCAATATGAATGATTCCTTTGATTTGATTGGGGTTATTGTATTTTCTAAGATACGGTTCGCATAGATCAAGTATAACCTCTGAAATCTTGAACGAAGGTTCTTCGATATCCTGTTTTGGTTTTTTCTGCTTCTGTTGTTCTTTCGTGGTGGTTTTACTCGTCATTTTTCATCATCCCATGTATCAAATTGGGTCGTCGATATCTTCTTTCATAACATAATTATACGTTATCAAAACAATAATCTGGCCCTGGTAAAACACTACCCCCAAATTGTCCGTTAACCAGATCCGAAACTGTTTCAATGGGCAGGCCTATCGAGAGGAATAAAAAGGGAAAGATCGTCAAACAAAAAGGTCGGCCTGAATTCATTTGGCGGTACAAGGATATGATGATCAGGCACGGTAGCGAGAACACATCTATTCCCAGAGGCCCGTTGACCGTAATTTATTAAGCCTTGGCCCTGTTATGGTCAGTCCATATATCCAGATTCAGTTTTAATAGGTAATCATCGTTGACGGGCAACATAGTCATCGATGGAACAGGGGTGATGTTATAGGGACCAAAAAGAAATTGTAGCGAACGAGTGAAATATAAATGGCGATATCATTCCAGGTATCGTCATTTTTCTGAATTGATCATGATTCAATGATAGGATAACTAATTTTGAGTTGTTCCTTTGGCCTCATCAAGCACTTTTCTGACCATTTCAGCCAGATCACCAAATGCAACCGGCTTCTTCAAAATCCCTTTGACACCTAATTCCCTGGCACGTCGCTCATCGTTTTCATCACTGAATCCTGTGCAGAGAATGACCGGAATATCCGGCCTGGCCGATATCAATTCCATAGCAAGCTGCTCTCCGGTCATATTCGGCATGCCTCTGTCGCTGATCACCAGATCAAATTTTGACGGATCAGTTCTGAAGGCATCCAAGGCATACGGGCTGCTGGTTCGTGCAGTGACCTTATAACCCAGTCTTTCGAGCATCATCTGCTCCATGTGAATGATAGGCTCTTCATCATCGACCAGAAGGATGTTTTCGCAGCCTGTCGGATACTTTCTGGTGACTGCTGCAGTCTTTATGTTATTGGCGTTTTCTGAAAGAGGCAAATACACATTGAATGTTGTTCCTTTTCCAACTTCGCTATAGACTTTTATATCCCCGCCGTGCTGCTTCACGATGCCATGCACTACGGAGAGCCCCAGTCCCGTACCTTTTCCCTGTTCTTTTGTGGTAAAGTAGGGATCGAATATTTTATCGATTAGAGAATTATCGATTCCGGTTCCTGTGTCGGATACAGTAATGCATGCGAATTTGCCGGGTTTCTTCAAAATGTCATGCAGATCATCTTTTTTAAATACCGTCTCTTTCAGTTCAATATCAATTATTCCGCCATTTGTCTCAACTGCATGATACGCATTGGTGATCAGGTTCATTGAAATTTGGTGCACATGCGTGGGATCTGCTAATACCATGCCGCAATCCGGTTTGATATTGCTTGTAATTTCAATATTCATGGGTATCGACGATCGAGCCAGCTTCAATGCCTCTTTCAGAACGGATTGAATCCGGATGGGCATTTTCTGGGGCGTGGATTTACGGCTGAAAGCCAGGATCTGTTTGACCAACTCGCTGCCCCGTTGTGCGGATTTATAGATTTGTTCAATACTTCCATGTGCCGGGTTGTCCGGTGGGATTTCATCCAGCAGTATCTCTGAAAGGCCGCTGATAGGAAACAAAATATTGTTTAGATCATGCGCAATTCCTCCGGCAAGTGATCCTATTGCTTCTATTCTCTGTGCCTGTTGGCGTTGAGCTTGCATCAGTTTGACTTCTGTAATATCTCGAGTGATGGAGATGATATGAGGGATATTTTTGAGGAGAATTACTCTGGCAGACATCAATGCGGTGATAAGTCTTCCATCTTTACTTCGAAATTGAGCTTCAAGATTCTCGTAAATACCGTGCTCCTGAAGCCCTTGAACCAGCTTTTGCCTGTCGGTTGGATTATTCCATATTCTTATGTCCAAAGAAGTCCTACCAATTACATCATCGCGGGTAAAGCCGGTCAATCGCGTGAAACCTTCGTTGATATCGACATACAAACCGTCATGCAGGCGATTGATGTTTACGGAATCTGGGCTGAAATTAAACGTCAGGCGAAATTTATTCTCACTTTCTATTAACGCATCCTCTACCAACTTTCTCGCTGTGATGTCCCGCAGAAAACATACAAATCGCCCGCCTTCTATGGGTCGGTACTGTACAATGACTTCGACGTCAAAAATGCGACCATACTTGCTTCGGTGTTGGGACTCGAAACGATCCGCGCCTGATGCTATGATCTTTTGAATGCGAGCAGTTGTGTCATTTACCGATTCAATGACCTCCAGGTCGAAAATGGACATGGTCAGCAGTTCCTGTTCGCTATAGTCGCTCATCTGGCAATAAGTCTTATTGACTTCTAAGATGCGCCCCTGGGTATCCAAAATCCAGAAGCCGTCCATCGCTGTCTGGAGAATTGTCCGAAGCCTCTCCTCGCTCTCCCGCAGCGACTCCTCGGCCCGCTTACGTTCGGTGATATCCATACAAAAACCAATCATCCGGACCGGACGACCCTGTTCGTCGTATTTGCCTTGCCCAACAGCATTGATCCAGCGTATCTGACCATCAGGCAAAACAATCCGATAATCGCTGTTCAGAGTTGTTTTCATCTCCAGTGATTGCTCAATACGGTTCCCAGCAATTTCTATGTCTTGAGGATGAAGGATGTTTTTCCAGATTTGAAAGGATGCTCTGTTTTTCAATGGATCAAGCCCAAAGAGATCATACATTTGGTCTGACCATTCTATATGACCGGTTTCAATATTCCAGTCCCATACTCCTGCCTTGGCTATTTGCTGTGCCAAGTCCAAACGTTCAGCCATCTGAAGTAAATTGTCCTCGGCATGCTTGCGCTCGGTGATATCTTTGTTGATTCCGATATAGGCGATGATATTTCCCAAAGCATCCCGCTGGGGAGTAGCCAATCCGTACACCCAAGTGATTTTGCCTGCAGGAGTCTGAAAACGGTATTCAAATCCCCATTTGCCTTCGGATTCAACCATCTTCTGCCAGTTCATAAGGACGTAGTCCCTATCTTCAGGGTGCAACCCTTTAGTCCAACCATCGCCAAGTGATTCATTTAAACTCAGTCCTGCCATTTCACACCAGCGGGGATTGGCATATAGACAGTTGCCTTTAGTATCGGAAAGATAAATGCCAGAGGGTGCCAGGGTTAGTAAGGATGCGTTACAAATTAAAATGATCATATAAACAAAATAATATGTTATTATTCAGCATGTTATAAAAAATAGATGTTCATTTTATTATGTAATGCATACTAAGATGCGGAATAAATCCTCATTTTCCATCAGCGCATCCCCTGAACGTTTACGTTCGGATTCTGCTTGTTCTAACTCTTGAACCCTTTTTTCCAATTCTTCATAAGTCAATTTTTTAGACATAGTCTTTTCCAGAAGTGTCTGATCGATTTGAGTTGAGACTATATTGTTGAACTCCGCTTCCATCCACCTCTCTCCGTTCCTCTCATAGATATTTTGTTTAATCAGGATATCCCACAATTTTTTTATTCAGACAACAATTTTTCGAAACAAACACAAGTGGGATCAGGTGGCAGAGGATTTGACAACCGTAAATCAAGCGATAACCCGGCTGATGTCCGAATCTTCAGTCCCAAAAAAAATAATGTTCTGGCACTGGAATCTTATCCAGCGCCAGGTTAAGAGTTTTCTTTGCAAAAGCTTTTATTTCTTCCCCAGTATTTCCTCCAGAAAGGGCGATATGACTGCCGGTTTCCCCCTGCGTGTTGTCGAATGCGACAGGTATAGCAAACGCATGGCTCTGGAGATGCCAACGAATGCGATACGCCTTTCCTCCTCGATATCCCCTTGACAATTAGGTAGTATTCCATCAACCAGGCCGATACAGAATACAACTGGAAACTCCAGTCCCTTTGCCTTATGAATCGTCATAAGCGAAATCCCATCGTCAGTTTTCCGGTTCTGTTGTCGGAATGAATCGGTATAATTCAACAGCGATGGAATATCATGGTACTTCGCCGCAACCATCTGTAACTGATCGAGGCTTTCAAGTTTGTCATCGTCCGGGCTGGGGACCTCATCTTCCATCACCCATTTGTCATATTCGGTTGTCTCACGAATCATCCCAATTATGTCCACCGGTTCGATGTCATCCTTTCTCTTGACCAGTGAATCAACCATTCGGGTGAATTCCCTGATGTTTGCCTTGAGATAGGGTACCTCGACCGGCATTTTTTTTAACGCCGCATACAGCCGATCATGATGCATGAATTCCTCCAGTTGCCCAATAAAGCGCCTGCCGATATATCGGTTTGGAATATTGATGATGCTTTTCAGTGCGTCATCTCCTTCCGGTGAATTCGGGTCCTGGATCAATTTCAGATAGTCCAGAAGCGGCTTTACCTCATATTTTTCAAAGAACGTCATACCGTTTTCAATACGATATGGTATGTCATGTTTTGCCAGCGCCTCCTCGATCACCCGGCTTTGACTGTTGGCCCGGTATAGTATGGCAATGTCGTTATATGAATACTCCAGGCACAGATTCTTGATCTCGTTTACGATTTGGACCGCCTCGTCATCTTCGTTGGCTGCTTCGATCACGATGACTGGTCTGCCGTTGGTATTGTGTGTGTTCAGGTCTTTATCGATTTTTTTGACATTGTGCTTGATCAGATTGACACAGGCATCCAGTATCTCCGGAGTCGATCGATAGTTCATATTCAGTATAAACTGGGTGCTCTCTGGATACATGTTCTGAAAGTTCAGGATGTTTGATACGTTGGCCCCCGTAAACGAGTAAATACTCTGCCAGTCGTCCCCGGTCACATAGAAACTCGACCCATGATTATTTCCCACCAGGTTTTTCAATAGCTCCATTTGTGCCGGATTGGTATCCTGGTATTCATCCACCAATATATGATGAAATATCTGCTGATACTTTTTACGTATATCCGAATTCCGGAGTAATTTGATTGCTTCCCATAATAGGTCGTTGAAATCCAATAGAAACTTCTTTTTCTTTTCTGCTTCGTAGGATTCATAGACATCGGCAATCTGGTTCATCAGAAAATCGCCCGGATTGAGTTCACGCATCTCTTGTGGTGATAACAGGTGATTTTTTGCCAGATTGATCTCCCGTAAAATTAGTGCAGGCCGGGTGACTACCCTGTGTTTTTTCATGATCCCGCGGATAAATCGCAGTTGTTCCTTCCCATGCAATAAATCGAACGTCCGTCCTTCTTCATTCAGGAGCCACATGGCCCATGAATGAATCGTGGAGAGAGTTACCCGCCTGAATT
>JBFXFK010000193.1:6402-8950 GCA_050179135.1 Desulfatirhabdiaceae bacterium | reverse complement strand
TGACCGTGATGATCTGTCCCCGAAGATTTAAAATCCCGGCAACAAATACCGGCGCCAATGGCACACGCGTTACGGTCATCAGCTTGTTGATTTCCTGAAGCTCCAGAATATCGATCCCGAAACACGCGTCGCCCAGATAAAACGTGGTCAGATCCATATATCTGTTCGATTTTTCCATTGAAGCCGTCCTGTTGAATAATGATAAATTGTAACTACTCGGGTAATCAGAAGGCCAGGAGCCAGAATACGGAATTCAGGAGTCAGAATTGCCCGCATGTAAGCTGTAAGGTTGGCCGGTTGTTTGGCCTACCTGACTGCGTGGTTGGCCGCAAGCGATGTGTCAGGGAGCCGCAAAAAGCCGCGGCGCCCTGACCTACCCGTTACACCTTGAAAACATCAACCATCTGCTGAAGATTTTTGGCCAGGGTTTTCAGTTCATCGGCACTGACATTGATCTGGGCGCTGTTGGCGGATATTTCCTGGCCGGACTGATTGACGCCGGATATATCCCGGGCAATATTCAGGGCAACCATCGAACTCTGGGAGACATTCTGGGTGACCTCCTGAATACCCATTGCCGCCTGGGATACATTTCCGGCAATATCATTGGTGGTAATGGACTGCTCCTCAACCGCCGATGCAATCGATGTGACAATTTCATTGATATCATGAATCACGGCGGATATCTTTTGAATCTGGGAGACTGTTCCCGAAGTGGTATCCTGAATGCTGTCGATTCGAAGCTTGATTTCATCCGTGGCTTCGGCCGTCTGTTTGGCCAGTTCCTTGATCTCGTTGGCAACGACGGCAAAGCCTCTGCCGGCGTCCCCTGCCCGGGCGGCTTCAATGGTCGCATTCAATGCCAGAAGATTGGTCTGATCCGAAATATCGGCGATTGTTTCCGTTACTTTTCCAATTTCCTGGGCCGCTTTGCCTAACTCATTGACCGTAGTGGATGCTTTCTGGGCATCCGATACCGCATGATTGGTAATGGTTCTGGCCTTTTCCGCATTTTTGGCAATTTCATTGATGGTAGCAGTCATCTCTTCCGAGGCAGCCGCAACCATATTGATGTTGCTGGACGCCTGTTCCGCTGCCGCGGCCACGGATGTCATGTTGGCGCTCATCTGTTCGGCAGCCACCGCAACATTCCGGGACCGGTCCGATGTCTGGGATGCATTGGACGTCATCTGTCGCGAGATGGCGGACAACTCGGTAGAGGACGCAAACAATGTTTCCACCCCTTCAATAATATGGGCAATCATGGCTCTCAGGTTTGTGACCATCTGATTCATGGAACCGGCCAGCATGCCGATCTCTCCCCCCTGACTGATTTTCAGCGTTTCCGTAAAATTGCCTTCGGATATCCGTTCGGCAAATTTGGCGCTTTTATGAATGGGATAGGTAATGGAGCGGGCAATCATGAAGGCGGCAAATGTGATGATGGCCATGCCGCCAACCGCAATAGCGCCCATGAGCCAGTTCATGGAATTGAGGGTTTCAAACGCTTCTGCCTGATCGATTTCCGAAATGATGGCCCAATTCATATCCTCGATTTTCAGCGGGGCAAAGGCGGACATTACCCGACGGCCCTCATAATCCATAATGATTTTTTCGCCGGTGCGTCCGGCCATTGCTTCCCGTACCGCTTCGGTATCCACTTTTCCGGCATCCGGATTGGCAAAGGATGCCTTTAATGAAAAACGTCCCGGATTTCGGAATGAATCCGACCGCATCAGCCTGTCAGGCCCGACCAGATAGCTCTCGCCGGTCTTTCCCATGCCGTCCCGCTGGTTCATGACGGCATTGATATGGTCAATGGACAGTTGAAACGCTATGACCGCCTGGATCTGATCCGAATCTCCCGTGACGGGATATCCCACAAATGCGGCAGGTTTGTTGCCCAACGGTGCATAGGGTTGAAAATCCAGGATCGCCATTTTTTTGGTGTCCAGAACTTTTTTCCACAATACGGCCAGACTGCTGTTTTTCAGGTCCCCATGCCCAAGATTGGCCCCCAGGTCACGTTCCTTGGCGCAGGTAAACATGACATGACCATGGGCGGCGCAAATGAGATAGATATCCGGATACCCCCTGTCCTTATAAAAATGAATCATGTTTTTGCCAAACTGGGCATAAATCTGCTGATATTCCGGCCGGATGACATCCATTGGCGCCTCCGGTTTGGCACCCGTGGTCCAGTGATACGTCACCAGTTGATTCAACAGGTCATTGACATCCCGGCTTCTGGCCAAAATTTCCATTTCGGTAAATGCCTGCTGAAACACATGTTCAATTTCTTTTTTCTTGATCTCCCGGATGGTTATCAACTGGCGATATGCCTGGGATTCCAGTCCGTTTGTCGCCACCACCTTGGCCATGAGGCCAATCACGACAAACGGAATGATTCCCACTGCCAGGAAAATGACGGCGAGTTTGGTTCTCAGTTTCATGTTTTTTAAAAGCGGCATGCATCCCTCCTCAACCTCTGTTGTTGAATTTTCCCGTATTCTATCGTTCAACCCGTGCCCGAATCAGCCTGTCGATA
>JBFXFK010000193.1:1447-6302 GCA_050179135.1 Desulfatirhabdiaceae bacterium | reverse complement strand
AAAATGACGGCGAGTTTGGTTCTCAGTTTCATGTTTTTTAAAAGCGGCATGCATCCCTCCTCAACCTCTGTTGTTGAATTTTCCCGTATTCTATCGTTCAACCCGTGCCCGAATCAGCCTGTCGATAGCCCCGATGAGTTTTTCCTTGTCCAGTTTGAGATGATATTCATCAACACCCGCTTTCAGGGCGCGGGCCCTGTCCTGATCATCTGCCAGCGTTGTCAGCGCAATGATCGGCAGGTTGTCGAACCGGTTGTCTTTCCGGATCTGTCCGATCAGCTCAAACCCGTTCATTCGGGGCATTTCAATGTCTGTTACAACCAGAGAAATATCATGTGCCGAATTCTTCAGTGTTTGCCAGGCCGCCTCACCATCCACAACATCCACCACAAAATAGCCGGCCATCTCGATGACCGTTTTGATCTGGCTTCGAAAAAATTGGGAGTCTTCGGCCACAAGAACGGTCTTTCCCTGCTGGACTGTCAATTTCTGTCCATTCAATGCCGTAAACCAGTCCGGATGAATGGTCCTGACCAGATCGAACAAATCCACCAACAGGGTTGTTTTGCCATTCAGGATCACCGATCCCATGATTCCGGGCTGTTTGAGCGATGTGCCGTCAACCGGCCCGCTGGTTGAGGCGGAATCCAGTGGCCCGACAGCCAGAAGCCCCAGTTCCCGCCCCCCGATCGTAAAAACAATGACCAGCAGGTTATGGCTTATTGCCAAAGGTCCGACATCGGCAACATCATCGATGCGATAAACCGGCAGATTCCCCTGGCGGTATTGAATGGTGCGCTTGCCGCCCAAATTTTGAATATCTTCCGAACGGATTTTTTCAATACGGATAACCAGATTCAGGGGTAGTGCAAACTGCTCATCCGATGCATTCCGAAAAACCAGAAGATTCATTCGATCATCCGCCGAGGCCTTCCGGATTGCTGCCGACCGGGCCAGTTCATCGGCCCGACGGGTTCCGGATACGGAAAAAAGACCCGCCATTTCAGCCATGCCGCTCACATCCAGTATCAGCGCAACCCGTCCATCTCCCATGATGGTCGCACCGGCATAACAGGGGCTTTTTCTGAAATGTCTGCCCAATGGCTTGACCACAATTTCTTCGGCATCATGAAACGCATCAACAATCAGACCGTATTTGACCTGTCCGGTTGACAGAACCGCAATATTCATTGCGCTGGCTGCCCGAAATCTTCGGTCGGGAATTTTTCGATCATAGGAAATGCCCGGATTTTCAGGCGTTGAGTCGACATGAGCCATTTCCGGATTTGACAACCGCGATTTGCGGGATCGCCGGTCGGCAATGGCCGATCGGCGGTCTGTCTGCCGCATTCCCGTAGCCGGATCCACAAATGCCCGTTCCAGCCCCAGGATATCAGCCAGTCGTATCAGTGGCAGGAGCTCGCCTCTCAGACAGATGACCTCCGCCTCTCCGATTTTTTCAATCTGTTCCTTCACCCGGCACGCGGAAATCCGGTGCAGTTCTTCGATATTGATCTGGGGAATGGCAAACCGTTCATTCGCCGCGGAAATGATCTGGCTGGGAATAATGGCAAGCGTCAGTGGCAGTTTGATCGTGATGCGGGTTCCGGCGCCCGGACTTGAATCGATATCGATGAGTCCGCCCAGATTGTCCAGATTGGTTTTGACGACATCCATGCCGACGCCCCGCCCGGATATGTCCGAAACCCGTCCGGCGCTTGAAAAACCGGGCAGGAATATCAGATTCTGCTTGTCCCGCCGGCTCATGATTCTGGCCTGATCTTCTGCCACAAAGCCTTTCGATATGGCGGTTTGCACCATTTTTTCAGGATCGATACCGGCCCCGTCATCAAAGACTTCAATAACCACCTGACCGGCCTCATTGAATGCCCTGACAATAATTTTGCCAATTTCTCCCTTGCCCATTTTTTTTCGGGCATCCGGCGGTTCGATCCCATGATCGACCGCATTCCGGATAAGATGCGTCAGAGGGTCACTCATGGCTTCCAGCAATGTCCGGTCCAGCTCCACATCCGCCCCTTCAACCGACAGATCCGCCTCCTTTCCCATTTCCCGGGACAGGCTTCTCACCATGCGGGGGAGTTTGTTAAAGAGATTTCCCACCGGCTGCATGCGCATCAGCATGATCACTTTCTGAAGTTCCGATGTAATGCCGTCAACCCGCTTTCCGACCGTTTCAATCCGTCCGATCTCCTTCCGGTTGATGGCCTGGATCAACTGATTTCTTCCCAAAACCAGCTCTCCCGCCAGATTCATGAGTGAATCGAGCAGACTGATGTTGACCCGAATGCGGGTTGAAGCAACATCCTGCCGGGAAGGCGGGCTGGGCAATGGCGTCGTGTCCGGGATGGTCTTGTCTTCAGGCAGCCTGTCAGAAATGATATCCGCAGCAGGGCTGTCTTCTGAAACCGGTTCGACAGGACTGAATTCAGACAACCGGGAATTCGTCAGGGTCGTGTCAGGGGATGAACCGGTTTCCGGCGGTGAATCCATCCGCACCAGGTTTTCCGGGTTGATCTCCAGAAGCAGAACCAGATCATCCGGATCCAGCACGCAGGAAAACACGATCACCAATGGCGATCTGTCAATTTTTTGAGGCGAATCCGTCAAGGAATTCTGATCCGGCACGGCCCTGCTGGAAAAGACCGTTCCATAATTTCTGAATTCATTTACAATTTCCTGGTGGGATTTTTCCTCAAAAACCGGATCATGACCCGGATCGATTCTGGCGGCATAGATATGCTGTCCGGCCCGAACGGCTTCTGTCCGGTCCCTGTCCGGAATATCCATATCCGGAAGTCGTTTTGTCCAGGCCGGATGCGCATCCGGAGCATCGACAACCGGATCATTTAACACCTGCGCACCGCTTTTGATGAAATCACTGCGAGTCCCATGATCTTGGGGTCTGGATTCCGGAACCGGCCTGGTCAATATGGCATTCAATGCCCCGATTGCCTGCCCGATGTCCATGTCATCACTTTGTCTGACATTTAAAACAAGTTCTTTTAACCGGTCAGAGGCAATCAGCAAAAAATTGATGATTTCGGAATCGGGAATCAGTTTCCCATTGCGAATTAAACCCAGAACGGTTTCCATCTTGTGGGACAGGGCATTGATCTGTTTCAGTCCGATAAAGCCGGCGCCGCCCTTGATCGAGTGGGCAGCCCGAAACACCTTGTTTACACGGGGTGAATCAATGTTTTTGCCGGATTTTTCAATCGCCAGAAAATCGGTTTCGATGCTCGAAAGATGTTCCAGAGCCTCTTCAACAAATGCGGTCAGCAGATCATCCTGAGTCAGCGTCATGCCGGATATCCCGTTATTTTTCGAATCCGCTGATACAGCGGCTTCAGTTTCCGATAAAGTTTTTTGTAAACAGCCTGGTACAGCTCGTTGTAAATGGCATGGTTTTGCATGTTGGGTTCAAAAACCGGACCCACATGCGTCATATGATTTACAGCAGCCTGAATGGTATCAAAAAATCCAAGTCCCACCGCCGCATTGATGGCCGCTCCCAGACCGGATGTTTCATACAGCCCGGGCCTGGCTGCAGGCAGTCCAAAAATATCCGCTGTCAACTGCATGGCGCTGTGGCTTTGGGAACCGCCGCCGGAAACCCGAAGGCTGGTAACGGGAATACGGGTTTTTTTTTCGATCCGCTCTTTTCCTTCCCGCAAGGCATAGGCCAGTCCTTCCAGAATCGACCGGTAGAGATGCGCCCGCGAATGGACATCTCCAAATCCGATGATGGCGCCTTTGGCCTCGGGTCCGGGGAGCTTCAGTCCGGGAGTCCAGTAAGGCTGAAGCATCAGCCCCATGGATCCGGGCGGAACACTGTCCACCAGTTTTTCAAACAGGGCTTCGGCCGGTTGGCCATTTTCCGCTGCCTGCAGCATCTCCGGGTAACCGAATTCTTCCTTGAACCAGCTTACCATCCAGTATCCCCGATATATCTGAACCTCAAGTGTATAATACCCCGGAACCGCCGACGGATATGGGGGAAGCAGGGGAATGGCTTCGATGTATTTGTGATGGGTCACATTGATGGTGGCAGTGGTTCCATAGCTCAAACATCCGATTGACGGCGCCAGGCTACCGGCGCCGACAACTTCACAGGCCTTGTCCGCCGCAGCGGCGATCACGGGCAGTCCTTTGGGGATGCCGGTCTGGCTGGCGGCATCGGCCGTAATCTGCCCCAGTTGACGTGACGGCATGACCAGATCCGGCAGGATGGACCGGTCAATCGGCAGACACTGCCATTTCCAGTTTCTTTTACCGGCCCATTGAAACCGTTTGAAATCAAACGGCAGATACCCGACCTGACATCCGGTGGAATCGACAAACTCCCCAACCAGTCGAAATGTCAGATATCCGGACAACAACAGATATTTGACAGTAGCCCGCCAGATATCCGGTTGATACGCGGCAATCCAGTTGGCTTCGGCCTCGGACTGAAAATAGGCAATAGTATTCCTGAGGCCGATTGTCCGGAACAAAAGGCCCCAGGGGCCGGAAATAAACTGCTGATTATGGGTTTTTCGCTGATCCAGCCACAGCATGGCCGGCCGAAGGGGACGTCCTGCGCCATTCACATTGATGACAGTCCCCCGCTGACTGGTCAGCGTAACACCCGCAATCCGTTCCCGGCTGACCTGATGCCAGAGACTTTGGCACGCCTGGCATAATGACATCCAGAAAACGTCCGGGTCCTGTTCTGCCCATCCGGGATGTGGCGACACATAGGGCGCAAATTTGATCTGTTCCCTGGCAGCCAGATTCCCTTTCAGGTCAAAAACCAGGGCTTTCAGACTCTGGGTGCCGCAATCAATGGATA
>JBFXFK010000193.1:0-1347 GCA_050179135.1 Desulfatirhabdiaceae bacterium | reverse complement strand
GATACGGATGGGATAATGATTGAATTTCGATGCGATATCAAATATAAAATCAGGATACAATTAAAAATGACCGCACCGGAGACACATCATGTCTGATTCTTCCATCAACCGGCAGATCGATGTCTATATCAATTATCTGGTCGTTGAAAAAGGGCTCTCTGCCAAGACGGTTGAATCCTATAGCAGAGATCTGGCCCGATATGCAACGCATCTTGAAAAATCCGGTATGGCGCATTTCGAAGATGCCGATGCAGATGCCATTCTCAGGCATCTGATTCAGTTGCGGGAAGCTGGAATTTCTGCCAGATCCCGTGCCAGACATCTGGTCAGCATTCGTGGATTTTATCGATTTCTGATTCAGGAACAGCACATCGGCCATGATCCGACCCGACAGATCGACTTCCCCAAAACCGGGCTTCATCTTCCGGATTCCCTGTCCGTGGCGGAAATCGACCAACTCCTCCGTATTCCGGACACCCATATCCCGACAGGCGCCAGAAATGCCGCCATGATGGAACTGATGTATGCGGCCGGTCTTCGCGTGTCCGAACTGATCGATCTGAAAGCCCACGATGTCAATATCGAGGCATGCTTTGTCAGAACAACCGGAAAAGGCGCAAAAGAGCGGGTTGTACCCATAGGTGAACGGGCAAAAGTCACGGTTGAATATTATCTGAACGTCATGAGGCCGGTCCTTCTGTCCGGACGGACCAGCCCGTTTCTGTTTATTGCACGGGCCGGACAACCTATGACCCGTCAGGGATTCTGGAAAATCATTCAAAAATATGCCAAATCAGCCGGAATCCAAAAAAAAATCACCCCGCACAGCCTGAGACATTCATTTGCCAGCCATCTGGTGGAAGGTGGCGCGGATTTGCGATCGGTTCAAATCATGCTGGGCCACTCCGATATCACGACGACCCAGATATATACGCATGTTGCACGCGACCGCCTTAAAAAGGTGCATGATACCTTTCACCCCCGGGGATGAAAATATAGCTTTCCAGATAAAGATTTTGGGTGCGTTATCGGTCGGGAATGGCCAACAGGCCTATCCCCTCCCCGCTGCCTTCCCCAAATCATTGTCTGAAAAGCTATAGAACAAGAGGGGCAAAGGCACAAAGTGAGGAAATATTGTCATGAATGGACTACTTCTCATCGATGACGATGAAGGCGTCCGCCGCTCAGTCCTGCGGGCGTTGAAACGGGAAACCTATCCGGTGTTTGCCGCTGAAACCGGTGAATATGGCATACGGTTCATTCAGGAACACCTTCAGGATGTTTCGGCTGTCATCTGTGATTTTAAAATGCCCGGCCTGAACGGTATCGAAACACTGATTCGTATCG
>JBFXFK010000192.1:0-9109 GCA_050179135.1 Desulfatirhabdiaceae bacterium | reverse complement strand
TTTGATCAGAATGCGTTTATTGATGGCATGAGTCAGGAAGAATGGGACGGGATGATCAAAAACCCCATGCGGCCCCTGCTCAACAAGGCCATACAGGGGGAGTACCCGCCGGCATCCACTTACAAGATCATCTGCGCCGTTGCCGGCCTTGAAGATGGCGTTATCGATGAAAGAACAACTTTTTTTTGTCCGGGTCATCTAAAATATGGCAACCGGGAGTATCGATGCTGGAAAAAAGGCGGACATGGAACCGTCAATATCACGGACGCCATTGCCGAATCCTGCGATGTGTTTTTCTATCAGACCGGCATGAAGTTGGGTGTTGACAGACTGGCGTTTTATGCAAAGGCGTTTGGACTGGGATCACGGACAGGCATTCAGCTTGACGGCGAGGCCGGCGGCCTGGTGCCAAGCACGTTATGGAAAAAAAGAAAAACCGGCGTGTTATGGCAGGCAGGGGAAACCCTGTCGGTAGCAATTGGACAGGGATACAATCTGGCCACGCCACTTCAAATGGCGGTTGTCATGTCTGCCATTGCCAACGGCGGTTTTCTGGTGACGCCTCTGATTGTCAACCGGATTGAGAATGCGGATGGCGAGGTTGTCGATGCGGTACAGCCCGTCATGAGAGGCCGAATACCCCTGAAGACCAAAACCATGCAGTTGGTTCAGAGAGGCCTTTGGGAGGTGGTGAACGGAAATGCCGGAACCGCCAGAATTGCCAAAATCAATGGTATCGACATCAGTGGAAAAACAGGAACTGCCCAGGTATTCAGCAGAAAATCCGGATCAGTTGAAAAAGAGGGTGCACGCGCCCAACATCTCAAATCGCATGCCTGGTTTGTTGCCTATGCACCCTCTGCCTCTCCTCAACTGGTTGTTTCGGTAATTGTCGAGCACGGTGAACATGGATCCAGTGCCGCCGCGCCCATAGCATCAGAGCTGATTGAAACCTATTTGCACACGGTGGTCCGGTAAGCATGTTTGACAGGCGGCTGATTCAATATTTTGACTGGGGACTGGCAGCCATAACGGCCGCCCTGATTGCTTCTGGATTATCAACGCTGTACAGCGCAACACGGGCAGATCAGATCAACCCCCAGAATCTCATTTTTTATCGGCAGATGATCTGGTACGGTATCGGTTTCTGCATCATGATTGTCAGCTTCCTTTTCAGCTATCGAAAAGTGGACCAGTATGCATACGGTTGTTACTGGTTATGCGTTTTACTGTTGATTGCCGTGTTACTGTTTGGAAAATATGTCGCCGGATCCAGAAGATGGCTGATTCTTGGTCCGATATCCATTCAGCCTTCGGAAGTGATGAAGCTGGGGATTATCATATTGTTATCCAGATACTACTCCCGAATTGGCACGGTCAATGGTCTGATTTTTCGGGATCTGGTGATCCCGATTTTGCTGATCTCAATTCCCTGTCTGCTGATTGTTTTGCAACCGGATCTGGGAACCGCCATCATGATTCTTCTGATTGCCGGTTCCATGACGATTTTTACCGGGATTGAGAAAAAAACACTGATATATCTGCTCGTATTCGGAGCCGGGGCCTGCCCGGTTGCCTGGCATTTTTTAAAAGGATATCAAAAACAGCGAATTTTAACCTTTCTGACATCTGACAGCGACCCATTGGGGGCCGGGTATCATATTATCCAGTCAAAAATCGCTATTGGTTCAGGACAGTTATTCGGAAAAGGATTCATGAAGGGAACCCAGAATGCCCTGTCATTTTTACCCGAGCAGCATACGGATTTCATATTTTCCGTATTGGCTGAGGATTGGGGGTTTTTGGGTTCAGTGGGTGTTCTGCTGTTGCTGCTTCTGATTGTTGTGTGGGGTCTGAACATTGCGCATGGGTGTCGGGAGCCATTTGGCGTACTGATGGCATTTGGCATTTCCACCCTGATTTTCTGGGAAGTGGTGATCAATATCGGCATGGTGATGGGATTGATGCCGGTAGTGGGGATTCCGCTGCCATTTATCAGCTATGGCGGATCGGCTGCTGTTTTGATGATGACCAGTGTCGGTCTCCTGTTAAACATCAGCATGAGAAGATTTATGTTTGAATAATTTACCATTGACAATCCTGCAAATCGAATGCTATAGACCCTCGGAGTTAAACTCCGTTCATATGTTCCATTGTCTGGGGGCGTCATTTAAGATTTAATTTTCAAGCAATTATCAAGGGAGGGAATTGTATGATTAGTATTGATGGATCCGTGTTTATTCAGATCATCAATTTCATTTTTCTGATATGGGCAATGAATATGGTTCTGTATAAACCCATACGAAAAATGTTGCTCCAGAGAAAGGAAAAATTTTCACATCTTGATCAGGCAATCGACTCCTGCAATTCCCAGGTTCAGGAAAAAGAAAGTGCGTTTGCCGCCGGGATAAGGGATGCCAGATCCAGGGGGCTAAAGGAAAAAGAGCTGCTGATCAAATCAGCATTTGATGAAGAAAAGGCAGTTGTCGAAAAAATTAACAGCCGCGCTCAGGCCGAACTGGCAGAAATAAAAAACCGTATCACAACCGATGCGGGAACAGTGAGAGATGCACTGCAAAAAGAGTTGGGCGCGCTGGTGAATGCAATCAGCCAAAAAATTCTGGGGAGGGCTGTGTGATGATATCCAAAATGAAATTCAGTACCTCCAGTAAAATGGTGATTTTTGCATGTTTGATCCTTCTAATGACTTCATTTGGTGTTGCGATTGCGTCATCCGGGGTGGAAGAAGGGCACGGCGAAGCTCCAGGGACCAAAGGCTGGCTGAATACCGATACCTATCGGGTCATGAATTTTGCAGTTTTGGCAATTGGTCTTTTTTTTCTGTTAAAGAAACCGGTGGCACAGGCGCTTGATTCCAGAATCAAGGGAATCCGGCAGCAACTGGAAGAGCTGGAAAACAAAAAAGATGCGGCTGAAAAAGAGCTGGCCAGATACAATGCCCAGATTGCCCGCCTGAATCAGGAGGCTGATCAAATTATTTCGGAATATGTCAAACAGGGTAACGACGCGAAAGCAAAAATTCTCAAGGAAGCCGAACAGACCGCTCAAAAGCTGGAGGAACAGGCCAAGCGCAATATTGAACATGAATTCAAGCTGGCCAAGGAAATACTGCAGCGGGAAATCATAGAAACTGCGCTGGTCAAAGCGGAAGAAGTCATTCGAAGCAAAATTACGCCGGAAGACCAGAATCAACTGATTGATGAATACTTACAGAAGGTGGTTGCATAGATGAAAAATTTGGCTATTGCAAGACGATATGCGAAGGCGCTTCTGATAATCGGCAAGGGAGATGGTAACGCCGAAAAATACCGGGAAGAATTAAATGGCGTAACCCAGTTGTTTACAGGTGATAAACTGCTCGAACAGACGATCGGCAATCCATTGTACGCTGCTGCTGCACGACAAAAAGTTCTGAAAAGCGTAATTGAAAAAATGGAACTTTCAAACGTAATGAGATCGTTTGTGTATCTGCTCTTTGACAAAGGACGGTTCAGCTTTTTGAATCATATAAATGATTTTTATCAGAAACTGGCCGATGATTTGAAAGGGGTGGCCAGGGCCAGCCTGACATCGGCAACTGAACTTTCAGCCGAAACTGTTGAGAAAATACGCTTATCGCTTTCAAAAAAAACGGGTAAGCAAATTATCCTGGATGTGCACCAGGATTCGGACCTGATTGGTGGAATTGTGACAAAAATAGGTGATCTGGTTTTGGATGGGAGTATCAAAACACAATTACTCAACATGAAAGAATCTTTAAAAAGGGGTGAGCGTGTCTAAATGCAATTAAAAGCCGAAGAAATTAGTCAGATTATTAAGGATCAAATCAAGGATTACGATAAAAAGGTTGAGCTCAGCGAGACGGGTGTCGTTTTATCTGTCGGCGATGGCATTGCCCGGGTTTATGGTCTGGAAAAAGTCATGGCTCTGGAACTGGTCGAATTTGCGGGCGGAGTTCTGGGGCTGGTTCTCAATCTGGAAGAGGACAATGTCGGTATTGCCATCATGGGTGAAGACACAGAGATCAAAGAAGGGGATATTGTCAAGCGGACAGGAAGAATTGCTCAGGTTCCGGTTGGTGAGGCAGTCCTTGGACGGGTGGTTTCTGCTGTGGGTGAACCCATTGACGGCAAAGGTCCGATTGATGCCAAGGAATTTCGCCGGGTGGAAATGGTGGCGCCAGGCGTTATTGCCCGAAAAAGTGTTCACGAGCCCATGATTACGGGAATCAAGGCAATCGATGCCATGACACCCGTGGGCAGAGGTCAGCGTGAGCTCATTATTGGCGACCGTCAGATTGGAAAAACATCCATTGCCATCGACTCAATTCTGAGTCAGAAAGGCCAGGATGTTTACTGTATTTATGTTGCCTGTGGACAGAAAAAATCAACAGTTGCCCAAGTCGTGGCCATTCTGGAAAAACATGGCGCCATGGCCTATACCACTGTCGTAGCTGCATGCGCCAGTGACCCCGCAACACTTCAGTACGTGGCCCCCTATGCCGGATGTGCCATGGCCGAATACTACCGGGACAACAAAAAACATTCCCTCATCATTTATGACGATTTGTCCAAACAGGCTGCCTCATACCGTCAGGTATCCCTCTTGTTGAGACGCCCCCCAGGACGTGAAGCCTATCCGGGTGACATTTTTTATAACCACTCCAGATTGCTGGAACGATCTGCCAAACTGAATGATGAGCTTGGTGCCGGATCATTGACAGCACTTCCGATTATTGAAACCCAGGCTGGTGACGTATCGGCATACATTCCAACAAACGTTATTTCAATCACTGACGGTCAAATTTATCTTGAACCCAAGCTGTTTTTTGCGGGTGTCCGCCCAGCCATCAATGTTGGTCTTTCAGTCAGCCGCGTCGGTGGCGCTGCCCAGACCAAGGCCATGAAACAGGTTGCCGGAACGCTTCGTCTGGATCTTGCACAGTATCGTGAGCTTGAGGCCTTTGCAGCATTCGGCAGTGATCTTGATAAAGGAACCCAGCAGCAGTTGACTCGCGGGGCGCGATTGGTTGAGCTGCTGAAACAGCCGCTGTACCGTCCGTTACCCATGGAACGGCAGGTGGTGATTCTTTATGCGGGAACACGGGGGTATCTCGATAAATATCCAATTGATGTCGTTGCCAAATTCGAGGCCGGTCTGTATTCCTTTGTCGAAGAAAGACATCCGAAAATATTTACGGAAATTGCCGAGAAAAAAGTCATCAACGAAGAAATTGAAAATATGCTTAAAAAAGCGCTGGCAGAATATGATGATGAATTCAAGGATACCATTAAATAAGCGTGATATTAAACGTATTAACCTTTTGATGACTTAAGATAAGGGCGATTTCATATGGCACAATTAAAAGAAGTCAAAATGAAGATCAGCGCCGTAAAAAAGACCAAGCAAATTACGAAAGCCATGAACATGGTTGCAGCGTCCAAACTTCGCGGCGCTCAGCAAAATATGGAAGCCTTTCGTCCTTATGCCAATAAATTTGCTGAAGTCCTGGACAGCCTGGTCGAAAAGTCGGGTGAAGGCGCCAGTCCGCTTACGGTTCCACGGAGTGAAGTCAAAAAAGTCAATATCATTGTTTGCACATCCGACAGAGGCTTGTGTGGTGGATTCAATGCCAATCTGGTTACCCGTGCCGACAAGTTTTCAAAAGAACTGAAAGAAAAAGATATTCAGATTTCTTTTGTCACCTTTGGAAAAAAGGGTCGTGACTGGTGTCGAAAAACGTCAAATACCATCCTTTCAGAACACATCGGCATCATCGGATCACGAATCGGATTCCATGTTTCATCCCATGTCGGACAAACGATGGTGGATCAGTTTTTAAAAGGAACTGTTGATGAAGTGTATGTTATATTTCCCGAATTCCGGACGGTTTCAAAACAAACGCCGGTTGTCCGGCAAATTCTGCCAATAATTCCGGAAAAATCTGAAAAAACAGAGATTGACAGCAATCAGCCGTATCTCGCAGAGCACATCTGTGAACCCTCATCGGATGAATTGTTGGGCGATCTGATGCCCACACATGTTTATGTGCAGATTCACCGGGCGCTTCTGGAGACGTCTGCCAGTGAGCATGCAGCCCGAATGGTTGCCATGGATAATGCGACGAAAGCGTGCAATGATATGATTGGCAGTCTGACACTGGCGTATAACAAGGCCAGGCAGTCTGCCATTACTGCAGATTTGATGGATATTGTCGGTGGTGCAGAAGCTTTGAAAGGTTAACCGGATTCTCGGCCGCATGTCGATCGATAGGAGGATTTTAAATGGGAGAAAATATTGGCTATATTAAACAGGTTATGGGACCTGTTGTGGATGTGGAGTTTGAACAGGGGCAACTGCCCCATATCCTGACCGCACTGCTGATCAGCAATACGTCTATTAGTGATGAACCCGATAATCTGGTCGTGGAAGTTGCCCAGCATCTGGGGGATAATGTTGTCAGAGCTGTTGCTATGGATGTTACCGATGGTCTGGTCAGAGGTATGCCGGTTAAAGATACCGGAAAACCCATTATGATGCCGGTAGGGCAGGCGGGTCTTGGTCGTGTCTTGAATGTTGTCGGCAAACCGGTCGATGGTCTCGGGCCCATCAGTCAGGAAAAGATGATGCCCATTCACAGACTTGCCCCCAAATTTACCGAGCAGGATACAACCGTCAAGGTTCTTGAAACCGGTGTAAAGGTCATCGATCTTCTGGTTCCATTTCCCCGTGGTGGTAAAATGGGGCTTTTTGGTGGCGCTGGTGTTGGAAAAACCGTTATCATGATGGAAATGGTCAACAATATCGCCATGCATCACGGTGGCATATCTGTGTTTGCAGGTGTCGGTGAAAGAACCCGTGAAGGCAATGACCTGTATCATGAAATGAAGGATTCCGGTGTTTTACCCAAGGCCGCCCTGATTTATGGTCAGATGACCGAGCCACCTGGAGCCCGGTCACGGGTTGCACTCTCCGCCCTGACTGCTGCGGAATACTTCCGGGATATTGAAGGTCAGGATGTGCTGATTTTTATTGATAATATATTCCGGTTTACCCAGGCTGGATCAGAGGTCTCCGCACTCCTTGGCCGTATGCCGTCTGCTGTTGGTTATCAGCCAACTCTGGCTGTTGATCTTGGTGGTCTTCAGGAGCGCATCACCTCCACTGACAAGGGTTCCATTACAGCCGTTCAGTGTGTGTACGTACCTGCTGATGACTTGACCGACCCGGCCCCGGCCACGACATTTGCGCATCTTGATGGAACTGTTGTTTTATCCCGTCAGATTGCAGAATTGGGCATTTATCCTGCGGTTGATCCACTTGACTCGACCTCCCGTATTCTGGATGCTTCCTACATTGGGGATGAACACTATTCGGTTGCGCGAAAAGTCCAGGTAATCCTTCAGAAATACAAAGAACTTCAGGATATTATTGCCATTCTGGGTATTGATGAGCTTTCCGATGAAGATAAGCTGACCGTTTCCAGAGCCCGGAAAATGCAGCGATTTCTATCACAGCCATTCCATGTTGCAGAGACATTTACCGGTATGAAAGGTGCGTATGTCAAAATAGCGGATACGGTTCGTGGATTTAAAGAAATTTGTGATGGAAAGCACGATGATCTTCCCGAACAGGCTTTCTATATGGTCGGTGGCATCGAAGATGCTGTTGCAAAAGCCAAAAAAATGGCAGAAGCCAACAAATAACAATCGAGGGTAAAACTCATGGCCGGAAATATTCGCTTAGAAGTGGTTACTCCGGAAAAAATCGTTGTCAGCGAAGACGCGCAGATCGTTGTTTCTCCTGGAACTCTGGGTGAATTTGGCGTTTTAATAGGACACACGCCTTTTCTGACAACCCTGAAAGTTGGCATTGTTAAATATAAGGATGCCGGCGGCGTTGAACGATATGTCTTTGTAAACGGCGGATTTGCAGAAGCTTTGCCCGACAAGGTGACAATACTGACGCAGTCGGCGGAAAGAAGACGCGATATCAATCTTGAAAGAGCAAAATCCGCTTATGAACGTGCGATGGAAAGAATGGCGCGCCCAAAAGGAGAGGATCTGGATTTTGTTCGTGCACGGGCTGCCCTGCAACGGGCATTGCACCGTCTCAGGCTGGCTGAAACCCGAAGATAGCCATCTTTATTTTATTTAAAAGGCAAATCATCACAGATGATTTGCCTTTTTCTTTTTATGATCTATAACTTTTACGATAATTGTTTTGTGAAGGCAGCAGGGAGGGGATAGGCCTTTAGCGGCTGACGCCATGAAACACCCTCGGCCATCCCTGACCCATAATGCACCCAAAATCTTTATCTTGAAAGCTATATCCGGGAAAAATCATCATATGGATTCCAATCATCATGCAGTGATTATTCTGGCAGCGGGACTGGGTAAGCGGATGCGATCCACAAAGCCCAAGGTTCTCCATGAATTACAGCGGCTACCCATGATTTACTATATTATTCATGCTGCGCAGAAACTGGTTTCAAACAATATTTATGTCGTTGTTGGATATCAGGCCGATCTTGTCCGAATCGAAATTCTGAAATTCGCCAAAGTAAACTTTATTCTGCAGGAAAACCAGCTTGGCACCGGCCATGCGGTACAATGTGTTTTGCCGGCATTGGGTGCTGATGTATCACAGGTCATTATTCTCTGTGGGGATACACCGTTAATTCGGCATGATACCCTGAATCATCTTATGTCGACCCATGTGTCCAGCCAGTCTGATATTACGGTCCTGGTGACTCGGGTTGAAAATCCAAAGGGATATGGACGCATCATTTTTAATGAAATGAATGAATTGGCAGGCATTGTTGAAGAAGCAGATGCAGATCCGGATCAAAAAAAAATAAATATCGTCAATACCGGAATTTATGCAGTCAAGCGTTCTGTGCTGGCTCGACTACTTCAAAAGATTGATCGCAACAACGTGCAAAAAGAATTTTATTTGACTGATATCATTCGGTGCGGACGATCGGAGAATTTGTCCATCGGAACCGTCATGGGTAAAGATCCGATTGAAATTATAGGAATCAATTCGATTGAAGACCTGCAGAATATTGAACAACTGCTTCATCACA
>JBFXFK010000191.1:0-9197 GCA_050179135.1 Desulfatirhabdiaceae bacterium | reverse complement strand
GCGGTGAACAGATCCCGGGCCAGGATCACGGCACGGTTTGCCGATTCAACCGCATACAAAAGCGATTGCCTCCGGTTCAGTGCTTCGGAAAATGCGGTCAGTGCATTTTCCACTTCTTCCATGGCCAGCAGGATGGTGGACTCGTAATCGATCAATGCCTGTTCCTGAAGCAGGGTCTGCACCTCGATATTGCGCCGGATCGCGCCACCGTCAAAAAGCCGCCAGTTCATGCCGGGTCCCACCTGCCAGATGCGGCTGTCCGCAGGAACCAGAAAATCGCCAACCGACAGGGATTCCAGCCCGAAGACGCCGCTCAATCTGAATTTGGGATAGAGATCGGCGACTGCCACACCAATTCGAGCGGTCTGGGCCGCCAGATTTCTTTCTGCCCGACGGATATCCGGCCGGTTTCGCAGGATTTCCAACGGCATGCCCACAGCGATGCTGCCGGATGCGACCGGAATCGGTCGGGGTTCCACAATCTCGGAATGCAGTACGCCCGGATATTCCCCCAGCAAAACTGCCAGACGGTTCATCGATGCCTCCAGGCCTGTCCGGAGTGCTGGAATCTGGGATCGGGAATTTTCCAGATTGTATTGGGCCTGTCGAACAGGCAGCTCATTGATCAGGCCCGCCTGAAACCGTTCCTGGTTGAGGGTCAGGGTTTCAGTCTGGGCCAGAATGTTTGCTTGTGTCACATCCAGCCTGACCTGATACGTTCTGGCTTCGATGTAGTTGAGCGCCACTTCGGCCAGCAGACTGACCAGCACATCCCGCAGGTCTGACTGTGCGGCGCCCAGATCGGCTTCAGATGCCTCGATACCCCGCCGGACACCGCCAAAAATGTCGATTTCCCAGCCGGCATCAAATTGAATGCTGTAGCTTTCGGTTTCGTTGCCGGTTCCGGCGCTTTCGCTGCTGCGGCGAACTGCGGCGGCGGCCGAAGCATCCAGGGTCGGGAAACGGGATGCCTCGCTGATGCCTCTTCTGGCTCTGGCTTCCCGTACCCGAAGAAGGGACTTCCGCAAATCCGGGTTGTTGACAGCGGCCCGATCCATCAGGCTGGACAGAACCGGATCATTCAGAGTGGTCCACCATCTGGCCAACGTTTCCGGTGATGCGGGTTGCAAACTCAGGTTTTCCGCCAGCCCGGTATGCCAGACATCGGGTACCTGGATTTCCGGCGAAACATAATCGGGACCGACTGCCGCACAACCGAACAGGCCGATACACAGGGTCATGAACGACAATAATATAAGTTTAAAATTATGAAATGGACGATGTGGCGCGATTATTAATTTCATGGTGGACGTATAAACCTGTTTTTTATGGCGATCAACCAAAGGATAAATTTTGGGACAAGAAAATCGTTTCGACCATGACGTGTTTTCATCCATAATTTGAAATCGAAATATTATAAATTGAAATTGTAATGGTATCGAGTACAGTTTACAATGAAAACAAATTATATTCCATCGTCAATCTGACGGATCCAGCACAACCGGACGAAATGTCCCCAACAACAATTCGGTTATCATGATCATTTTAGGTATAGAAACATCCTGCGATGAAACCGCTGCAGCAGTTGTCAAAAGCGGCAACATCATTCTCTCCTCGGTTGTGGCGTCTCAAATTGACATTCATCATCGATATGGCGGCGTGGTTCCGGAAATCGCCTCCCGAAAACATATCGAGGCGATTACCCCTCTCGTAACTCAGGCCTTAGAGGAATCCGGTCTTTCCATTCAACAAATTGACGGCATTGCGGTCACTCAGGGGCCCGGACTGGTGGGGGCTCTTCTGGTGGGGTTTTCATTTGGCCGGGCATTGGCCATGTCACGCAGATATCCCTGGATCGGCATCAATCATCTGGAGGGTCATATCCACTCCCTCTTTCTGGAAAACCATAAACCGGATTTTCCATTTGTCGCACTTCTGGCCTCCGGCGGACATACCAGCATTTATCATGTAACCGGCCCCATAAATTTTGAAATGATGGGAAGAACCCTGGATGATGCCGCCGGAGAAGCCTTTGACAAGGTTTCCAAGTTGTTGGGGCTGGGTTATCCCGGGGGGAAAATCATTCAGGATCAGGCAGAATCTGGGAATGCCGACAGCATCCATTTCCCCCGGACATTTCTTGACAAATCCGATTTCAATTTCAGCTTCAGCGGACTCAAATCCGCGGTCAGACGGTATGTTCAGGTTCATGAATCCGACTTTCGAAATCATATACCTGACATTGCCGCCGCGTTTCAGGAGGCCGCCTGCGAGGTGATGTGCCACAAACTGATTTATGCAGCACAGATAAAAGGCTGCACGCGTGTCGCCATGGCAGGTGGTGTTGCCGCCAATTCACGGCTGCGGCAATGCATTCAGGACGCCGCGCTTCGGCAGGGTTTTTCAGTGTATATACCCTCTTTGGAATTGTGCGGGGACAACGCCGCCATGATTGCGGCTGCCGGATATCATTATCTGGCAGCCGGACACCGGTCGGGCCTGGACGACGATGTGTTTTCCAAAGTGCCGATGAAAAAGGCTGAAGACTGAAGGTGCTGCAACCTGCATTCCAGCAGAGCGGCCGCCAAACAGCCAGGCGGCCTCTCACGACTCACGACTCATTTCTCACGACTATTTTTCCGTCAAATACCGGATCCCCCCATCCGAAGTGGATGATGTAATGCCCTGATGGATCACGAGTCTTTTGCCAACGTTTTTGCCGTCTGACAGCACACCGGGGTTGCAGGAACCGCCACCTCGGCTGAATGATCTCAAATGGGGATACCGCACCGAGATATACTGTTTCAGTTGACGGTCTTCGATCGGAACCAGAGAACCGCTTCTGCTTTTTGTATGCCCGGTGGAATCGGGTTTCTTTTCCAGCCTGGCCCGAAAACCGGCCAATATCCCATATGCAAAATCACTTTTCCGATGCAGGGTCAGCTTTTTATCCCGGCTGTATTCCGACCATTCAAAATCGATGAATCGTTTTATAAATTCATATACATAGGATGCAATTTGCAGATTTCTGGCTGTGCCGCTGATTTCAAGAACCCGTCCCATTTTACCTTTTTCCAGGACATAGGCCGAAATCCAGATGCATCGAACAAAATAAAAATCCCTCAGCAGGTGAGCCAGAGAATACGCTTCCCGAAGATGCCGAAGCGCCGGCTGTCCCAAAAACAGACTGTAATAATCCCGTTGACTGTTTTGGCTGACATGTTCCATTTCAACCTTTGCAATCAGTTCATGGGCCTTCATCATGGCCGATTCGGCTTCATGCACATTGCTGCTTTCCGCCAGAGCCAGCAGTTTCTGTATCCGCATCCGGGTTTTGTCGGTCTCATCCGTTTGTCCATCCATGATCTGCCGGCTCAGCGGGATATATTGTCCGGTTGGTTGCGGATTGGCTCTCAGAATCCGACAGGCTTTTTGAAATGTCACGCCATGCGGAGGTTCATGCCGGGCGCCCATGCCCTGGGTCGCCAGTTGATGGGCCATTTCATGAAACAGCACTTCACGGATATCATTCCAGGAATGGGTCAGTGCAAACTGCCGGTTCATGCCGATTTCCTGATTCTCAAAAGCCCAGTATCCCAATTTTCGGGAATAATCACGCAATACAAATAATGGCTTTTTCAGCTTTTTTCGAATATCGGCCTGAATTTCCCATGACGCCGAATCCCATTCACTGGAAAGACCATGAAGAATCCGGTTTTCGATATCGGCCTGATTCCGTCGATTCAGGTGATCCCAATCTGGCATAGATCCCTCCCGGTTATCTGACAGTTGCGGAGCATGCGACCATGCAATTTTGCCGGGTTTTGTGCCTCTGCCACTTTGCCCCTCTTGCAGATAAACCAATGTCTGCATTGTTTCCGCAAATCCGAAAAAGTGATGTTTTTACATACAGGCATATGGAAATGGGCATTTACACGCAGCGGATGCCTGTGCTAAATTGCGTGTCAACACTGCTTCTTTTTGTAAGGGCATGCAACAGCTTATCCTTCGAAAAGAAGTTTTTTTTTGATATGGATGTGAATCAGGGGAGATTTCTTGAGGATGTTGGTTACGGATGTCAAAAAATGGCGGAAGTGCATGGGAATCGAACCCACCCGGGACGGTATTAGCGCCCCACACCGGATTTGAAGTCCGGGAGCCCCACCAGTGAGCTGCGCACTTCCGTAAAAATTGTCGTCAAATTAAACTGCATGCCTGATTTTGTCAATGATTATATATAATGACTGGTTAACCGCTCTCTCCTCATAAAGGAAGCCAATTTTGATTTCTTCTCATTCCCGCGGGCTCATCATGATCAGCATGACGGTGTTCCTATGGGGCGTTCTGGCCATTTTTTTAAAATTTTCGCTCCGGACGCTCAGTGTTCATACCATCATCTGGTTTCGCTTCATGTTTTCGTTTCTCTTTCTGGCTGTCTATTTTGCAATAAGAAGCCCAAAAACCCTGATCATATTAAAAACCCCCCCGATTCTGGGAATTCTGGCCGGTCTGGCCCTGGCAGGCAATTATTACGGGTTCACAATCGGACTTGATCTGACATCTCCGTCAAATGTTCAGATTCTGATTCAGTTATCCCCCCTGATGGTGGCCATTATCGGCGTGGTGTACTTCAAGGAAAAACTGACACGAATTCAGAAAACCGGATTTTTGATTGCATTTTTGGGCTTCATCCTGTTTTACCAGGACCAGATTTCAAACCTGATTGTCACACAGGATGCGTATTTCAAAGGCAATCTGTGGGTCATTTTTGCTGCGGTATCCTGGGCCGTATATGCGGTCTGTCAAAAGCTTCTTCTGCGCCTGTGGACACCGCTGCAAACCAATCTGCTGATCTATGTTGTCGCGTCCCTGTTCTTTTTTCCCAAAATGGATCTGCATGAACTGGTTCTGTTATCCTGGATCGACTGGGCGGTGCTGCTGTTTATGGGCGCCAACACGCTGATCGCCTACGGAGCACTTTCCGAGGCATTGAAGGTATTGCCTGCCAATCAGGTCAGCGCCATCATTGTTCTGAATCCGTTGATAACACTTGCCGTTGCCGCGGTATTATCCAGAATGCACGTAACCTGGATGGATCCGGAAAACATCACGGCACTGGGCTATGCCGGGTCACTGCTGCTTCTGGCAGGTGTGGGACTGGTGGTAAAGAAGTAGTTGATTATCCGGAGATTGTTCCGTAAAAGACTGTTTAGAATCACTGCCTGTCTGAAGCGGGCCGGTGCGATCCTTCCGGGGTTTCACCCCGAAGGTGTTAACAACTGCCATCTGAACAAAAGGATATTTATGAATCTGTTGAATCCCCGAACCACCCGATTTGACCATCTCGACGAGCCATCCCGGCAGATCATGTTGAAAACAATAGCGTTTTTTGAAAATAAAGGTAAAAGCCGCATCAAGCACGATGACCATGAACGGGTGTGGTATGCGGATTTTCTGGAATTTCTGAAAGAAAACAACATATTTTTCAATCTCCTGACACCCCCGGCCTACGGGGACAGCGCATGCCGGTGGGACACCTGCCGCAATTGCGACTTCAATGAAATTCTGGGGTTTTATGGCCTGCCATACTGGTACACCTGGCAGGTAACGATTCTGGGGCTGGGACCCATATGGATGAGCCCCAACACATCTGTAAAGCAAAAAACCGGCGATCTTCTAAAGAATGGCAGTATCTTTGCCTTTGGCCTGTCTGAAAAGGCCCATGGCGCAGACCTGTATTCCAGTGAGATGACCCTGACCGAAATCGCGGACGGCGATTATCGGGCCGACGGCGGAAAATACTATATCGGTAATGCCAACCAGGCCGCCCTGGTGTCCACGTTTGGCAAACTGGCGGATTCAAACGAGTATGTGTTTTTTGCGGTCGAATCCACTCACCCCAATTATGAATGCGTCAAAAATGTCGTCAATTCACAAAATTATGTGGCTGAATATGCGCTGCACAGCTATCCGGTCACGGAATCCGATATCCTGTCAAAAGGACAGGATGCCTGGGATTCCGCCCTGAACACCATCAATGTGGGAAAATTCAATCTGGGATGGGCCTCCATCGGCATCTGTACCCATGCATTCTACGAAGCCATCCGGCATGCCGCCAACCGCAGGCTGTACAACAGGGCGGTTACGGATTTTCCCCATGTCCGGCAGTTGTTTGTGGATGCATATGCCCGGCTGATGGCCATGAAACTGTTTGCCTCGCGCGCATCTGACTACATGCGAAGCGCCTCGGATACAGACCGGAGGTACCTGCTGTTCAACCCCATGGTCAAGATGAAGGTTACGACCCAGGGTGAAGAAGTCATCAATCTGATCTGGGATGTCATCGCTGCAAAGGGTTTTGAAAAAGACACCTTTTTTGAAATGGCGGCACGGGATATTCGTGCGCTTCCCAAGCTGGAAGGCACGGTTCATGTGAATATGGCGCTGATTATCAAATTCATGGCCAATTATTTTTTCAATCCGGACAGCTTTCCGGATATTCCCAGACGGGATGATGCGGCTCACGATGAATTTCTGTTCCGGCAGGGCCCGACCCGGGGACTGGGAAAAATCCGGTTCCATGATTTCAGCCTGGCCTATAACAGCATGAATCTGCCCAATATCCATGTGTTCAAATCCCAGATCGAATCCCTGAAAAGATTTTTGCTGACGGCAACACCGGATCAGGCACAATCCAAAGATATCGATTTTCTGTTGAGTCTGGGGGAGTTGTTCACCCTGGTGGCCTATGGCCAGTTGATCATTGAAAATGCCCGGATTCAGAATGTACCGGATGATCTGGTGGATCAGATATTTGATTTCATGGTGCGGGATTTTTCAAAATTTGCGCTTCAGATTTATTCCAAACCCAGCAGCACGGACAAACAGATGGCCCTTTGCCTCGACATGATCAAAAAGCCGGTTACGGATTCCGGACGCTTTGACCGGGTATGGCAAAATGATGTCGAACCGTTGAAGGATGCGTATGAAATGAATCCTTGATGCCGGGATTATGGTATTTCAGATTTCAAATTTGAAATTTCAGAATATCTCAAAAACTATTTTCTGAAAATGATACAAATGACAGACGGGTACCGTCATTTTGAAATTTCCCATTTTGGAGACGTTTTACATGGAAGATATGGATGTTTACAAGCGTCTGGCTGTTCACCTGGACAACCTGCCGGCCGGATATCCCGCAACGGAATCGGGTATTGAACTTAAAATTCTGAAAAAGCTGTTTACACCACTGGAAGCCCGTATTGCGGCGCATCTGATCATGATGCCGGAACCGGTATCGGCAATTGCCGGGCGTGCAGGAATGACAGAAGCAGAACTTTCACCGATTCTTTTCGACATGTCGAAAAAAGGCCTGATTTACCGTTCTGGAAAAGGTGGCGTCCATCACTATATGGCCGCCCAGTTTGTGGTGGGCATCTGGGAGTATCATGTCAACAGCCTGGATGAGGAACTGATTCAACTCTTCAATGAATATTGCCCGGATTTGATGGAAAAGGCCTGGAGCGCGACAAAAACCAAACAGCTTCGTGTCATTCCGGTTTCGCAAAGCATATCGGCAGAAATGCGGACCATGCCCTATGATGCGGCCGAAAAAATTATCAAAAGCCAATCCAAGATTGTCGTATGCCCCTGCATCTGCCGAACCGAGCACAAAATGGTGGGAAAGGGCTGTGGAAAGCCCATCGAAGTATGCCTGACGTTTGGAAGCGGCGCCTATTATTATGAACAAAATGGTCTGGGCCGGGATATCACCCAGTCCGAAGCTCTGGATATTCTGGCCAAAGGTCTGGAAGCCGGACTGGTTCTTCAACCGGGCAATTCCCAAAAACCGTCCAACATTTGCATGTGCTGTGGCTGCTGCTGTCAGATTCTGAAAAACCTCAACCGGATGGATGAGCCGGCCAAATGGGTTCACACCAATTATTTTGCAGAAGTTCTGGCTTCGGATTGTACCGGCTGCGGCCTGTGCGCCGAGCGATGTCAGATGAAGGCCATTGTTGTTGACGATGTCGCCCGGGTTGAAGCCGGGCGATGTATTGGCTGCGGGTTATGTGTCACGGCATGCAATTTTGATGCAATCCAGTTGCGTGAAAAACCCGGCCCGGAACAGTGGACCCCCCCAAGAAATGTGGTTGAAACCTATATGAACATGGCTCAGGAAAGAGGAATGATTTAGGCTGAAGGGGGAAGGCTGAAAGATAATGCAGTAAAGTCATTTTTATGTCTGGAGACGCCCCGTCAAATCATGCACTTCAATCATCTAAAAAGTGAGGATGACATATGACAACAAAATGGGTTTATCTGTTTGATGAGGTAGATGCAATTCAGGCTGCTGCCGGGGGTGACTGGGAGGCGGTCAAAGGTCTGTTGGGTGGGAAAGGCGCCAATCTGGCGGAAATGGCCAGACTGGGCGTACCCGTACCTCCCGGATTTACCATTACCACAGAAGCATGCAACCAGTTTTTGGCAAAAGGCGGCGTGATACCGGATGGCTTGTGGGATCAGATCGATTCCGCGATGAAAATTCTGGAAAACAAGACCGGAAAGGAATTTGGCCGGTCCGATCATCCGCTTCTGGTGTCCTGCCGGTCCGGCGCCAAATTTTCCATGCCCGGCATGATGGACACCGTATTGAACATCGGCCTGAACGATGAAACAGCGCAGGGCATGATTCATCTGACCGGTGATGAACGGTTTGTGTTTGATGCCTACCGCCGCCTGATACAGATGTTTGGAACCGTGGTTATGGGCGCACCAGATGAACCCTTTGAAGAGGTGATCCAGGAAGTCCGAAAAAATGCCGGAGTCCTGAATGATGCCGATTTGACGGCATATGACTGGGAACGAATCACTGCTGAATTCAAACAGATTTTCCGCAGGCATGCCAAGCGTGATTTTCCTGTCGACCCATTGGAACAACTGCATTTGGCCACCAAGGCGGTTTTTAAAAGCTGGAACGGCAAACGGGCCATCGATTACCGCAATGCAGCCGGCATTCCCCACGATCTGGGAACCGCGGTCAGCATTGTCACCATGGTCTTTGGAAACCTGGGAGACAACAGCGCGACCGGTGTGGCCATGACCCGGAACGGCTCGACCGGCGAAAGGCGGATCGAGGGCGATTATCTGCCCAATGCCCAGGGCGAGGATGTGGTGGCCGGTATTCGCATGACCCG
>JBFXFK010000190.1:6272-9210 GCA_050179135.1 Desulfatirhabdiaceae bacterium | reverse complement strand
TAGGTTTTATCCATATACCGAAAAGATTCATCCAGCAAAACGCCATTCTCAAAATATGACTCCCAAATCCGTATGGTCATAAAAGGAACGGCGGGGAAGCACCGGCAGCCGATTGCGGGGCAGGCTGGCAGATAATCAGTTCGAGAGAGTTCGAGAGTGGCGGCAATCGGGGGATTGACGATATGGCGTTGTCGTAAGTCGGATGGACCGATCATTCCGGTGCTCAAAACTGAAGTTCATAAGTGAGAATGCCTCCAAAACCGGGTGTATTCAATCGGGCTATTCATGGCATATTCAAATTATGCTTTTGTCTTTTGTGTCAGTTTATTTTTGAATTTAAGGTAACGTCCCTAACTTCCCTGAACAGCACATCGCTGCGGTTCCAAATGGGATCGCCCTTGAGGAAGGTTCGCCGGGAACCGTGGAATCGAAGCAATCGTCTTAAATGAAAGAGGTAAGGCCGCTTCACTATGGCACGGTTGGCACGATGATGGCACGATTACGTGCAAGCTCGTAATACACACTTCGGCCTGACCCTTTGCGCTGAACAATGCCTTTTTTCAAGAGAATGTCAAGATTGCGGGCCGCTGTCCTTGGCGAGCATCCGACAAGATTCTGGTAACCCATTTTTGTAATTTGTCTTTCAGCTTTCAATGTTCTGATACATCGTCTTTGCCTGTCATTAAGTTCAAAATGGGCCAGAACCTCTTCCGTCATCCAGTCACGCCAAAGGGTGGTTACAAACATGCCAGCCCTTTCCTCAAAGTCTGGCGGCGGGAGTCTGGCATTTTTACAGTGTTCAATCATGTCCAATGTGCCGCTTCCCGCCTTTTCGATGTAACGGGCAAGGTAGAGAGGTTCAGCGATCAATGGATTTCGGGGAATAGAGGCATGCGGCGCTCGAAGACGCTCGGGCGTGAGGGCTGGTGGAAGTTCGCCCGGATTCCAGACTTCAAGCCTGTCCGCAAACAGCATGACCTGTACGCTTGCGCTGCTGGTGTAATCCCGGTGAGCAACAGCATTAACTATGGCCTCGGTTACGGCTTCCTTGGGCAATTCTTAGGTCGCCGGAGCTTGAACACTACGTTCGCGGGTCCCGATGTGACGATTGATGTTAGAAAGAACAAAATTAGCCGATTGATCAACCAGTTCAAAAACCGTTCCCTTGTATATTTGATAGGAAGGGATGGGCTTGCGGATTTTAATGCCATGAAAGTGCATACACTTGATTTCGGATGTTGGAAGAAAGCGCTGTGGATTCTTGGCAAAGAGGAGGACAGCCGCATGGGTGGGTTGCCCCTCATCCAGCAAATTCAAATGAATCAGAGCTTTTTCTTTTGCAGTACTGATTGGGAGAGGGTATTTTCTTTCCTTTTTGGCCATTACCAAAAATGCCTTGATGTTCTCCAGGGGAAGATCTGCCAGCGATGCGCGGGGACAGGAGCTCGCATCAAAGGGCAACATTCGCAAGTCACCGGATTGTTTCAAATGTTCTACCATAGCTGCGTAAAAGGTGGAATTCAGATCGGCGACACTGTTGAAGCGGCGACGGATCAGTTGTGAAGCAGCCTTTTGGATCAGTCTGGTCATTTTGGGATTACGCTGCTTGTCCTCATCGCCTTTCACAAAAATGATTCGGGTCTTGCCATTGGCAGTGGCGCGGTCAAACTCCCGTTCTGGTGGCGATAAACCCTCAGAATCTTCATACCCATAGTCGTTTGCGTAAAGCCCCACATACAGATCGCATAGGTCAACCTGCCTCAGATATGCCTCATCGGCCTTTTGGTCACAAGCCGGGAGATCTTCAAACAAAAAAACATCCGAAACGAACAATGTCAACAAAGGGTCATTGAGAATGTAGCTCTTAAGAGCCCGCCTTTCCTCCGCGAGCTCCTTTTGGACGCTGCTGATGAAAACACTGTAGCGACAGGCATCCGGCTTTTTCATGTTGAATCCTTGCTTGTAATCAAAACGGTCTCTTCGAATTCGTCTGTATTTGCCACATTCATTCAGGCCACCAGTTTAAGATGGTTTTCATCTGTCGGTAATCTCGATGCCGGTGATGCAGCGGGGATGCACACAGGAGCCGGTGGTGTAATAGCTTTTGTCGGCTTTGAACTTTTGCGCGATCTTATCCGTCCCTTTGCCATATTTCAGCAGCATACGTTCGGTCAGGGACAGGTTTTCATAGACCGGGCGATGGGTGTGACCGGCGATGATGGTGTCGATCCGGCAGTCCGGAAACCAGGATTAGTCCGGAAAACCGGTGGTGGCCCAAGTGTGAAGGGCTTTGTCGATACCGTTGCATTTTCCCGGATTGTTGGCCATCCGGGTCGGGTCCCGGAATCCCCATTGCTGAAGTATAGGCCATATTCTTCGGACAAAAGATGCTCTGAGTCTTTCCCACATACCGCGACACAGGGAATCTGCCTGGTGGCCATGCCACATCAGGATATGGTCATCCAGAATTGCAGCTTCGTATGTTTGAATGCAGGAGAAAATTCCCTGAAGGGGCCTGCAGCGATTTTCCCAGCAATCGTCATGATTGCCCCAAATTTTGATGGAGCGGTTTTTTTCCGGGTCACTGTCATGAAACTTGGCCAGGCGGTCATACACCGAGGTATGGGTGATGTAAATCCGGGGAAATCGCTTGTTCTCCCACAGATCTTCGGCATCTCCCAGTTCGATCAGGGTGAAACCTTTGGCATGGTAATAGTCCAGGGCACAATTGAATATCAGGGAATTGGCGGCAAAGTCGTCTGCGCCGGCGCCGTCGCCGCGGTGGGCGTCGGAGAAGAGAATGAATCGGGATTTGGCTGTCGAGGTGAGCCTGACGGTTTTTACTGCCTGCATGATATCAGCATATTCGACATGGTCATTTTGCCTGTTCCATATGGTTGTCCGATTTCTGAAATACGCAGAAAAAACGGTAATGAGC
>JBFXFK010000190.1:3425-6172 GCA_050179135.1 Desulfatirhabdiaceae bacterium | reverse complement strand
TGGCGTGAAAGCGCACAACACGATATTGAATCTTCAGAAATAATATTCAATTCAGAGAGATATGACTGGTGCCTGTTTGTCGGACATTTGGCATTGGAGAAAATTTTGAAGGCGATATTTGTGGACAGAAATGACAATAATATTCCCCCAAAAATTCATAACCTTGTCAGGTTGGCGGAATTATCAGGAATAGAGTTATGTGAAGAACAAAAATTTTCCCTTGACAGGATAAACGATTTCAACATTCAGACTCGGTATCCTGACTATAGACTTGAATTTTACAAACGCTGTAACGCTGATTACACAACAATTCATTTTGCCAAGATAAAGGAATTTTATACATGGTTCCAATCCCTGTTGAAGTAAAGCATATAATTGATCGTTATCTCAATGAACTGGACCGGCATAACATTCCGATCAAAGAAGCTATACTTTTCGGCAGTTATGCCAAAGGTAATCACCATGAATGGAGCGATATTGATATTGCTCTGGTCTCAGAAATATTTACCGGAGATCGTATAGATGATAAAGATAAAATACGGAAAGTTACACTGTCTGTAAGCAGCCAGATAGAAGTAATCCCTTTTTCGGTTTCGGACTTCAATCAGTATAATCCTTTAGTGAAAGAGATTTTGACAACAGGAATGAAACTGCAACATCAATCCATAGATAGCCAAAAAATCGGACTAAAGGCCGTATAACCAACCGGTCAACCCTTAAAAGGCTGAAGACTGAAGGTGCTGCATTCACCATACTTTTTAACCACGGAATACACGAAACACATGAAAAAATGATCGGCATTAATTCAGCATACAGAAAGCCAACCGTTCAGCCGCACTGTCAGACAGGCCAAACAACCGGCCAACCTGACCTACTGACTACAGGCTGAAAAGTGAAATGAAAGAATGTGAAATCATCGGAGGTTGGTTGTTCGTAAAATAACTGTTATGACGTCACAACAGTTATTTTTCTGTAGTCGGGGAAGAAATAAGTCTGTCGGAAACAAATAAATCCACATCTTGCTTGTCTTTTAGCCTGTCTGCTGCGTTACATCCACCGGCACATATCCCGATATGAACTGGCGACATGTCTTGCAGACGAACCAAAATCCATCGCAATCCATTGGATTTATTAATTTCCGACAGCCTAAATTGAAACGATCCGTTTGATAATCTGGCTAAAAAAATCCCGGGACCAGACATCCAGGGCGCGTTTATCCCGGATAAATGGTGTCACTTCCTGGCGAACATGTTCCACATTGAGGCTGTCAATTGCATTTTGCAATAAGTGCAGCAGGTTATCGTGCGTCAGTGGATAGTTATCCGGATAATCTCCCGACTGACGCATCCTGGCTTCCAGGTGACGGAGCCTGACTTCCGGGAATCTGCCACAATACCAGGCCAGATCATACCAGTCGCGGCCTTTTACACGTGTTTTCCATCTCCTGCAAAGGACCGCATGAATCTTTCCTGCAAAAAGATCCGGCAAACTGTAGGCGCGAACAAAAAATGGAATGGGCTGCAAAATATACGCTGTTTCCGTTTCAAATCCACCCGGGGGGTCAGTATCCACTTCAAGTCTGATCTTCAGTTTTTGGGATGGATGCAGTCCGCCGAGCAAGGCCTGATCCGCTTCAATCGTGATCAACTGCTGGTAGGTGTTTGCCTTTAAAAATGCCGATTCAATGGCGCTTGTCTGCGTCTTTTCGCGGCGTTCAAATGCGACATGGAAACCAAAGCTGCTGATTTCCCGCTGAAGTGCATCACCATAAATTCCCAAAGAGAATGACACGTCAGGCTGAATCAGTGAAAAATCCAAATCTTCCGAATATCGGTCCAACCCGTGTAATACCCGAAGCGCAGTGCCGCCATAGAACGCCGCATGTTCAAAAAATTTTGCACGCCAGAGCCCCAGCAAAGCCATGTATTGAAGGATTTCCCGCAAGGCGTTGACATGGTCATCCCGGGTTCTGCAATCATAATGGGTAAGCATACTTCGGATAGCATCATGCATGGGATTTCTCTTTCAGCCGCATGATATGCCGGACCAGGTTGTTTATCTTGGCGGAACCATATGCCTTGGCAATTGCCTGAAGGCGATCCTGATCCAGGCTGCCGAGATCGTCTCGATCAATGCGAAGATCATCGCTCAGGTAATCATCGAATTCAATAATATGGCGTCCATTAAAACGCTTGTCACTCCAGACCTTATCCACAAGAGCCTTTTCAGGCGACGCCATCAGACAGGGGGTTTTGCCGACGGTTTCAAAAACAGCGCCCACAGAATAGCGGGAGGGCTTCAACATGGTGTAAGAAAAGACGCCCACCGGCGTTTCGAAATTTCGTGAACGACATGGGGTCACCGAAGTGATTGTCTCCACTCTTTCCGGGATTAACCCGTAATGACTCAGGGCATACTCGGCGCTGACATAAGACGGCCCGTAGATCAGATTCGCCAGATATTCCCGGCTGACAAGTTCTCTGCGAAACAGCTCTCCAAAACAGTACAGGCCTTTTTTGATTCTTACAATCGCCCCGGTCGCCAACAGCCGGGTTATCTTGTCCCTGGGCTTCCGGTACCCGGCCAAAGCATCTACCAAAACCTGATAGTCAAATACCTCACCGTGAATTTTTGCCCGAATCTTTCCAATGCTGTTCATCCCGCCCTCATGTATTTCAATCATAGTATGTCTGCATATAATGGACATACTATGGCTGAAAACCAGATGTCAAATTTTTTATGCCGGT
>JBFXFK010000190.1:0-3325 GCA_050179135.1 Desulfatirhabdiaceae bacterium | reverse complement strand
CTGCTCTTTTGACACAATTTTAAATAAGGTGTAAATTAAATCTGTTGTATCGCATTTCAGATCAGTCGAAGCCTCCGGCTACGACCAAATCGTTCAGAAACAGGTCAAAAAAAAATGAATGTTAACGAAAATCAGATTCTGGAGTTGATCCGCAGGGGCGAAGAACTCGACCTTGAGTTCAAGACCTGCCGCAATCAGATCAACCGGGACGTTTACGAGACGGCCTGCGCCTTTCTCAACCGGGATGGCAAAAATAGGGGGTTGCGCGGATCCCATGCTCATCGAAGGGGATGTGTTCCGGATGATCATCCGTGTGCCGGAATTTGGTGCGGACATTTCATCCCAAACAAGTGTCGGACAAGATACGCCACCAGTCACGCCACCAGTCACGACACCAGTCACGCCACCAGTCAACATGTATGTCAGGCGTTTGCTGGAACTGCTTGAATCCAGCGGTTCGCTTGGGAATGCCGAAATTCTGACCGCTTTCAAGCTGAAAGATCGCCGTCGCCTGAGGGAAACGTATATCGCCCCGGCACTGGGTTCGGGAGTTATCGCATATACCATCCCCGAAAAGCCACGCAGCAGCAATCAGAAATATCGTCTGACTGAAAAAGGCCGAAAACTATTGGAAATACTTTCATGAAGCAAGATGGATTGTGTAATTCCAATTTTGAACGGAGGGATATTCGGGCGTAAAGAGGTTAACCCGCATCGAAGAAAAGGCTGAAGGCGCCGCATACAGCATTCAGCGTTGGACGGTCAGACGGCCTCTCAAAATGCAATATTCATATCTCAATACTGTTTTCACGGTAAACGATCATGATCAGGGGCTTGCCCACCCCCAGGCATGAAAATAATATCTTTCATAAAAGCCCCGTAGGGGCGACCTGTTTGTAGAAATTGATGCTGTTATGCCCATCAAGCCCCGTAGGGGCGGCCTGTGTATTCCGGTTACAGGCCGCCTCTACGGGGCTTGATGGAAATTATTAAGCGTCATTCTACAAACAGGACGCTCCTACGGAGCTTGAGGGTATATGTTTCCATTTGACTGCATTTTCACGGTAAAATGAAAGGAGCCAATCCCGCATGTTTGATTCAAACAGATGGAAATCTTTATGGATAGTGATCAGTGTCGGGTCAATCTGGGGATGCGCTCAGGCGATTTCATCCCGGCAGATTTCAGAAGTCAATGACCGTATATTGACAGAAGCCGATGCCGGAAAAACCGTTGAAATGCATGTGGGTGAGATATTTCAGATATCTTTGAGAGGCAATCCCACAACAGGTTATACATGGCATGTGCGGGATACGGATGAAACCGTGATCCGGCAGACCGGTGATCCAGTACATGTTGCTGATTCGGGATTGATGGGTGCAGGCGGGAAAACGACATTCCGGTTTCAGGCCATCCGGGCAGGGGAGGTTTTTCTGATTCTGGATTATCGCAGGTCTTTTGAAAACAAACCTGAGCCGGAAAAACAATTTGAAATCCGGCTCATCATTCGATAACCAGTTATCCGGTTGGCCCGTTAACGGGTAACGGGCCAACCCGGTCACTCCAAAACCGGCTGCCCGATTAACCGGCCAGGGCCATTCCAATCTGTTTTCCCAGTGCCTCACAGGTTTCGAGACCGGGGGCATCGGGAACATATTGAATGCGGATTCCGGCATCCATGATATTGAATTTCATGGCTTCCAGCTCCTGAGTGATCATCTTGACCGCCTCTCCGCTCCATCCATAGGAACCAAAGGCCGCACCAATCTTGTTTTTGGGCTTCAGGCCCTTCATGTAGGTCAGAAAATCGCTGACTGTGGGAAACAGTCCGTTGTTCATGGTCGGAGAACCGACAATGACCGCTCCGGCATCCAGAACTTCGGTCATGATGTCGCTGCGATGCCACTTGCGCAGATGCATCGGACGAACCGCAATTCCAGCATCCTTGAGACCTGCGGCAATGGCGTCTGCCATCTGCTCCGTGCTGTGCCACATCGTATCATAGACCACAACCGCCTTGCGAACCGGTTCCTGAAGGCTCCATGTCTTGTAAGCATCGATGATTCTTCCCGGATCTTTTCGCCACAGCACCCCATGATCCGGACAAATCATGCGGATATCCAGGTTCATCTCTGTTACCTGCTCCAGCAGCTTGACAATCAGATGGCTGTACAGCAACAGAATATTGGCAAAGTATTTTTTGGCGTGAGGCATGATATCCATGTCAAGCATATCATCAAACTTTTCCAGCCCGGCATAATGCTGTCCAAACGCATCGCTGGAAAACAGAATGCCGTCTTCCTGCAGATAGGTGAACATGGAATCCGGCCAGTGCAGCATGCGGGTTTCCAGAAATGTCAGGGTTTTCTTGCCCAGACTCAGGGTTTCACCGCTCGCCACGCCATGATAGTTCCACTTCTGCCGGAAATGCATGCCCAGATTTTTCAGCCCCATTCTGGAGCAGTACAGCGGCTTGTTTTCACCCACCCGATGCATGACCCGGGCCAGGCCACCGGAGTGGTCCATTTCTGTGTGATTGCTGATAACCACATCAATTTTTTTGGGGTCGATGATTCTGGATATGTTATCGATGAGCTGATCCGCAAACTCTTTTTTGACCGTATCGATCAGCGCCACTTTTTCATCCACAACTAAAAAAGAATTGTATGACGTGCCCAGTGGGATGGAATATCCATGAAAATCCCGGATATTCCAGTCGTTCACCCCCACATCATAAATTCCCTTTGCAATTTCAACTGGCTGCATATGGTTTTCCTCAGTCTATAGTCGAATGCCGGCCTGAAAATATCCCACGCTTTCCATTCATCTCTTCAGGGGAGCGGGTTAGTCTCTTCAGGACTCTTTTTCAAAATCGGACTTGGATGCACCACATATCGGGCATTCCCAGTCATCCGGAATGTCTTCAAATTTCGTCCCGGGTTTTACGCCGCTATCCGGATCTCCAACTGCGGGATCATAGACATAACCACATACGGTACACACATATCGATCCATTCGATTGCTCCTTTTTAAATGGCAAAAAAATTGGTTGAACAGATTTACAGCCGGCGAATCAGATCATTAACCCGAGCCTCGATATCATTCCGAAGCATCTGAATCTGACCGGCATTGGCCTCGTCGACTTTTGGAACCTGCCACACTTCCACCAGAGAATTCCATTCGGACGGCATGCCGCCAATATCCTGTCCCAGAACAACCACCCGATCCGGCTGTCTGGAAAATTCGGAAACATCAAGCCCGGCCGGGCTTCGAAATTCCATATCAATGCCGCTCTCGTGCATCGCCGTCATCATGATCTTGTTGAAA
>JBFXFK010000189.1:0-9218 GCA_050179135.1 Desulfatirhabdiaceae bacterium | reverse complement strand
TCCTTTCGGCACACTTACCGCCGGCAACAGGAAAAACCGAACAGTTTCTGGAGTTGCTTGCGACGGTTCCGCCTTCCACCCCCTCTGTTGCCCCCAACCAGACGGCACTGGTGGAAATATTGGCGCAAAACCATGACGGTTAGCCTGAACGTTGTGCGGATGATCAGGACGCAGGAGAATCGGAGTACAGCCGATGCATAGCGCTCAGGACTCACCCAAGAATATCGACGCGTACATTGCCGGGTTTCCGCCCGATGTGCAGGGGATTCTGGAACAGATACGAACGACGATACGAGAAGCTGCACCCGATGCAAAGGAAGCCATCAAATATCGGATTCCGACGTTCGTGCTGAACGGGAATCTGGTGCACTTCGCGGCTTTCAAGCGCCATGTGGGGTTTTACCCAACGCCATCCGGAATCGAGCGATTCAAGGACGAGTTGTCTTCGTACGAAGGCGCGAAAGGCTCGGTCCGTTTTCCCATCGACAAGCCGATGCCCTTGAGCTTGATAAGAAAAATCGTGGCGTTTCGCGTAAAAGAAGTCCTCACGAAAGCGGCGGCCAGGAAGAGAAACAAATAATGCGCACCGTCCGCTGAACCGGTTTTGTTGGAAGGGGGATCAACCGCCAGAAGATATTCCTGGATGATGATGACAAATGGAATTTTCTGGAACGTCTGGCTGCTTTTTTAACAGATTCCGAAATCCGGCGATTGGCATTCGTGATGCTGAACAACCACTTTCACCTGTTGCTCGGAACCGAAACCGTATCTTTTTCGAGTCTGATGAGAAGGCTTCTGACCGGTTATGCGGTATTCCATAACCGGCGACACCTCCGATCCGGCCATCTTTTTCAGAACCGGTACAAATCCATATTGTGCCAGGAATATCCCTACCTGCTCGAACTGGTGCGCTGCATCCATCCCGATCGCCTGCACGCGGGCATTGTTTCCGACATGGATCAACTCGACGCATATCCATTTTCCGGGCTTGGCGTTCTGATGGGAAATCAAAAGAACGATTCCGATCTGATCGGCGGCGGGCGGGTGTAAATCAATCCCGTTGTAGTCGTTTAAAAACCGCGGATAACCGTCATTCCGGGCTTGACCCGGTGGCTGTTCAAGGCGTCAGCCGCAATCCAGAAGCGGTCAGCCAGTGAGCATAGACACTGCCATGCTGGATTCATACCACCTGCTATGGATAGCGCTATCGCTTCATTTCATTCCGGCGTTCGCCGGAATGACGGAACCTTGCATTATTAAGAAGCTTCTCTACAACGGGGTTGAATTACACCCGTGGCGGGCTGGTTCGAAGCGTCGGGGGATGGTCTGCGGTCAAGCAGCTTCGCCGGGAGAACGCCCTTGCCAAGGGGGACGAACAGATTCCGGGGGACGGCGATTTCGTTGAGGCGGTACTGGATCATGCAACGGAAACCCTGAACCGGAAACATCATCTTTGGAACAAAGAACTTGACCTGGAGACGATCATTCAGCGGATTGGCGAATTGCTTGACATGACGCGGGAAGAGGTGCTGGCAGCCGGCAAAAATCGTTGAACGGTTCATGCCAGAAGCCTTCTGTATTATTGGACAATAGAAGCATTGGGAATCCGCATGACCGGGCTTTCCACCCGGCTTGACATTTCGGTGAATACAGTCAGGAAATCAGTGGCAAGAGGCAGGACATTGGCAAAAATGCACAATCTATCATTGACGAGCGTCCCATGATGCACTTCATGAATCGCCAGAATCTGGTGTTCTGCCAGCACCAGCCCCGGCAGGGCCATTCGGACGAATCAATAAAAAATCAGCTTTTCCAGAAAATTTTTGTCTGTTTTGTCAAAATCCGCTCCAAAGGTTTTTTCTCCAAATGCAGAAAGTCTTTCAACCCATCGCATCCAGGTATTTTTTCCTTTTGCCTGTGCTTCCAGGATATCTTCCAGAAATGTCGTGATGCCGATCATCTCTTCCTTGGGGATGAAATATGCCGCACCCTTGTGAAATGATTTGGCCACATCGTTTGCCGTAACCGCACGGGCCGTCAACATGACAGCGGTCAGCTTCTTATTGACGCAGCGTTCCAGCAATTCATAACCGGAAACCCCCATGATATCCAGAACAGCCAGATCAAAATCGGTGGTATCGATCAGATTGCAGGCATCCTCATAATTGGCCGCACATGTCGTGTGGCACATGGAAAGCAGATCTTGCAGGGATTCCAGAATATCCGGCTCATCGTCCACAAGCAGCACACGCTTTCCTTCCAGATAACTCCGAGAGGGCATATGTTATCTCCTTTTGATTGTGAGTGCATCAAACGCGTCTGCGATCATGCACTCACCCCTGTTGACCCAATGCGTTTATTTGGAATATTTCTTTACCTGTTCCCTGACAAAATCAACATATTCTTTTCCGGGAAGGCTTTTTTTGTTCATTGCACCAATATAGTTATCGGTCACGGGACGAACCGCATCGGCCCAGCGGGCATTTTCTTCCGGTGACAACTGGATGAACTTGTTTCCCAGACTCAGGCTGTATTCCAGACCTTCCTTGTCGCTTTGATCCCAGGCAGCCCCATGTTTGGGAATCCACTCTGTACTGACCTGCTCGAACACATCCTGAACATCCTTGGGCAGGGATTTCCACCGATCCAGATTCATCACCACATACTGACCTGCAGAATAACCAATGGCGTAACATCCGACAGAAAATTTGATGACCTCGGCCTGTTTCCATCCCTTGAGGGCTTCGGACCCGACAAACGTGGCATCCGCCACTCCTTTTTGAAGCGCTTCATACACGCCTCCCATGGGCAGGGCCACCGGAACGGCGCCCAACGCCGTGACCATATCGGCATTGAATCCATACGAACGGATCTTGAGACCTTTCAGATCTTCCAGTTTGTTGACTTCTTTTTTGCTGTGAAGAATGCCGGGACCATGGGCATGGAGATACAGAACTTTTACCTTGCTCAGTTCTGCCGGCTTGAATTTCTGATAAAAGTCATTGATCACCCGGGTAGCAATTTTTCCGTCCGGATAGGCATTGGGAAGATCAATGACCTCCATTACCGGAAAAACGCCCCGGCTGTATCCAAAAACAGACATACCGATATCCGCCATGCCTTTTAAAATCCCGTCATAAATCTGTGGCCCGTTCAGCAGGGCGCCCCCTCCGTAGTAGGTGATTTTCACCTTGCCGGACGTCCGCGTTTCAATTTCTTTTGCCCAGGATTCAGCCAGTTTTCCCTGATCGTGCATGGGTGGGAAAAAATTGGCATATCCCAGTTCGATGGTTTCAGAATGCGCCGACGGAATGAAATGAACGCAAAACAGTGCGCATACCAGGACAAAACACGATACCACCGGACATGTTCTCATTTTCATCAGAATCCTCCCCAGTTAAGATAGTTGAATGACAAAAGACTGTTTTCTTGAATGCGATGGATCTCTCCGAAAATCTATATCACTTCAAACACCGTGATGATCACTTTGTCGGGATGCCGTTCGCCCGATGCCACAGCCACGATTTTATTCAACCAGGCCAGCGTGGATGCCCCGGTTTCAAAGACGGGCGTGGTACGAAAATAGTATCGGTGCGGTTCAACGGGCAAGCCGGCTGCCAGACGTTCCAGGACCTCTCTGGGACCATGGCGCAATCCCCGGTTGGAGACATAAATCAGGTCTCCGTCATGGGTTTCCAGCGTGTAGCGGGCATCCACTTCGGTGATGTCACCCGCACGGGTAACCTGCCAGTCCGCGCCACCGGGCAGAATCCGTCCGGACAGCCTGGGGCCGCAAAATCGCCCACCCGTGATCGGAATGATACGTCGTTGACCCAGCGGGGATATTCCGACTTCCCGGGGGGCGCCGATTTCAACCCGGGATGTATAAAGCAATTGAAGTGTCGGTGTCGTGGCAACCGGAATGGGTGCATCTGTTTCCATTAACGGAACTCCTTGCATTGTCTCTCACAAATACCGCTGTCGATAAAATTTTTCCATTTCGATCAGATTTTGGGAAAACTGCTGTAAATGCCGCGCCATTTCCCGGGCAGCCCCATCGCCATCACCAGCCATCACGGCATGGATGATGGACTGATGCTCACCGGGGCCATGAAGCAGATCATGGTCGGATGCGACGGTCAACACCACCTCTGCAGTCAGCATCAGCATGGACCTGACAATGACTTCAAAGAACTGATTGCCGCATATCCGGGCCAGGGTTTTGTGTACCCGGGTCAACCGGTCGATCCGGTCGGCATCGGAATCATAATCGACATATTCATCCTGTTCCACTTTCACCAGCATATCCTGATGGGAGGCGTTGTAATTCAGCGCGGCCAGACGGGCAACTTCGGGCTCAACATGCAGGCGCACCTGTGCAATGTCTTTCATGGACAGCTTGCTGGTCTTGAACAGATCCAGAAATGCGTTTCCTACCTGGTTGAATGTCAAATCCGTAACAAAAGCGCCGCCTGCAGGTCCCTGGCGGACGCCAACAAACCCGCGCAGTTCCAGTGCGCGTATCGCCTCCCGGATTACCCCCCTGCTAACCTGAAATTCCAGGCTGAGCTCCCGCTCGGAAGGCAATTTTTCGCCTGGCTTGAATCGTTCCGACAGGATGGCTTCCTTGAGCTGAACCAGAACATCCTCAAAAATGCGATTTGTTTTAACCGGTTTGAACTGAGTCATGTCAACCCCTGTGCGTGAGATGTTGCCAAAGGAAAAAATTGGCTTGACATTAAACATAAGACCATACTATTTAAGCATCCGTCAAGAAAAAAATATCAAGCTGTTCGCTGAATCATATTCATCGGCTGTTGTTTGTACACCATTCCAGCAATACAGGACGCTACCCCATGAACATTTCTGTTATCCTGCAAAATTCGGCGCTGATGTTTCCGGGCAGACCGGCAATTTGTGAGAATGGCCTGGAAATCAGCTATTCAGAATTGAATGTCCTGGCCAATCGGGTTGCCTCCGGCCTGCTGAGACTGGGCATCTGTCCCGGTGACGTCATTGCCATTTGCGCCCCCAACTCGACAGAATGGATTGCCGTTTATTTTGGCGCGATCCGGGCCGGCGCTGTCGTGGCAACACTGCCGCTCCTGTTACAGGGCCCGGAGCTGAAGCAACTGATCCGTGAGGCCATGCCCCGAATGATCTACTCGGCTCCGGAAAAATTCCACGAACTGGATCATCTGAGACAGTCCGGCATGTTGCAGACCATCATTTGCCATGGCGGAGATATCAATTTTGATGAATTGATCCGGATGGGTTCCGCAGAATTCAAACCGGTTGACCGGGACCGGGAGGACACCTGCGCGATTCTGTTCACGGGTGGAACCACCGGCGTCCCCAAGGGCGCCATGCTCAGTCACGAAAACATTTATACCGCGATCCGGAATGTCGTTTTCAACGAAAAATCCGGCGAGACCGACCGGGCCCTGTGCTTTTTACCTTTGAACCATGTCTTTGGACAGATGCACATCCTGAATGCCACATTGTTGAGTGGCGGCTGCATCGAACTGATGTCCTCTTTTGACATGGATCGGATTCTGGAAGCCATGTCAACCGGAAGAATCACCAAACTGTTTGCCGTGCCGACAGTCTATGTCCGCCTTCTGTCATTGACCCGTCTGAAGGAGAGCCTGGGCACGGTCCGTTACTGTTTTTCCGCGGCAGCCAGCATGGCCGAGGAGACCGTCCGTCAATGGCAGGAGCGAACCGGCCTTGCCGTGTATGAAGCCTATGGCATGACCGAAAGCGCCTCCATGGTTACGTATAACCATTACCACCGGCATGTCATCGGATCCGTGGGAACCCCTGTCGGAACGGTTGAGGTTCAGATCCGGGACATGGACGGGAATATTCTGGAAGCGGATCAAATCGGAGAAATCTGTATTCGGGGCCGCAACGTGATGAAGGGGTATCTCAACCGGCCCGAGGAAACCCGGGCTGTCTTCTGGGATGACTGGTTTCGTAGTGGCGACATGGGCCGGATTGATTCCAATGGATATCTGTTTATTGTGGACCGGCTGAAAGACATGATCATCACCGGCGGAGAAAATGTGTATCCAAGGGAAGTGGAAGAACTGCTTTATACCCGACCCGAGATTCAGGAATGTGCGGTAATCGGCATGCCGGATTCCGAATGGGGCGAACGGATCACCGCATTCATCATTCCCGCGCCAGATCAATCTGTCGATACCGCTGCGCTTAAAACCTATCTCAAGTCCAATCTGTCTTCGTTCAAGGTACCCAAGGAATTCCGGATTGTCGATACACTGCCCAAAAGCCCTGCGGGCAAAATTTTAAAACGGGAGCTGCGAAACCAGTTCGTCACTCCGAAAAACAGATAACGCTTTTCCATGGATCCATTTCTGGTTTGCCGACCTTTTCCCCTCCCATTCATCCTCGCCGGAGGAGGCTGGGGGGCGAAACACAAAACCTGAATCCACTGAAAAGCGAAAATGAAATATTTAATAAGCTGTCCTAACCAAGAAGGGAATACATCATGATATCGTTGCTTGAAATCAAGTTCGTCCGTCTGGCAGAGATTCTGTACTGGATAGCCGGAGCCGCGATCGTTGCCATGATGGCGCTGACCTGTATCGATGTGTTTCTTCGATATGCCGTCACCCTGAATCAAACCGTCGAATGGGCGTTTCTTTCCGGATTCAAACCCATGCCCGGCACCTTTGAACTGGTCGGTTTTCTGGGAGTGGTTGCCGCTTCATTTGCCATGGCCCATACCGCGGTCAAAAAAGGCCATGTCGCAGTCAGTTTTGCGGTTCAACTGCTGCCGATCCGGTATCAGAAAATCGTCGGCGGTATCACGGATTCGTTCGGCCTGTTCTTTTTTACCATCATTGCCTGGCGGGCCTTTCTGTATGGCATGGATCTGCAGGAATCCGGTGAAGTATCTCCTACCCTTCAGTTTCCCTTTTATCTGTGTGTCTATGGAATCGGCATTGCTGCGATCGCAGTTTGCCTGATCCTGTTTGTGGATCTGGTAAAAAACATGCAAAAGGCGGGTGACAGATGAGTTTGATGACAATTGGTGTGCTCGGCATCCTGATTCTGATCGCGCTGCTGTTTTCCAACATGCCGGTCGGTTTTGTCATGGGTTTTGTGGGATTTCTGGGATTTTGTTATGTCAGGGGCATGGAGGCGGGGCTGAGCCTTCTCATCCGGGATTTCTTCGAGGTATTTTCCTCTTACGGGCTGACCGTAATTCCCCTGTTTGTGTTCATGGGTCAGATTGCCTTTTATTCCGGCATCAGCCGGCGGCTGTATGATTCGGCCCACATTATCATTGGAAACCGGCCCGGCGGTCTGGCAATCGCTACCATTGGCGCGTGCGCGGGATTTTCGGCAATCTGCGGATCCACCAATGCAACTGCCGCCACCATGGCTACCGTGACAATTCCGGAAATGAAGCGGTATGGTTATGACATGGGGCTGGCAAGCGGCACAGTCGCCGCGGCAGGCAGTCTGGGGATTTTGATTCCCCCCAGTGTGATTTTCATCGTGTATGGCATCCTGACAGAACAGTCCATCGGCAAGCTGTTTGCCGCCGGTATTCTGCCCGGAATTCTGCTGTCTCTTCTCTTTATTCTGACAGTCTATATCCGGGTGCGATTGAATCCGGAGCTGGCCCCGGCCGGAGCGGCTACTGCTTCACTCGAAAAATGGAAGGCATTTACCGGGCTTCTGGAAACCCTGTTTATTTTCGGGCTTGTGATGGGCGGGATTTTTTTCGGCTTTTTCACACCAACCGAAGCAGCCGGGATCGGTGCATTTTTGACCCTTCTGGTAGCGCTGCTTCGCAGGCAGCTTTCATGGGATGGATTCGTTCAATCCCTTTCAGATACGACCCGTATCAGTTGCATGGTCATGGTCATCGTTGCCGGAGCCATTGTTTTTGGACATTTCATGGCCATTACCCGGCTTCCATACGATCTGGCCAACTGGGTTTCCGGGCTGCCATTGCCCCCGTACATGATTATTTGCCTCATCATTCTGGTCTATCTTTTTGGCGGGTGCTTCATGGATTCCCTGGCCATGATCATTCTGACAGTTCCCATTTTTTTCCCCATCATTCTGAAACTGGGGTTCGATCCGATATGGTTTGGCGTGGTAATTGTACTGATCACGGAAATGGGCGTCATTACCCCGCCGGTAGGCGTCAATGTCTATGTCGTTTATGGCGTAGCCAAGGACATTCCCCTGGAGACCATTTTCAAGGGTGTTCTTCCCATGCTGTTGGCGCTGATCGTGTGCAATCTGATCATTTTGGTTTTTCCGCAGATTGTACTGTTTCTTCCCGGGTTGATGAATGGATAAGCGGGCCTTGATCATCGTTTCTGGCCAGAACAGCAAAATGGACAGAGGGCTGTCGTCCCCGAGTACCTGCCCATCATTATTCGATACATTCTGAAAGCCGGGAAGATGAGCCTGGATGAAATCAAAGGGGCGGTCAGAAGCCTGCGGAACATTGCTGCTTTCCCGAAATGATCGGTCCATCCGATTTGCCACAACGCCAAGCCGCAGATTGCCGCCACCCCGACCCGGCTATCTGCAAACCGGTCCCGCAACCGGTTGCTGAATTTCCCATGCCTTCCCGCTGACAGAAAACCCGGAGTTGACGGAATTGAATCCCCGGATTATGATCAAAGCCATCTGACCTTCCACCATTGACCGATTCCACAGCCGCTTATGGATACCGACATCTCATCCCCCATGATGTGTTTTTCAAGAACATGATGGGCCGTGTGGAACAACTGGCAGGCGATAGATGAAGTGCTTGCCCTGTTCGGAGAGAAATAAAGCGTGGCACGCCGACGTTACCGTGCTTTTCTCATGAAGGGAATTGCGCTTGGAAATCACCCGGATCTTGTGGGCGGCGGATTGATCCGCAGTGCCGGGGACTGGTCGGCTGTTCGAATGATGCGCAAAGCCGGCCTGTTTCAGAAAAGCGATGAACGGATGTTAAAGGAGGAGTTTCCAATGGACAAACCATATCAAGCGACGCCGGATATCGTGGTTCTTCCCGCTCATTTTTCGGTTCCCGGAGCGGGATTCCTTCCAATCAATAGCTTCGTCATCAAGGCGAAGGAGCCAGTCCTCGTTGATGCGGGAATGGGCATAGACAGCGAGGAGTTTATGAAGGCTCTCCAGTCGGTCATCGATCCTCGAAAGTTGAAGTGGGTTTGGCT
>JBFXFK010000188.1:0-9226 GCA_050179135.1 Desulfatirhabdiaceae bacterium | reverse complement strand
AGCCCCATCATGAGCTGGCTGCGGAATTCATGGGCCATCCGCTTTTTTAAAACCAGTGCCGTGGACTGGTCTATGGGTGCTTCCTCTCCCAACAGGCTCATTTCCCCGCGAAGCTGATCCTGTGGCATCCGGGCCATGCCGACCAAAAGCCGGCAGCAATGGCCGTCTTCGCCGGGCCATCGGTCAATCAGATAATCCACCTGACGCCAGCCCCTCAGATTGAAATAGCCGACACAACAGTCGGCCCGGTCGGATACACCCAGGGCATCGGACAGGGCCGTGACCAGGTGCTTGTCGATGTTGTCAAATATCTGGGGCATTCGATCGCTCCTGTCATTTCCTGAAAAAAACGCATCCAGTCCGGGATGTTGCCGTTGCTGTCAAAATCCGGAAATACCACCCGATTACCGGTACGCTTTTCAAGGCGCCAGCCGCAATGGGTCCATTTGGTGAAAAACCGCGTGTCAAAGTCTATTGCATACCAAAAACCAGTTTACAACAGATATTTCCGGACAGGAGGGGATCATCGGATGGATGCGCGTAACAGATGGGCCGGGACAGACGACGCCGGATTTCCAGACGGCCCGGCAGGGGCCGACAGCCATCCGCCCCCGGTTCCGGGGGGCCGGTTTGACATTACGGGCGTTTTTCGGTTAAATTAAAGAAAACTCACGTTCCCAGGAAAGGAGGTATCCCTTGTTTAACACCGCGCTTCGCGCCTACACGGCAAAACGGATCGAAGAAATCGGTTCGGCTGATATCCTGGTTGGAATCCCCTGCTACAACAATGAAAAAACCATTGAACATGTCATTCAGATGATTACACACGGTCTGGCAAAAAATTATGCCGACCGGCGCTGTGTCATTCTGATTGCGGACGGGGGGTCCACCGATGATACCCGGGAAACAGCCAAGGAATTTGAAATCAAGCCCTGGCAGGAAAAAATTGTTTCCATTTACCGGGGACCAAGTGGGAAAGGAACCGCGCTCAGATCCATTTTTGAAGCAGCCAAGCGCCTTAATGTCCTGGTTTGCGCCGTCGTGGACTCCGATCTCCGAAGCATTACGCCGGACTGGGTTCAGCATCTGGTGGATCCAATCCTGAAAAGCGGGTTCCAGTTTGTCGCTCCGGTCTATCTGCGGCATAAATATGACGGAACCATCACCAACAACATTGTTTATAACTTGACCCGGGCTCTGTATGGCAAGCGGATTCGGCAGCCCATCGGAGGCGATTTTGCATTGGGCCGGGATGTGGCGCAATTTTATATCGAACAGGATGTCTGGGAAACCGATGTCGCCCGGTTTGGTATTGATATCTGGATGACCACAATGGCCATCACCCAAAACTTTCGTATCTGCCAGTCCAACCTGGGTGTCAAGATTCACGATGCCAAAGACCCGGGACAGCATCTGGGCCCCATGTTTCGTCAGGTTCTCTGGACCATCTTTACCCTGATGGAGCAGTGTGAAGCCTGCTGGAAACCCATAACCGGCAGCGAACCCGTCCAAACCCTGGGATTTGAGGGCCATATGGAACCCGAGCCGGTTAACGTGGATGTCGAAGGGCTTGTGCAGTCCTTCAAATCCAGTTATCAGCAGTTTGCGCCATTATGGAAAGACATTTTCAGTCCGGCCTGTTTTGATGAAATCAAACTGGCGGCATCTCTCGACACCCAAAACTTCTACCTGCCCACCGAATCCTGGGTTCATATCCTTTACGAACTGGCTGCGACATTCCACCAGTGGCAGATCAACCGGTACAAGCTTATCGATTTGATGACACCCCTGTATTATGCGCGTGTGGCGTCTTTTGTCAGACAGACATCGGATATGACATCGGTCCAGGCCGAAGCGCTGGTCGAAGAGCAGGCCCGGAAATTCGAGGCACAAAAATCCTATCTGATCCAGGTCTGGAATCGCCGCCAACCCGGGATTGCGGCCGGCGCCTTGAAAAGCTCACCGGCGTTTGCATCATGATGACATCACCGCTGCGTCTCCTTTACATCGCGTCAGAAGCCGCGCCCTTTGCCAAAACCGGCGGGCTTGCCGATGTGGCCGGCAGTCTTCCCAATGCCCTACAGCGCCTGAACGTGGATGTCCGCGTGATTCTGCCCGGCTATCGACAGGTATTGAAACATTCGTCGCATGGCGATCCGGTCTGGCCCAACCTGACAACCTGGCTGGGCGGGCAGAAGCTGACATTCCAGGTGCGCAATCTGTCAATTGACAATATCGCCCCGATATATGCCATCGATCGGGAAGATATGTTTGACCGGCCGCACCTGTATGCCGACGATCAGGGTGACTATTACGACAATGCCGAACGCTTCATATTTTTTTGTCGGGCGGTTGCCCAACTGATGCATGCCTGGGATTTTATGCCCGATATTGTTCACTGCAACGACTGGCATACCGGCCTGATTCCGCTGTATGTCCAGTTGGACCCGGCCCTGCGGCAATGCCGGACACTTTTTACCGTCCACAACCTGGGATATCCCGGGCTGTTTTCAAATGACAAATTTGCATTGACCGGCATCGATCCATCGCATTACCAGCCGGCCGGACTGGAATTTTTTGGACTGTGGAGCATGCTGAAAGCCGGACTGGTCTATAGCCGGGCTGTATCGACCGTCAGTCCGACGTATGCGCTGGAAATTCAGACACCGGACTATGGAAAGGGCTTTGACGGGGTTCTTCGCGCCAGGCAGGCTTCGGTATTCGGCATATTGAATGGCGTCAATTATGATTTGTGGAATCCGGCTACGGATTCTGACATTCCCGCACTGTACTCGCCCGGCAACATGTCCGGAAAAGCCCTCTGCAAAGCCGGGCTGATTGCGACATGTCAACTGGACGAAAGACTGATGGATGCGCCAATCATCGGCATTGTATCCCGACTGGACATTCAAAAAGGGATCGATCTGATCATTCCGATATTGCGCCAACTGATGGAAACCCAAAAAGTCGGCATGGTCATTCTGGGTACCGGGGACAGCGGGTTACAGCAGCAGTTTCAGGACGCCGCCAAACTGTACAAAAATGCGTTTGCGTTCATCGGACGATTTGACGACAGGCTGGCCAGACAGATCATTTCCGGGGCAGATATGCTTCTGATTCCTTCCCGCTATGAACCCTGCGGATTGACCCAGCTTTATGCCATGAAATATGGGACGGTTCCGGTGGTTCGAACGACCGGCGGTCTGAATGACACGGTATCCGAAGTCAATGAGACCACAGGCGAAGGCACCGGCTTTACCTTCAAACATGCGGATTCGGCAGACTGTCTGGCCGCAATTCAAAACGCCGTCGATGTTTACCGCAGGCTGCCCCTGATCTGGGAACGCGTGATGTCCAATGGCATGTTCATGGATTTTTCCTGGGAAAAAGCCGCACAGAATTATCTGTCGCTGTATCAGGAATTGATGATGGACAGAACGGCCTGATTCCATGCCCGGGGGCCGGAAACCGGTGATTGTATCAAATTGGGAATATGCCGTGGCGCCGGATGGTTTTGGGGCGCCACCCATATGGGGATATCCACTGCCGCGAGCATGGGGATGTCATTGGCGCTGTCACCCAGGCCGATTGCCCGGATGGGCCCCCAAGCCTTTCTGAAGTATTTTTCAATCTGCCTGACGGCTGTTCCTTTGTCGAACCGGCCATGCAGATGATAAAATCGGCCACCGGATGTAATTCGTAATCCCAGGCGATGGGCCGCCTCCTGAAGCCGGGTCAGTGCATCGGGCCCCGGGGTGTTCAGGCAGAACGGCTCATCGAATTCCCGGTTTGCAGCCCGTTTGGCATCTTCCGGTTTCAGACCGGTCAGCGCCATGATGTCATCCAGGGACATCCGGGAAAAGCCCGTGAGAGACAACCCGGTATCGGCCGCAATCCGTTCCAGAGACTGACATAACCGGCTGTAGGAAACACCGATTGCTACCCGACCCGGTGTTTTGTTTTGCCCGGAGGATACGTTCAGGGATACCGGGCAGTCTGGCGGAATATAAATGCCGCCGCCATTTTCCGAGATATAGGGCCAGGGCAGGTCGATTGACTGCCGAAAATGGTCAATTTCCGAGCGGGTTTTGCTGGTGTTCAAAATAACGGGGATGGACCAGCGGCGGCATTGCGTCAATGCCGGTTCGGCTTCGGCCCAGGAATAGGTTTCGGGGTCAAGCAGGGTGCCGTCCATATCCGTGAATATAATGGTTCGGCGTGTTGTATCATGCGGCAAAAATGTTTCAGGATACAAATCGGGCCTCTTCCGCCTTGACCGCTTTTTTGATATCTTTATATATATCAGGCAGTTTGTTGAAAACCCGTTCCCATGTGACGGTCTGGGGGATTTCAAAAATTTCCCGGCTCATGCGGTTTTCCACGCTCACGATTGTTTCGGCCAGCCCCTGATTCAGATAGGGTTTGAATTCCGGATAGGTGTGTATCACCCGGAGCAGCCGCTCCGTGATCAGGCACTGGGTGGTGAGGGTTTCACCGGCTTTCAGAATGCAGTTGCGAAACACCTGGCGCACGATGCGTTCCTCGGTGTCCCGATCGTAAACCAGGTTGTTGAACCCGGCCACATCGGAATACAACTTGATCTGTTTTTCGGCGACGGCATTATAGATGACGGTCAGATCACGAAAAAAATCATCTGAAATCTCAAGTCCTTCCTCCTGTATCAGGGCGTTCATGAGGGTTGTAACGATATCGATGGCCATCCGGTTCAGCCCCTGTTTTTCGTTATCTTCGGAAATATCCTGGTGTTTGTGATCAAACGGTCTTTCTGAAAATTGTACCTGCGCCGGTGAGGAGGCCTTCCGATAGACTTCAATCAGGGTAAATATTTCTGCGCCCCAGTTGGTTGCAAACCGCATCCGTTTCAACAGGTCAGCCGAAAATGCCACTTCTCCGGAAAGCTGGTAATGAAACTGGAGAAGAAAATTGATCAACCCCAGCATTTTCTGGTCTTCGGTTTCCTCGAATTTCTTCTTCAGGGCGATCAGCAGCGGATCGAGCAGGAGTCGTTTGACCCGGCCATACATGCGGCCTTCGGAAATTCGGGTATAAAATGCCTTTGAAAAATCATGATTGCAGACAACGACCGGATACAGCAGACGATCCAGTTGAATCCGTTTAAAGGTGCGGATATCGGCATCCACGATTGCAATGGTTTCCGCACCCAATGCAAATGCAATACCGAGACTCAAAAACATGTTTTTCCCTTTTCCGGGTTCCAGAAACAGAAATCCGGCTTTGTTCAGTTGTTCATAAATATCCAGATAAACCGGTCCATTATTCCATTGAAGGACATAGTCTTTTATCTGGAACCGGGTCAGCAGCTCCTTCAGCATCATGGCATCCGCTTCGGAAGCGGCATCCAGACCAAAAATGATTTTGTACAGGTATTTGATCTTGGCCAGTTGCTCCAGGATATTTTCAAAAACAGGGGTGTTCTGTTCCGCGGTAAATTCCGATGCCAAAAGGGGCATGATCAGAACCGGTTTTTTGGAAGCCGCATGTTTTCTGAGATTTTTTTTGAGGATATTCCGATCCTGATCGACCAGGATACGAAATGTGACCACATCATTGATATCGAAATTTCTGTCATGCATGGCATCCCCCTTACCGTGATAAATCATTCAGTAGGGGCGAACCTACGTGTTCGCCCTCATTTTCATATACGGTGGCGATCAAGCCCTTGATCATGGGCGTTTACCGTGAAAACACATTAAGTATCGAGTAGTGACATATGAGTAGGGAAGGGATTTTTTACCATCAATTATTTGGGATGTATTGTGGGGCAATGCGATAGCTTTTCAGAAAATCATTTCGTAAACTTTCAAACGAACGAGATATCTGATAACCTGAAAATCGGCGTTGAAAGCTGTACTCGGAAATATCTGAAATACGATAATGCATTGCCCCTTGAATGTTTGGGTTCCATGCATCAAGCCTGTGCTTTTTCACGCAACAAATTGTCGAGCGCCTGTTTCAATCCACCGGAAGGATTGACCACAACCGGCCGATCACCAATTTGGGCAGAAAACCGTTCCGAAGATAAATTCTGTTTGTAAACTTCGGTCAGACGATTGGAAAGATTTGCCACAGCCGCTTCAGACAACTTTCTTTTCTGGGCGAATGATTGCAGATTCAGGACTTGCCCATTCTGAATAAAGGCCATGCCATATTTTCGGGGTGGTTTTCCGATAAACACATAGCTGGTATCAGAACCAGGAATCACCTCCAGAGTGTCTTTCACATCGTTTGCAAGTGTTTCCAGTTCTTTCCTGACTTTTTGGATTTTTCTTGCCGCTTCACTATTTGAGTCAAGTGGGGGATAATCCTTTCCCTTGCCAAAAAACCGGTCCAATAAGCCCATGATTGCCTCCTTTCGTTTTTGATTTGATATGCCTGCCCGATTGGCCAATCGGTATCGGTGTGTTTGATCTTTCAATACCGATACCGGATTGCCCCTCCTTCCAATTTGCCGTTAAAATCATCCGAAGATCATTTTTCGTGGTTTAAAATTTTTTCGCGCCAAATTATGAAGAACAGTTTTTTCCGGAAGTCTTTTCCTGCTCAGGCCGCGAATGAATCGCCCAACTGGGCATATCCCGTTTTTCCGGTTTGTGGTAGATGTTTTTTTCATCCCACATCTGTTCCATCCGCTTCAGTTGCCTCACCGCTTTTTCCCCGCCCAGAAAGGCAATGGCAGTCACCAGTGCATTGATCAGACTGAGAATCGTCACATAGGATTCGATAAAGGAGTCGATATGGCATTGAACCGTCAAGAGGTGGTCCGAACAGGGTGCAAGCGGTGAAAACGGTGAATCTGTCAGACTGACAACAGTTATTCCCGAGCGGTGAACGGACTCGGCCACCTCGACAGTCAGACGGGTGTACCGGGGAAAGGAAATGGCAATCAGCACTGAGTTTCTGGATATTGTGCTCACTTCCCGCCAAATTTCTCCAGTACCGGGCACGATCAGTCGCACCCGCTTCCCCAAAAATCCCAGTGTGCTGGATAGCAGCACGGCCAGCGAATGGGCGGACCGGAGTCCGATGATATTGATGTCTTCCGTATCCTTGAGGACATGGGCAATGCCAACAATGCGGTCTATATCCAGATGCTCGGCCGTTTCCAGCAGGTTTTTGGAATCCTGTTGAACGACAGATGCGATCAGTTGATTCACGTTGTCAATCTGACTGGCGGTTCGCTTCAGCCGTGAAACCGTGTCAAGCCGGGTGACCAGGGCAGCGCGCAGATGCTGTTTCATTTCCGGAAATCCATCAAACCCCAATGCCTGGGCCAGACGGACAACAGTGGCGTCAGACACACCGGATGCCTCGGCCAACTGGGCCACGGTCATGAATACGGCATCATCCTGATTTTCCAGAATGTATTCGGCCAGCCGGGTCTGCCGTCGTGTCAGTGCGGTTTTGGATTGAGGGAGAAAAGCGACTGTGTCTTTCATTAATTTCAAATACCTTTGTAATGAAATTTTTATTACATTTTAAATAATAATTGAAATAAATCATACAAAATATTACAAATGTCAAGTGAAAAATTCGGGTTTCCATTCAGGCGCCGTTTAACACGAAATATCTATTTTTTAATATCGGAGAAAACAATGAAAAATTTTGCTGACACAGGAATCGCCATTCTGACCGTCGTTTTGATTTTACCGGGCCTGTTAACGGGTTTCGGTGTCGTCATTTCTGAACCGGCATTCGCCCGCGAATCGGCTCTTTCTAATGAGAACCCAATCGATGCCACGACGGTTGCACATATGGAAGTGCTTGTGGAAACCATTGAAGATGAAAAGAAACGAAAAGAACTGGTCAGCCAGATTCGGACACTCATCACCGTACAAAACCAAATGAACAGCCCTGAAGACCGGCAATCTTTCAGCATGCGACTGACAGAAGCCATTTCCCGAGCTGTGGAAAAAACGTTTGAGAGCCTGTCATCATTTGAGGACTATATTCCTGAACAAAACATGATAACCGAATGGTTTCAAACCATAAAATCTGATCCGGCAAGCTTTCGGCCTCTGATCAGGCAAGCCATGCCGGTTGTGATAATTCTGGTCCTGGCCTGGATGGCGGAATTCATGACAGATCGATTGCTTGCCCGCTATCGAAAACAAATCGCGGATCGTGACAGCCAAAACCGGGTCTTCATGCTGGGGCTGGCCCTTGTCAGAGCGGCCCTGAGGCTGGGTTCTTTATTGGTATTTACCATTGTTTCGATTGTTTCATGGTTTTTTATTCGACCAGACCTTTCCGTCAGCAGTATTGCATTTCAAATTTTCATCGTCTATATTGTTGGACGAATCATCTTGATCATCTCCCGTCTGTTCCTGGCGCCATCCGCACCATCCCTGAGACTTGTTTCACTTGGCAGCAAGGCGTCATTATCCCTGTTTTTATGGATTCGCCGCCTGGTCATTGTCACACTTGCCGGATATTTTGTCGCCGGCGCAGCGGTGATGTTCGGATTGCCTTCCCGGGCGTTTTCCGGTCTGATGGACATTCTGGGAATGATCATTCTGGCCATGATGATCGTCCATATCCTCAAAAATCGAACCGGAATGGCGTCCTGGATACGGGGGCCGGAAACGGCGCCCGCTGCCCGGAAAACTGTCATCGGATATATTCGACACAGCCTGGCCGCCATATGGCATATTCTGGCAATTTTCTACCTGGTTGGCGCTTTTTTGATCTGGTGGCAAAATATCGACGGGGGGTTCTTTTATCTGATCCGTGGAACGGTTTTGACCATACTGCTGATGTTTGTGGCGCGCATGGTCATTCATTTTGTATCCGACCGACTGCTTCAGAACAAGGCGATACCCCGTTTGATGCAGGGAGAAATTCCCATCCTGGAACAACGCCTGAAATATTATGCGCCCATCATTTTTGTCATTCTGCGTGGCTTCATCACATTCATCACCGCCATCGCCATTCTGGAAGCCTGGAAGGCGGACGCGCACCGGTGGCTGGCGGAACCGGTTGTCAGACAATTTCTTTCGGTTATCTTCAGCATGGTCCTGGTTGTTGGCATTGCTGTTGTCATTTGGGAGATTGTCAATATCGCCACGGAACACTACCTGGCAGAATCCGGAAAGCCCGGGCATACACCCGAACACGGTGTCCGTCTGCGAACGCTTCTGCCCCTGATCCGGAAAGCCCTGTCGATTGTATTGACGGTCATGGTCAT
>JBFXFK010000187.1:0-9241 GCA_050179135.1 Desulfatirhabdiaceae bacterium | reverse complement strand
TGTGGATAACCCGCTGGATGCCGGCGAAATGGCAAAAAGCGGTTTTTCCATTCCGTTTGTCGGGCCGGACAATTTTCAGGGGGCCGGCCAGGTTGGCAACTATATCCATCAGAGACTTTCCGGAAATGGACGCGCCATGATCATCGAAGGGATCCGGGGGGTTCAGAATGCCGAGGATCGAAAAAACGGTTTGATTCAGGCGCTGTCAAAAAGCCCGGGTATTCAGATCGTTTCTCTGGAAAGCGCCAACTGGCATATGGATGAAGCCATGTCTTTGATCATGAAAACGGTTCGGCAGCCGGATTCTGTGGATGCCATTCTGTGCGCCAATGATCAGATGGCGCTGGGTGCATTGAAAGCACTGGACATGCTGGATTTTAAAAAGAAAATCTGGGTGACCGGATATGACAATACAGAAGGGCTTCGATATGAAATGACTCAGGGGAGAATACATGCAACGGTTGAGCAGCATCCGGAAGTCATGGGACAAACCGGTGTCATGCTGGCCTGGAATGCCTTGAAAGGCCAGAAAATTCCGGATAAAACCATTACACCGGTTGATCTGGTGACATTTGAATCCATGAACAAAAAACTTCATCTGTCCATTTCTTCTTTGTCCAACCCGTTTTTCTCATCCCTGGTTCAGGGGGCACTGTCCATGTCAAAGATTTTCGGCTTCCAGACAGTGGTGTTTGATGCGGAAAACAATGATGCGCGTCAGTTGACCGATATGGTCGGCTCGATACGAACCGGCCTGGATCTTCTCATCATCAATCCGACCCATTCCGAGAGCATTGTTTCCGGAATCGAGCTGGCCAATGAAAAACACATTCCGGTGATTACCGTGGATCGGAAGGCATCGGATGCCGACATCCTGTGTCACGTCGAATCCGATAATGTGGGGGGGGGCCGGATCGCGGCGTCTGCCATGATCCGTTATCTCAAGGGTAATGGCAGGATCATTGAAATGGAAGGCATTCCGGCGGCATCTGTATCCCATGAAAGGGGAATGGGATTTAATGCGATGATTCAGCGTCATCCGGACATCCGGATTGTCGCGCGGGAAGTCGGCAATTTTGATCGGGAAGATGCCAGGCAGGCCATGCAGCGGCTGCTTCAGAAATCCATCCGGTTTGATGCGGTGTTTGCTCATAACGATGTCATGATTCTGGGGGTTCTGGATGCACTGACCGATGCCGGAATTGACCCTTCAACCCGTGTGCTGATCGGCTTTGACGGCATTCCGGAAGTCCTCGATCAGATTAAACAGGGCAGATTGACCGCAACCGTCGGGCAAAAACCGGAAGTCATGGGCAGTCTGGCGCTTCAGCAGGCAGCCCGTTTCTTTCGGGGGGATGATGTCTCTTCTTCGATTCTGGTGAATCTGGAACTGATTGAAAAACCATGAGTCACTGTGAAATATGCTGAAATCCGTTATTGGTAAATTTTATGTCATCGCGTTCATGCTGGCCCTGATTTTTCTTCTGGGATATGCCCAACTGGCCTATTTTCTGAATGAACAGTCCATATCCGCCGGCAAAAGCCGGCAGACCATGATGCTGGAAAATCAGATGCGCTCCCTGCAGAATCTCTTTGTCGAAATTCAATATTGGGACAAGGCCGTCCGCTACCAGCTTCAGCCAGGCGCCGAAAAACAGTTCGGGAATCTGCTCAGTCAGATGCGTGTTCAAATCAATCAGTTGATCGCCGATTCCAGAAATGCGGCGTTCGGCAACCCCCTGCAGGAAATTGTGATTCTTCTGGCTGAATACGAGTCCAATTTCAATCAAATTATTCAGTTGAAAACCGAACAGCAGATTCAAACAGCCCTGATTCAATCCAACTATCAGTCCCTGACATCTTCCATTCTTCGCCTGAATGACCCGTCATTTCTAAAACCCCTGCTCAATCTGACCCATTTTCAAACCGCATATCTGTCCAATAACCGTCAGTCCGAATACGAGGCCCTGATGGTGGTTCTGGAATCCCTTGTTCAGAAACTGATCGACAAGAATTTCATGGAAACCAGGGTCAGGGGATATTTCGATTCCTTCACCCTTCTGCTGACCCAGAATTTTTCTACGGAAAACCAGGTCAATACAATTACGTCCCGCTTTCGATCCATCAGTGAACAGTTAAAAACCATCATTCAGCAGGTGTCCGAAGATGCCAAGGTCAAAATGAAGTCGGATTTTGAAGAGATAGAGACCAGCCGGAACCGGATGCATTCATTTTTCCTGTATTCGACCTCCCTGAGTTTTCTGACCCTGATGCTGATCATCTCGATCATGTCCCGAAAAATTGTCTATCCCATCCGAACCATTGCCGATGTCATGCGCAATGTCAAGGCGGGCCAGATACAGGACCGGTTTGCTTTTTCCGGAAACGTCAATGATGAAATCATTCAACTGGGGCACTCTTTTAACAGCATGCTCGATACCCTGTCCGAAAACAACCGTGAGCTGATCACGGTGCAGGAGGATCTCAAGTCCAAGGTTCATGAACTGGCCATTCGGGAGGCCGAACTGGAAAAACACCGTAACAGACTGGAAGAGCGGGTGGCTGACCGCACCTCTGAATTGCAGTATGTCATCAATCAGCTTCAGGAGGAAATTTATCAGCGGGAACGGGTTCAGGGTGAGTTGAAACACGCCAAGGAAGAGGCGGAGAATGCCAATCAGGCCAAAAGCGAATTTCTGGCCAACATGAGCCATGAAATCCGGACGCCGTTGAACGGGGTCATCGGTTTTACGGCCATGTTGATGGAAACCAGCCTGAATGACAAACAGCAGGAATATGCCGATATCATCAAGCGCAGCAGTGACGCCCTGATTTACCTGATCAATGATATTCTGGATTTTTCCAAGATTGAGGCGGGTGATCTGGAATTTGAACGGATCGAGTTCAATCCGGAGCAGATTGCATTTGATGTGTGTGAAATGATTCGTCCCAGAATTGAGACCAAACCGGTTGAAATTTTATGTCGTGTCGGTCATGATCTGCCGGAAAAACTGATTGGTGATCCGCTTCGGTTCCAACAGGTGTTGACCAATCTGATGGGAAATGCCACCAAATTTACGGAATCCGGGGAAATCGAACTGAATCTGATCATGGAAAAGCAGGAGGAACATCGCCTCAAATTGCATGTTACGGTTCGGGATACCGGCATTGGTATCGAACGAAACAAGCTGACCCGGATATTCTTACCCTTCCATCAGGCCGATGGATCAACGACGCGGCGTTATGGTGGAACCGGCCTGGGTCTTTCCATCTGCCGAAAAATTGCCCAACTGATGGATGGAAACACCTGGGCGGACAGCGAACCGGGCAAAGGCAGCACATTCCATTTTACTGCCTGGTTCCAGATTCCGGAAACCATCGCCATAAAAACATTCAGCCCGTTACCGGGTGTACAAAAACGCCTTCTGCTCCTGGAAGACAACCCCTGCAGTGCAGATATCCTGGTTGATTTTTTCAGGCAGTTGAATTTTCAGGCTGTTGTCATTCAGGATACCGCTGGTCTGATGCCGATTTTTCAGGAAGCCGGGAATGTCAGCATGCCGTTTGATTTGATCATTGCCAATGTGCGCGTTCAGGGGATGAATGGATTTGAAGTATTCAGAAAAATGGAAAATGCCAGAGCCGGACAGCCAAAAATTCCAATGCTGGCAATTTCATCCCGGATAGAGCCCGATACCGAAGAATGCCTGAGTGCCGGATTTGATGATTTTCTGACAAAACCCATTCGCCGGGAAAAGCTGTACCAGACCACACTTCGACTCCTCGGGCAGCCGACAGATATCCGGATTGATACGGATTTGCCGGTCGATTTATTGTCATCCGGAAATACGGCAGGCCAGAACTGTAAAGAGGGGGTAAAAATTCTTCTGGCGGAAGACAATGTGGTCAATCAGAAACTGGCTGTCGCGATGCTGACCCGTCTGGGCTATTCGGTTCAGGTTGCCAATAATGGTCAGGAAGCGGTGAATATGTATATTGCCCATCCCGAAGCGTATGACCTGATATTTATGGACATTCAGATGCCGATCATGGACGGGATTGAAGCTACCCATCATATCCGGCAGAAGGGATTCAAACATACACCCATCATCGCCATGACCGCCCATGCACTGAAAGGTGACCGGGAAAAATGTCTTGAGGCCGGAATGAATGATTATATCTCAAAACCCATTAAACGGGATCTGGTGATGGATATGCTGAAAAAATGGTTTTTTTGCTGATGGATGCAACGGGCAACCACACAGATTGTATGTTTCAGGCGCGTGAGGTCCATGAATGTTGCCTTTTTTCGTGAAAAATTGTTGACGAATGAAATTGAAACAGATATATTTCGCCGACTTTTGATGTCAGTCGGCGACCGGGTCTTTGTGTTTCCTTCAACTCTCCGGCAGGAGGGGCGAGAGGCCAAAAATTGCGGTTGCTGTCTGTTCACAGTTTAGCCTGGTTATGGCGATGTAGCTCAGTTGGTCAGAGCATGCGGCTCATATCCGCAGTGTCCGGGGTTCAAATCCCTGCATCGCCACCACATCCTTTCCTGCCTGAAAATTTTCCCGACTGTGGTTTCAAATCAATGACCGTATCCTGCAAGACCATTTTTTTTCGCTTGAAAATACCGATCATATTGGATAAGACATTATCATGATAACCGGATTTGAAGACATTGTTGAAAAACGAATCCTGAACGCCATCCGAAATGGTGAATTTGACAATTTGCCCGGAGTCGGCGAACCCATTGTCATTGAAGATGACAGTCATATACCGGAAGATCTTCGCTTGTCCCATAAAATTCTGAAAAACGCCGGATGTCTTCCCCCGGAAATCGAATTGAAAAAAGAGATCTATCAGACTCAGGACCTTCTGCAGGGGCTGGAGGGGACGACCGAGAAATACCGCGTTTTGAAACGCCTGAATTTTCTGATCATGAAGCTGAACGACATGCGAAAAACAAACATTTCCATGGAAATGCCCCAGCAATATGCCGATTTGCTTGCCGAGCGCCTTTGCTCCAAATCAACTCAGACATCATAAAAAAATCATGCCCGATAAAACAAAACATATCAATGAATCCCATTTAAAAAGCGTGTTGATGGCCTATGGCGTGCTGGTGCTTCATCTGGTTCTGATTGCCGGACTGGGGCTGCTGGTGCTCTTTTTCAGAGGCGTCATCGAATATATGGTCTGGATCTTTTTGGGGGGGACCCTTGCGATTATCGCATCGGCCTGGCATTTTTACCGCAGAATGAAGCAGGAGGGCAAAACCCTGCGGGAAATGCTGGGATCACCCATCTTTCGAAACCGGCCTGTCGAGATCGGATTTCTCGGTGGCATCGCTACCCTGAAAATCGGCAACAGCCCTGTTTCGGCCGAGTCGAATTATCTGCCGGATGCATGCATTTCCCCGCATCATCAAATCGAGGATTCGATTGCTGTTCGGGTTCGGGAACTGACCGAACTGGTCAGGATGCTGGAAAATGACCTGATTACCCGGGAAGAATTCAATCTGGTGAAGCAGCAACTTTTGAGATGACAAAGGGTCTGATGACATGAAAAAACTGACTGTGGCCCTTTTGTCCGGCGGCATCTCATCCGAACGGGATGTCTCCCTGAAAAGTGGTGATCAGGTTTATGAGGCCCTTGACAAAGACAAATATCATATCCTCCGATATGACCCCAAAACCGATCTGACACAATTGGTGGCAAATGCGCCTGCCATCGATGTGGCCCTGATCATCCTGCATGGGCCATACGGCGAAGACGGCGCCATTCAGGGCCTGCTGGACCTGCTGGATATTCCCTATCAGGGCTCCGGGGTTCTGGGCAGCGCAACTGCCATGAATAAACTGGCCTCCAAACAGTTGTATGCCGCATCCGGCATTCCCAGCCCGCCCCATCTTGTCATCCATCAGGATGACGGTTACACGCCAAAAGACCTGGTACAGCGGATCGGACTGCCCATGGTGATCAAACCGGTCACAGGGGGATCAAGTATCGGCATGTCCATTGTCAAAACGGTCGATGCCGTTTCACCGGCCATCCGGACTGCCCAAAAATTTGATCATTCCGTTCTGATCGAGGCCTATATCACGGGCATTGAACTGACGGTGGGTGTTTTGGGAAACACAAACCTTCAGACACTTCCGGTCATTGAAATCATTCCGGATGACCGATTTGAATTCTTTGATTACCATGCCAAATATACGGCCGGAGCCAGCCAGGAAATCTGTCCGGCCCGTATCGATGATACCCTGACCGAAAAAGCCCAGTCTTATGCCAGAATGGCGCATACCGCCCTGTTTTGCGAGGGATACAGCCGTACCGACATGATTCTGTCCGGCAGGGACATCTTTGTGCTGGAAACCAATACCATACCCGGAATGACAGCCACCAGCCTGCTTCCCCTGGCTGCAAAAACAGCAGGAATATCATTTCCCGGGCTTCTGGACATGCTGATTGAATTGGGCCTTGAACGCAGATCCAAAAAATCCCGTCACGTTTAACCGGTTATCGCCTACTTACAAAGGAGGTCAGAAAAATGAAGGTTTTGGTCATTGGCGGCGGAGGAAGAGAGCATGCACTGGTATGGAAAATCGCCCAGAGTCCGAAAGTTGAAAAGATTTTCTGCGCTCCCGGAAACGCCGGTATCGCCGAACTGGCCACCTGTATTCCAATAGACGCGGAGGATATTGACGGGCTGCTGGCATTTGCCAAAAAGGAATCCATCGGCCTGACGGTAGTCGGTCCGGAAGGGCCCCTGTCCAGAGGAATTGTGGATATATTTGAAAAGCATGGGCAGAGGATTTTCGGCGCCAGCAAAAAAGCCGCAGAGCTTGAATCCAGCAAGTCCTTTGCCAAAACCCTGATGAATAAATACGGCATTCAAACCGCAGCCGGTCGCTGTTTTCTGAATTATGAAAAGGCAAAAGCCTATCTGAAAAAGCAGGATACACCCATTGTGGTCAAGGCCGATGGACTGGCGGCAGGCAAGGGTGTCATTGTCTGTAAAACACGGGAAGAGGCGCTTTCGGCCCTGAAACGCATCATGATTGACCTGGAATTTGGGGACGCCGGCAAAAAAGTGGTCATCGAAGCCTGTCTGACCGGTGAAGAAGCCTCGTTTTTGGCCTTTACCGACGGCAAAACCGTTCTCCCACTGCCCACATCCCAGGATCACAAGCGGGTGTTTGACCGGGATGAAGGACCCAATACCGGTGGCATGGGGGCCTATTCCCCGGCGCCGGTCATCGACAGCTATCTGCAGCAGCGGATCATGGATACCATCATGATTCCGACGGTTCGGGCCATGGCCGAGGAAGGCCGTCCTTACAAAGGGGTTCTGTATGCCGGGCTGATGATTGACAATGATCGGATACATGTTCTGGAATTCAATGGGCGTTTTGGTGATCCGGAGGCCCAGCCCCTGATGATGCGGCTGAAAAGCGATATCGTTCCGGTCATGGAAGCGGCCATTGATGGACGGTTGCACGAATGCCGGCTGGAGCTGGACGATCGGGCCGCCGTTTGTGTGGTGATGGCATCCGGCGGGTATCCGGGGGACTATGCAAAAGGCCTGCCCGTCAAGGGGCTTTCCAAAGTGAAAAAATGCAAACATACCGTGGTGTTCCATGCGGGAACCACACTTCAGGACAACACGGTTGTCACCAGCGGGGGCCGGGTGCTTGGGGTCACGGCATTGGGCGATACCATCAAGGATGCCATCGCATCGGCCTACAAGGTTGTTTCCATGATCAGTTGGGACAAGGTTCATTATCGCACGGATATTGGATACCGGGCCATGAAACGGCTGGAAACACCCGTCCATGTCGGTATTGTGATGGGAAGCGACTCGGATCTCCCGATCATGGAGGAGTCTGCAAAAATTCTCAGAAAATTTGGTGTTTCATTTGAAATCACCATTGCATCGGCCCACCGAAGCCCCGAAAGGGCCATGACGTTTGCGTCATCCGCCAGCAAGCGGGGCATGAAAGTCATCATTGCAGGCGCCGGTCATGCCGCGCACCTGGCTGGAGTCATGGCCGCCCACACCACCATCCCGGTCATCGGGGTGCCGATTGACTCCTCCTGCCTCAATGGGCTGGATTCCCTGCTGTCAACGGTTCAGATGCCACCGGGCGTTCCGGTAGCCACGGTTTCGATTGGCAAATCCGGCGCCAAAAACGCCGGTCTTCTGGCCGTCATGATCCTGGCGCTCTCCGATATCCGGCTGGCTGCCGCGCTGGAGGCATACAAACTGGAAATGAGCCAACAGGTTGAAGAAAAAGCCAGACAGATTTATCTGCACTCCTGATTGCCCCAAAATCAGCCCGCCCAATCCGGATGCCATTCAAAAGGCGGGCTGCATCATTCAGCATGGCGGCGTAGTCTGTTTCCCGACAACCGGTTTGTATGGACTGGCGGCGGATGCCACCAATCCCAGGGCCATTGACCGGATTTATCGCATCAAACAGCGGCCGGATGACAAACCGGTCTTGATCCTGATTCAGAATATGGATGATCTGGACCGGCTGGTGACCGATGTTCCGGAAACCGCAAAACGGCTCATTCAGCGGTTCTGGCCGGGTCAGGTCACCCTGATCATGACTGCAGCACCGGCGGTTTCCGACCTGTTGACTGCGCAAACCGGGAAAATCGGTATCCGTCTGCCGCTTCATCCGGTTGCCAAGGCACTGGTGGCGGCTGCAAAAATTCCAATTACCGGAACCAGCGCCAACATTTCCGGCCAGCCCGGATGTTCGGCAGTCGCGGCATTGCATCCCGAAATCCTGCAATCTGTCGATATGATTCTGGATGCCGGGCAACTCAAAGGCGGAGCCGGCTCCACCGTTGTGGATGTGACGGAAAATCCGGTTCGGATCATTCGGGAAGGATCAATATCGGCTATCGAAATACTGGATTGTGCCAATGGCTGATTTGACCGGATATCCGGTGTGCCGTAAAAAAATGTTTCCTGCTTTTCCTGCTTCATTCTTGACAATTTCGTTCAAATTGACTATAGCTTTCCAGATAAAGATTTTGGGTGCGTTATCGGTCGGGGATGGCCGAAAAAGGCCTATCCCTTCCCTGCTGCCTTCCCAAAATCATTATCTGAAAAGCTATATATGCCACACAGTTCAGCCGGAGTGGTGAAACTGGTAGACGCAGAGGACTCAAAATCCTCCGCCCGCAAGGGCATGTCGGTTCGATTCCGACCTCCGGCACCACA
>JBFXFK010000186.1:0-9257 GCA_050179135.1 Desulfatirhabdiaceae bacterium | reverse complement strand
CTTTGACAGCCAGTATGAGAAAGCTGTTGGTCATTGCCAACGCCATGATCAAAAATAACACAAAATGGAGCTCGAATTACGCAATTTAGACTTGACTTTCAAGACAGTCGCTCCCTGCTGCCTTCCCCAAATCATTGTCCGAAAAGCTATGGTAAGAATGCCCTGAATATACCATCCTGACATCATTTAACAAAACAATAAAGGATGTTCTATGAGCGAATCCGTTACGATCACCTATGGAAACCAAACAATTGATCTGCCCATTATTATCGGCACGGAAGGCGAAAAAGCAATCGATATATCCGTACTGAGAAAAAAAACAGGCCTGATCACCCTGGATCCGGGCTATGCCAATACCGGAAGTTGCCTGAGTTCCATTACCTATATGAACGGAGAGAGTGGGATTCTGCGATATCGCGGCATTCCAGTCGAGGAACTGGCCGAAAAATCCATTTTTACAGAAACAGCCTATCTGCTGATCAATGGGGAACTGCCAACCCGGAATCAGTTGAATCATTTCTCTGTTCTGCTGAACGACAACTCCCTGATTCATGAGGATATGCAGTTTTTTTTCCAGAATTTTCCCAGGGCATCCCACCCGATGGGAATTCTCTCCTCGATGGTGACTGCTCTCAGAAGCTTTTACCCGGAGCTGAAAATTACCGAGGAAGAAGAGCTCAACCTGATGGTGACACGGCTGTTGTCAAAAGTGCGAACGCTGTCCGCCATGTCCTATAAAATATCAAGAGGTCACAAGGTCATCTATCCCCGGCCGGATTTAACCTACTGCGCCAATTTTTTAAACATGATGTTCGACAATCCGGTCAAACCGTACCGGATTGATGAAACCCTTGTAAACGCGCTGAATGTATTCTGGATTCTGCATGCGGATCATGAGCAGAACTGCTCGACCTCAACAGTCCGGATGGTGGGGAGTGGTCGGGTCAATCTGTATGCGGCCATCAGCGCCGGAGTTGCCGCATTATGGGGTCCACTTCATGGCGGCGCCAACCAGTCCGTTATTGAGATGCTGGAACGTATTCATCAATCCGGAGGTGATGTATCCCGGGCGATTGCGCAGGCAAAAGACAAAAATCATGCATTTCGCCTGATGGGTTTTGGTCACCGGGTCTATAAAACCTATGACCCCCGTGCCGTGATTATGAAAAAAATGTGCGATAATGTCCTGGAAAAGCTCTCTATTCATGATCCGCTGCTTGATATTGCCAAAGAACTGGAAGAAGCGGCATTGAAGGATGATTATTTCATCGAACACAACCTGTATCCCAATGTCGATTTTTACAGCGGAATCGTTCTGAGAGCCATGGGCATCCCCACCAGCATGTTTACCGTGATGTTTGCGATCGGACGACTGCCCGGATGGATTGCACAATGGAAGGAAAGCCTGGATGATCCCAACTGGCGCCTGAGTCGGCCACGACAGATCTATACCGGGCCGACACTCCGGCATTATACGCCGATTGATCATAGATGATGGCGAAAGAACACCGTGCCGGATTTGCCGCCATCCATGCGTCATGATTTTCGTCGGGGGGTTGCTGCTGCCCTGCCGGTTTGTATCGGGTATCTTCCCATCGGGCTGGCCTTTGGTGTTCTGGCGCAGAAAGCGGGTTTGTCCGTCATTGAAATAGGCTTGATGTCGGTTTTTGTTTTTGCCGGCAGCTCCCAGTTCATCGCGGTTTCCATGATCGCCCAACATGCCGGAATTCTGGCCATCATGATGACCACGTTCATTGTCAACCTTCGGCATCTGCTCATGAGCTCTTCCCTGGCAGTGGTCATTCCGCCGTCGGGCAAACGCGTGCTGTCTGTCTTTGCCTATGGCATCACGGATGAAAGTTTTGCCATCAATCATCCCCTTTTCAAAAATGGGGGATGGAACATGACATCGGCCCTGTCCATGAATCATGCCGCCAATATGGCATGGATACTATCGACCATGGCCGGCGGATATGGCGGACAGTATATTCCTGAAAATGCATTCGGGCTGAATTATGCCATGACCGCCATGTTCATCTGTCTTCTGGTGTATCAGCTTCGGGAACGCATTCATGTGGTCACCGCCATCCTGTCCGGTTTTGTGGCCGTGATTCTGTACCTGGTTGTGCCGGGCAATGGCTATATCGTTCTGGCGGCACTTGCCGCCGCAACAATTGGAACAGTCATCAAACGATCTGGCAGGAAGCATTCAAACCGGAAATCATGATGCCCTTTGACGACTATATGATGGTGATACTGGGAATGGGGGCCGTAACCTATATTCCCAGATGGATTCCTCTGGTAGCCCTTTCCAACCGTAACCTTCCGGAATGGCTGATGGACTGGCTGGGTCTGATACCCGCAGCCATACTGGGCAGCCTGCTGATTCCGGCACTGATTACCATTGACAATCCCAGAAGCCTCAATCTGATTCAACCGGAAAGCCTCGCCGCCATCCCGGCTTTTGCCATGGCCCTGAAAACCCGGTCCCTGGGACTGACCGCCCTGGTTGGCATGATGGCCTTCTGGTTGCTTGAGAAATGGTTTTAAATCTTGGCACTTGACAATGCCTGTTGTTTTTTGTATCAACAAACAAAAGGTAATTTCATGAAAAATTTTCCATCATTGAACATCACTCAAAATTTTTGGTGGCGCTTCACCATAACCCGATGCGCCTGCCGGTTCTGCATGCTTTAACGTAAATACAATCTTTTATATCCAAACGGGCTATGGACGCATCAACATGTGTCCACAGCCCGTTTATATTTTGGGGGCCGTGGAAAATCATCCACGGCCCCATTTTTTTTGCAATTTTTAAAACAGGGAAATTTGCATCCATCCATAACCATATACAAGGAGATAAAACCATGTTGATTGTCATGAGCAAAGGCGCAACACCCGAACAAACCCAAGCCGTCATTACAGAAATTGAAAATAGGGGATATACGGCCCGCCCGATTCCGGGTGGAGAACGGGTATCCATTGGCGTACTATACAACCAGGGGCCAGTGGATGCCTCTCCATTTCTGGGCATGTCGGGCGTGAAGGACGCCATTCCGATCACCCGGCCCTATAAGCTGGTCAGCCGGGAATTCAAGGCCGACGATACGGTTATTCACGTCGGGCCGGTTTCAATCGGAAACGGCAATTTTACCCTCATTGCCGGGCCCTGTGCCATTGAAAGCAAAGAGCAGGCGTTGACCATTGCGGCCCACGTTCAAAAGGCAGGCGCCCACATCTTTCGGGGAGGGGCATTCAAACCTCGGACTTCACCTTATTCGTTTCAGGGCCTTGGCCTGGAAGGGCTGGAAATTCTCAGAATGGTTCGGGAAACAACCGGAATGCCCGTAATAACAGAGGTCATGGATGACGAAACATTTGATCTGGTGGAAGCCTATGCCGATATCATCCAGATCGGCACCCGGAACATGCAAAATTTCAGTCTTCTGCGCCGGGCCGGGAAAGCATCCAAACCCGTCATGCTGAAACGGGGAATGGCGGCCACGATTGAAGAATGGCTCATGGCGGCTGAATATATTCTGGAAGGCGGCAACCCGTCGGTGATTCTGTGTGAACGGGGGGTTCGCACATTTGTGAATCACAGCCGCAATACACTCGATTTGTCTTCCATTCCGGTCATTCGCAAGGAAAGCCATCTGCCCATCATTATCGATCCAAGCCATGCGGCCGGACGGCGGGATCAGGTCATTCCACTGAGCCGGGCTGCCGTGGCTGCCGAAGCACACGGATTGATGGTTGAGGTTCATCATGAACCGGATAAAGCCCTGAGCGACGGCGCCCAGTCACTTTATCCGGATCAGTTTGTGACATTGTGCAGTCAGGTTCAGGGCATATATGATATGCTCAACAAAAAATGAATCCGTCGCACTTTTGAATCTGGCTCGTAACAATCAATCATTCCAGGAAAAAAGAAACGCCGAGGCAACCAGTCCGGTCAGCGTCATTGCGGTTAAAATAATCAGATGCGATGCGATATCAGCCAGTCCCGCACCATCATTCATGATCATCCGGACAGCCGTCAAGAGATGGGTCAGTGGGAATACCTGGGATACGGCTTTGATCCAGTGCGGTGCGCCTTCGATCGAAAACCAGACTTCAGACAGAAACATCATGGGCCAGGAAATGAAATTCAGCACGCCACTGGTAAATTCCTCACTGGTCCCCCTTGCAGCCAGAACCAGTCCCATGCTGGTCAGGCTGAGGCTTCCGATAAAAAAAACGATCAGGAGATTCAAATAACTGCCTTCGACATGAAATGAAAACAGCATGTCGCATCCAAACCAGACCACAATCAGGGTGAACATCAAGAGAAAGATCCGGGAAAGCATCTGGGCGGTCAGATATTCAAATGCGGTCAGTGGCGTGGCCTTGAGACGTCTGAGAACGCCATTCTTCCGGTATCGCACCACCACATAGCCAACGCCCCATAACGCGCTGAACATCATGTTCATCCCGAGAATCCCGGGAAACAGCCAGTCAATATAGCGGATTTCCCGGCCCTGAATCACCTGTTTTTCAGCAGGTAGCGCATCTTGGCCGGGTATCAGACTGGAGATCAGAAATTTTTCCATCAGATATCCGCGGGGCGAACTGTCGCTGATCCAATAGCGGTATGGGGGATTGCCCTGTTCAATGAGCATGTCAATTTTGTGATGCTGAAGCCTTGCAAGTCCCTGATCCAGGGTTTCAAATCCGATAAAATCGACATATTTTGCCTGACGGAATCCCTCCGGAAGATTCAATTGGTCGGGTTGAATCACCGGGTTGGCGCAGGGGAATACGCCGACCTTGTTTTCCTGAAACGATTTTCCACCAAAGACCATTCCAAAACCGACAATAACCAGAAACGGAAACAGAAAATTCCAGCCGAAAGCAGCCCGATCACGTAAAAACTCCAGATTTCTGGCGGTAAACATTGCCCACAGGCGCTTGAAATTCATAAAACCGATTCCTAATCCCGCAACTGCCGTCCGGTCAGCCGCAGAAAAACATTTTCAAGATTGGGCTCGCAGTAAGGCTGACCGGAATCTTCATTGCAGTGGCGTTGAAGCAAATCTGACAGCGGCCCCCGATCCATGATTGATCCGTGATCCATGATGGCGATATCGTCACACAGATACTCGGCCTCTTCCATATAATGGGTTGTCAGAACAATCGTTCTCCCCTCGGACTTGATATGATGAACGATATCCCACAGATTTCGTCTGGCCTGCGGGTCCATTCCGGTCGAGGGTTCATCCAGAAACAAAAGTTGGGGATCATTGATCAGGGCCAGCGCCAACAGAAGCCGTTGCCTCTGGCCTCCGGAAATGCGGTCATTGTACTGATGCCCGATTTCCCCAAGATTGCAAAGTTCCAGAATATTGTCGAGATCAGCCGACTGCCGGTAAAGCTTTTGAAATGTGGCAAGGGTTTCCCTGACCGTCAGAAAGGAAAAGAGTGCGGTGTGCTGGAGTTGAATCCCCACATGTTCCTGGAATGACGCATCCCGGGGTTTGCCTTTGTATAAAATTTCTCCTGAAGTCGCCTGAAGAATGCCTTCAATAATTTCGATGGTGGTGGTTTTTCCGGCGCCGTTTGGTCCGAGCAATCCAAAACAGATTCCGACTGGAATGGAGAAACTGATGTCATTCACAGCAATGGCGTCTTTATAGGTCTTTGTCAGATTTTTGACTTCGATGAGTGGTGTTGGCATCGGGCAGGATGTATTTACATGTTAAAAAAGTAATTGCCGTTAGGAAAATCGTCTATTTATCAAAAATCAGTCGAACACAGGCATCCACAGCCGCGGCTGCGGTACAGAAAGCCAGTCCCACACCGGATTTGGACCGTATCCAGTCTTGATGGGCCAGGATGGAACCGGCTGCAAACAGATTGGGATATACCGGCATTCCCGACGCATTCACTGGACGAAACTGATCATCGACTTCAATTCCGGTCAGGTGAATGGGATGGCCGCCGGGGTCAAAAAAATCATCCCGATGCCATTGAAACCGATCGGGAATTGAAACGATCGGTAAATTCATGACAGACTCCCGAACACCATTGAGGTCCGCGACCAGTCCACCTCCAAAAAACCTTCCGGTCGCCAGAATAACGGCCTTGGCCGTAATGGTCTGTTGCATTTCGGTATTGCCGATATCCAGAGAAAAATTCCCATTGGGTAGCGTGTCAACCCGCAGTACCCGATTCTGGAGAAACTGTTTGACCCCCATTTTGGGGAGCGCCCGTTCGAACGTTTCCTTCAATCGGATTCCGGGGGAAGAAGGGGGAATGGTCGGGATTTCAAATACCGGCCGTCCAAGCATTTCGGCCAAGTCAGACACGGCCTGAACACTGTTTTCAATCCCCATAATGGCAGGAACTCCGACCAGGTGTGCATCCTTCAGATGGGGGCGAATCATCTCAGCCAGTTTTTTCCGGTTGGATTGAATCTCCATTGCTTTTGCCATTTGCTCCGGATACTGCTCTGACAGTCCGTTTGTATTGGGAAAACAAAGATGAAGTGCATGGATATTTTTCCAGCGGTTTTGAAGACAATCGGCAATCTGAACCGCACTGAATCCCCGCAGTCCGCAAAAATCCACCACCAGGCAGGGCAACTGCTGTTTCAGGCCATGTACGCCGGCCAACATGGTTTGCGGAAGACAATACGTTGATTTGACAGTACCCTGACTGGTGATCATTTGCGTATTTTCATCCACAACCCGATGATACGGAAGACCTTCATGACTGAAAAACGTCAACATGGTGTCCCAGGCATGGTGCATCATAGAGTCGGAAATTCTGGCATAGGGATGATCGGGATGATCCTGAGCCAATTTGTGAACCGCATGCCACGGATTGTCCCAGAAACGTTTTTCCGAAATGGGGTGAATGGCCAAAAAATCCAGAAAGCCGCTGGAAAAAAGAATTTCACCGGTCAATCCGGCCTGAGCCACAGTCAGTCCATGCGCGATTGCCATAACCGCCGCAGACATGCCGGCCATACCTGCGCCAATAACAGCCAAATCAACTGATAAATGGTCATCCTGAAAAATCATGAACGAATGCTTTCGTTTTGGGTATCACTGTTCTGAAGCTCCATTTCAAACAACCCGCAATGAATGGCCTCCTGCAATTCGGCGTGTTTGAGCTGCTCACCCCAGAGAACCGGGCGCATGCCTTTCCATCGCTCACGAAGGAATGCGGTCATTTCCATCAAACCTTGACCGGACTTCAATACGCCCTTGTCATAAAGATAGGCGATGGTGCGAATGCTGCAATAAGCGCCCTGACAGGGACCCTTTCCAATTCTGCTTCTTACGCCCAAAGAGCGTAATCCCGGGACAATCGACTGATGACGCATGGTATCCAGCATACAGTCAATAGCGCTCATGGGAACCATTTCACATTCACACAAAATCAGGTCACCGGGCTTTCGGGCTTTCATCCAGTATCGGGGAGAGAGTCCCGGTTCACTCCACTGACAGGCATCCTGTTGCGGCAATGGCATAGTTGCGGTCTGACCGGGTCTATCGATATTCAATCGACTGCAAACAAGATCGGCTGTTTTTTCTGCCATCAACCGGTAGGTGGTCAGTTTACCGCCGGTGATGGTTGTCATATTTTCGATGCCATCCATGGCATGATCAATCAGCACAGTGCCCCTGCTGATATTTCTCTCCGAATTATTGCCAGGGGATCCGGTCAATGGTCTGACTCCGGAAAATGCACGGATATACCGGGTGTGCCGCAATTCCGGCAGCATGGCAGAAGTTTCCTCAATCACCGCCTTCACCTCGTCAATGGTTGCCTGAAGATGGCAAAGGTCAGGAACCCGGGTTGATGTTGTTCCAACGATGGATACTGTCCCACCAGGAACAACGATATCGCCGTCTGATGGAATTCTCAACCGATTAATGACACGGTATGCCATCCGCTGATGGGTGATAGCCAGGGTTCCTTTGGAATAAACCATTGGAATATGGATGCCAGCCAATGCCGCCATTTCTCCAGCCCATGCACCGGTCGCACTGACAATATGATCCGCATAAACTGTAAAATGCTCATTGGTCAAAGAATTGATCAGGTTAACTGATTGAATTCGATGCTCTTGAATAGAAAATCCGGTCACACGGGTAAAACACATCAGGGTTGCACCAAGCTGAATGGCATGAAAGATGTTTTCCAGAGCCAGTTTAAAGGGATCAATGACCGCATCCGGGGTCTGCCATACAGAGATGATATGAGGGCTTAAAGCAGGCTCAGTATCGATGGCATCGGAAGGATCAATCGGAGTGACCGGTATACCACTTTTTGAACAGAGATTCGGAAAATCCGCTATATATCCGTCGTCATCACCTTCAACCGCAACAAACAGGCCTCCGGTGTTTTCGATACATTGCGGTGCAATTCGCCTGAGAATCTGACTTTCCTGATAACATTCTGCCGCGGTTTCCTGGTCATGTGCCACATATCGGCATCCACTGTGCAAGAGTCCATGATTGCTACCGGATGCACCGGAATTGATATCCTTTGCCTCTACCACCAAACAGGATACCCCGCGCAGCGAAAGGTCTCTGGCCAAGCCAGCGCCAGTTACGCCACAGCCAATAATGAGAACCTGCGTTTTCAGATGTGCCATGATTTATAGGACTTCCTTTATTGCATGTCAGAAATGTTTCTTTTCCAGAAAACAAAGATATCAGATATCACAAATCAAATTAAATTTCGATCATTTCAGTTTGAAAATTGTACAGAATAGCATTGTTGAATCGTTTATCAAGATTGAGACAGAGAATCTTTAGTGATTTTTTTCTATCATATTGGTATTATATTATTTTTTTCGGATATGTGGGGCAAAGGCAAAGCAGATGGCGATTTTGATCAGCCAAATTGTGGTGGAGGTAATCCTGGGTATTTTCTACAGACTGGAACAGAAATAATTGATATGGCTTTCCAGATAAAGATTTGGGTGCGTTATCGTTCAGGGATGGCCGAAAAAGGGCTGCTGCCTTACCAAAATCATTATCTGAAAAGCTATAGATAATCCCCCACAAAAATATGATTGATTTAGTCAGCCTGGATGCGTGGAAGAAAAACAAAAAATTTGATGAGATCAGCATAAAAACAAAAAAGCCCGATGCTGAGACAGCATCGGGCTTTTAAAAGATTTTTCGGCGGCGTCCTACTCTCCCACCAAGCTTCCCTGGCAGTACCATCGGCGCTGAAGAGCTTAACTTCCGTGTTCGGGA
>JBFXFK010000185.1:5030-9305 GCA_050179135.1 Desulfatirhabdiaceae bacterium | reverse complement strand
GAATATGTTAATGATAAAAATTCATGAATAATCCCGGACCCGAAATGGCCATCGAAGCGATTGGTCTGACCCGGCGGTTTGGTGACCTGACCGCCGTGGATCAACTGTCCCTTGATGTCGTAACCGGTCAGATATTTGGCCTGGTCGGCCCGGATGGGGCCGGCAAGACCACCACGCTGCGCATGCTGGCCGGACTGTTGCGACCCACTGACGGCGAGGCCCGCATTGCCGGCTACAATGCCCGAACCGAATCGGGTCAGGTAAAGGACCGGCTGGCCTACATGAGCCAGAGATTCGGATTGTACGGTGATCTGAGTGTTGATGAAAACATCCGGTTTTATGCGGATTTGTACGGCGTACCGGCGCCGGAAAGAAGCGACCGGGTGAATGAACTCCTGACCTTCAGCAATCTGCATCCCTTTCGCACCCGCCTGGCAGGCGCCCTTTCCGGCGGCATGAAGCAGAAGCTTCAACTGGCCTGCGCCCTGATTCATACGCCCCAGGTTCTGCTGCTGGATGAACCCACCAACGGCGTTGATCCGGTCAGCCGAAGGGATTTCTGGAAAATTCTCTACCGGCTGCTGAATCAGGGGACCACCATACTGGTTGCGACCGCCTATCTGGACGAGGCCGAACGCTGCAATCGGGTGGGGCTTCTCAGCCAGGGCAAACTTCTGGTATCCGGGTCTCCGGCCGAAGTCAAACAATCCATGCCGGACCACATTCTCTCCATTCACAGTTCCCGGGCCAGACAGGTCAGGCAGGTGATCCAGTCCCGCATGGCGGATCTTCCCTGCAATGCGTTTGGAGACCGGGTTCATGTGGTCTGCCCGGATGTGGCCGAAACCCGCAGCCGGATTCAACATATTTTGGCCGAGGCCGGAATCGTCGTGGAAGGGATGACCGAGGAACCGGCCAATCTGGAAGATGTCTTTGTCCACCTCCTGGGCGAACCGATAGCGGAACAGAAACAATCACGCCTCAGCCTGCCGGTCGAACACCTTCCGGACCGCTCCGGATCACCGGATCAACCCAGACCCACCGTTGTCTCGCTAACCCGCCTGACCCGACGATTCAAACAGTTTGTTGCCGTGGATGCCATCAGCCTGCAGGTCAGCCAGGGCGAAATATTCGGATTTCTGGGTCCGAACGGCGCCGGCAAAAGCACCACCATCCGGATGCTCTGCGGCCTCTTGACGCCTTCCGACGGAACCGGGACCGTGGCCGGTTTTGATATCCGGCGGCAGCCCGAGGCCATCAAACAGCATATCGGATACATGAGTCAAAAATTCTCCCTGTACGAGGACCTGACCGTCGAAGAAAACATCAATTTTTATGGCGGGGTGTATGGACTTTCCGGAACCCGGTTGGCCGACAGAAAAGCGTGGGCGATCCAAATGTCCGGACTTTCCGGAAAAAGCCATTCCATAACCGGTGTATTGAGCGTGGGCGTCAAACAGCGACTGGCCCTGGCCTGCGCCGTCCTGCATGAGCCTGCCATCGTGTTTCTGGATGAGCCCACCAGCGGCGTCGATCCGTTGAGCAGAAGGCGATTCTGGGACATGATTTACGGCATGGCCGAAGCCGGCGTCACCATATTTGTGACCACACATTATATGGAAGAAGCCGAATACTGCGACCGGATCGCCATGATTTATCATGGCCGGATGATTGCCCTGGGCGCGCCCCTGGAACTGAAAACAAATATGACAGACCGGTATATCCTGGATGTGCAGTGCGCCAAACCCCAGGAAATTCTGGATGCCGTGGCGTCCCTGCCGGAAGTCCATGATGCGGCCCTGTTTGGCGCCGGACTTCATGCGGTTGTCACCGATTCTAAGGCTGCAGAAGCGGCCATCCGGAATCTGCTGAAAATACGTGGCATCGCTGTGGACAGACTGGCGCCGGTTTTGCCGGGCATGGAGGATGTGTTTGTGTCCCTGATCGAAGCCAGTGACCGGGACTCGGGTATCGGCCGTGCAACGGGCACAGGAAACAGGAGCTGAATCATGTTCAAATGGCAACGGTTTCAGGCAGTTGTACACAAGGAATTCATTCATGTCATCCGGGACTGGCGCAGCCTGGCCCTTGCCATTGCCATTCCGGTTTTTCTGATTTTTCTGTACGGGTATGCCCTGACCCTGGATTTGAAAAACGTACCCACACGCGTCTGGGATCAGTCCCGAACACCGGAAAGCCGTGAATTTATCAGCCTGTTCCAGGGGTCTCCGTATTTTTCAATCGTGGGTTATTCCGATGGCTATCCATCGATTCAGGAGGCCCTGGACCGGAATCAGGCCATGATCGGGCTTGTCATCCCGGCTGATTTTGCCGGCCGTCTCAACCGGAATACGCCGGCTTACATTCAGGCCATTGTCGATGGCAGCGATGCCAACACCTCACGCCTGGCCATGGGCTATGTCAGCGCCATTACCGCGGCCTACAACATCAACACCAGTGTCCGACTGCTGGCCAAAGCCGGTCTGTCAGGGGCCATACAGCCGGTCAATTTTATTCCCCGGGTGTGGTACAACATGGATCAGCGCAGTCAGAACGCCATCCTGCCCGGTATCATCGCCATTGTTCTGGTCGTGATTTCGGCCATGCTGACCAGTGTCACCATTGCCCGGGAATGGGAGATGGGGACAATGGAGCAGCTCATCAGCACACCGATTCGGCCCTCCGAACTGATACTGGGAAAGATTGTGCCCTATTTCATCATCGGCATGCTCGATGCCCTGATTGCGGTCATCATGAGCCGGTGGGTGTTCATGGTTCCGATTCGGGGCAATCCGGCGCTCCTCTTTGGCATGGCCGCCCTGTTTCTGACCGGCGCCCTGTTTCTGGGCATGACCCTCAGCATCGTGCTCAAAAGCCAGGTTCTGGCCAATCAGATTGCCATTGTGTCCGGATTTCTGCCGACCCTCATTTTAAGCGGATTTGTGTTTGCCATTCACAACATGCCAACCGCACTCCAATATCTGACCCATATCGTTCCGGCCCGGTATTTCATCACCCTGCTCCGGGGCATTTACCTGAAGGGCATCGGCCTTGAAATCCTGTGGGGCAATGCCCTGATGCTGTTTCTGTACGCCCTGATCCTGATTGCTCTGGCGCACCGGAAACTGAAGTTTGAACTGGAGTGAACCCATGATTGGACGTCTGAAACCCATGTTGATCAAGGAATTCCTGCAAATGCTGCGGGATCCGCGAATGCGGGTGGTGGTGTTTGGTTTTCCGGTCATTCAGATGATGATCATGGCGTTTGCCCTGACAACCGATGTCACGGATATTCGAACCGCGATCCTCGATATGGACCGGTCCGCGGCGTCCCGTGAACTGACAAGCCGGTTTACTGCCGGCGGGTATTTCAGCCTGACCCGGGTTCTGACATCCCACAGCGATGTGGCGCCACTTCTGGATGGGGGAGAGGTGTCGGTTGTGATATCCATCCCCCCGGGATTTGAACAGGATATTCATTCCGGAAAGCAGGCCGGTGTCCAGATCCTGACCGATGGCACGGACAGCAACACCTCGGCCATCATCATGGGATATGTCAATGGCATTACCGGACCTTACAATCAGGCGCTGCTGGCACAGCGCCTGAGCGCGGGCGGGATTCAGGCCGCACCGGTCGAACTGGTCAGCCGGGCATGGTTCAACCCCAACCAGGAAAGCAAACACTATTTTGTACCGGCTCTTATCGCCGTGATGCTGCTCATCTTCAGCATTCTTCTGACCAGTATCGGCATTGTCCGGGAAAAGGAAATCGGCACGATCGAGCAGGTCATGGTGACGCCCATCCGCCGGATGGAATATATTCTGGGAAAAACCATCCCCTATATCATTACCGGATACATCACCATGACCATGATGCTGGGCATCGCCATGCTGATCTTTGATATCCGGATTCAGGGAAGCCTGCTTCTGCTGTATGCCCTGACCGGAATTTATCTCTGCGGAAATCTGGGGCTGGCCCTGTTGATCAGCGCCAGCGCCCAAACCCAGCAGCAGGCCCTTTTGACCGCATTTCTGATTCTCATGCCCTGTGTGCTGTTGAGCGGATTCATGTTTCCCATCAAAAACATGCCGGAATCCGTGCAATACGCCACATATGTCAATCCCATGCGCTGGTATCTTGAAATTCTTCGGGGCGTGGTCATGAAGGGGGTCGGCCTGAATGCCCTCTGGCATGCGGTCCTGGCCCAACTGATTTTGGCCGTATCCTTCATCGCCCTGGCCGCATCGCGGGTGAAAAAGACACTGGCCTGATTT
>JBFXFK010000185.1:0-4930 GCA_050179135.1 Desulfatirhabdiaceae bacterium | reverse complement strand
TCCACAGATACAGCTTTTCAGTATATGCTGAATATCGTTGGAAGAATATGCAGGACATTGAGTTCTTCAATCACTTCAAAAATTCCCAAAACCCATACAAACCAAAGCGCACTGAATATATGTTGTTTAAATATTCGTGGTTTTACGACATATTCATGCGGTTCCTGAAGCAGGGAGACTTTGGGGAAAAACCGTGGCACGTTTTTCACATAACTATCAAATGCACACGTGTGCAATCTCATTAATTCTTTTTCCTCACTCTTGATGACAAACGGGTAATAAACGACAAACGCAATACAAATCAGAAATGGGATCAAAAGAGTTTCGGAAGCGAACCCAAGACCGACAGCACCCAAAAAACTGAAGAAATAAAGCGGGTTTCTACACATGGAATATGGCCCCTGGGTAATCAATGTATCAGTCTTATAGCCGGCAATATAGAGAGAACACCATAATCTTCCCATAGATGCAATGCCCACCAGAAATACACCAATAAGAAAAAGAATCTCGGCTACAAATGGTACTGTCTCCTCCCATAGCCTGTTTGAAAAACATATTAATAAAAACAGCAAAACAACAATTACCCGGGAAGCCGTAATCCGTAATTTTTCGATCATCCAATAAAATTCCTTGCCATCAAATTTCGTATGAGTATGCCGTTTATATCCCATTATCTTGAAAGCGATATCTGCATTTTTTGAAATTTGATACAATAACCGATTCGTTCGCTGAACGTCAAAACATTTGATCACCCCCATGAACAAAGGCGGGTCACCATGAAACTTTCGGTTTTCGTTGTTTTATATAGCTTTTCAGATAATGATTTTGGGAAGGCAGCAGGGAGGGGACAGTCCCGGGCTACGGCATGACAGCATTCGGGCAGTTCGGCCGTTGGCGGACAGACGGCTTCTCAATACGCACTGCTCATATCTCAATACTGCTCATGACTGGATGCCGTTTATGTTAAACCTGATTTGGAACTCCGCGCCGGGACCGGGGCCTGTTTGCAATGATCCGTGTATCTGTTTGGTCAGCATTTTCACCAGACGCAAACCGAGTGAGGAGGCTTGCCGACAGTCCAGATCCGGAGGCAAGCCAACGCCGCTGTCTCTCACACACAGGCAGGTATCCCCTGTAGCGGCATCATGCTCCAGGGTCACGCTGACCTCACCGCCGCCGTCATGGGGGAAGGCATGTTTGATGGCGTTGGCAGCCAGTTCGTTCAGGATCAATCCGCAATTGACCACCATCTCAACCGGCAGGATTACCGGTGTGATTGACATGGTGAGACGCACGTTCCGGGTTGCAGCGCCATGGGCGCTCCAGAGATAATTCAATAAGCCATGTGCATATTCGGAAAAGTCCAACCTTGCCAGATCGTCCGACTGATACAGTTTCTCATGCACCAGCGCCATGGTGCGGACCCTGTCGCGCACATCGCTGAACACCTCCTGCAACTGCTCATCCGCCAGGGTGTCGGCCTGTAAACTGACCAGGCTGGAAATGATCTGAAGGTTGTTTTTTACCCGGTGATGAACCTCTTTCAGCAGCATGTCCTTTTCGGCCAGCGATTTCTTGAGCCGCTCCTCGACACCCTTCAGCCGGCTGATGTCGAGATTGATGCCTGCCCAGCAGAAGATCTCGCCCTGATCGTTTTTGACCGGCAAACCGCGCGTCAGTATATGATGCCATTGGCCGTCCGTGCCACGGAACCGATTTTCAATATCCCACTTGCCGCCTGTGCGGACACATTCCTGCCATGTAGCGATGGTATGTTCTGCATCATCCGGATGAAGCAAATTCCCCCAGCCCGAATTTGAACACTGCTCCTGCGTGACGCCCGCCATTTTGAGGAAGCTCTCGCTGGCGTATGTGTTTCTGCCATCGGGCGTGCAGACCCATACGCCATAATCAATGGACTCGCCGATACTGCGGTACAACGCCTCACTCTCCTGCAGCGCCTGTTCTGCCCGCCTGCGCTCGGTAATGTCTATGTCCATACAGAACAACTCGGGCGATTGCCCGGGGATATGAACAACGGCATGGCTTGAAAAAACCCTTACGCGCGAGCCATCCTGACGCATGAGAGACAGCTCCAATGCGGGAAATGGTTCTCCGGTCACGGCCATCTGCTGTAAAGCCCTGGCGACATCCGACCGCATGTCCGACGGAATGATCAAATCCAGCATGTTGCGGCCGATGGCCTCCTGTGCACTGTATCCATAGAACAGTTCGGAAGCCTTGTTCCAGTATCGTGTCATGCCATCCAGCCCATAGCCGTGAATGGCCACAGACGGGATGTCCTGGAACAGGCTGCGGAACCGTTTTTCGCTCACGAGCAACGAATCCTTTGTCTGCCGGAGCTCAGTAAACTTTTCTTGCAGCAAAACCGCCATCTCGTGGTAATTATGACACAGGGTGTCCATTTCGATAATCCGGCTTTCAGGCCAGTTAAGCTCTTTCATATCCATCAACAGCCTGGCTGGAAGGTCACAGGTTCTCTGACGCAGATTTTCAAGTGCGACAATGGAGCGCCGGCTCAAATATTCGGCAAAGATCAACGCCCCGAGTAAAATCAGGAACAGCACTGTCAGCTTGCCGGCGTAGTCGTAATAAAGCCGTTTCTGGAATGGCGCCACCGGCTGCTCCAGAATCAGTTTCCATTCCGCCAAATTGCCGATTGGGGTTTCCGCGACATAGTATGATTTCCGCCAGCGTTCCGAAATCAGTGTATTGGCAGGTAAAACCGGCGCCCACTGGCTGATCTCGGCATCGAGATGAGTGAGCGTTCCACTGCCGCGCACAAAGGGTGTCATCACGGTTTGATCCGTGCGGTTGGTCATAATGACATTGCCGTTTTTATCAATCAGTGTGTTCAATGTGGCATTTTCATGCTGACTGACATCCAGTCGCTGCTGTATCTGCTCAAGACTCAGAATACCGGCGATATAGCCGCGGTATTCACCCTGCATGACCACTGGTGCAAGCGTAGCAATGATTGGTTTGGGGGTTCCGACCCGCCCCATGACCACTTCCGAGAGCATCGGTTTGAGCGTTTGTTTGAGCGCATGGATATACGGACGGTCAGCAAAGTTTTTACCGATGTTCTGCAGTCCCAGTTCATCAAACAGCGGGTAAAAGGCTTTGCTGATGCCTTCATGATCCACCAGTCCGATACGCAGAAAATTGGCATCCGATTTCTTTGCCAGTTCCAGATAGGGCTGCATCTCCTGCGGAGATATCGTAGCAGCCATCTCGGCCAGATTGGTAATGGCCAATGTTCTGTTCATCACCCAGTTTTCGATGCTGCCGGATGTATACCACTTATCCTGCTTGAGTGAGGTGCGAATATGGCGGTCGGTTTCTAAAAAATCGGTTCTGGTATTGATTGCCAACATGATCAGCGCCGGGAACAACACAAAAAAGGCCAGCAGGTTGTAGATAATATCACGGTATGATATCCGCGATGAGCGATACAGAAGTGAAAAACCGATGAAGATCAGGCGGGCGATGAGGGCATTGGTGATACCGTTCACAGCCTGTTTGGTCATGACAATAGAGACATTGCTGAATTGTGCATGCATGATAACGTGATAGAAAAAATAGACCAGCGGCATGCCGATAATGGACCAGTAAAGCGTATCGGCCAGCACCAGCCCTATCTTGCGTTGACCTGTCAGCCAGCCGACAACCGCCACCTCAACGGTCATGATAATCGCGGCATAGGGGTGATTCCAGAGGATACAGGTGGCGCCGGCAATGATGGCCGCCGCCGGAATGCCCCGGCCAAGGCCGAAGAGCTGCAACGCCAGCATGGCGAAGATGCTTCCGAAGAGAAAATCGATATTGAGAAATATCTCGAACTTGAAATAGTTACCTGCCAGACCTGCCGCGATAAGAACGATGTATAACAGGGTTGAGCGAATTTGGCCGGCTTTCAGGCCTTCAACGATCTGTGCGACGTTTTCCCCCGCCTTCAGGCAATACGTGTTCTCCCTGTCTGGAAATACCTCTTTTTCAGTCATTGCCTGTTTCCTTATATTGCATCGTTATCTGGAAAGCGATAAGACCGATATTCTTCTGATTGTAACGGATTTGGGGGGACCGATGGTTCCCGGGCTCCAGCTTGGGAACCAGCCAATTTCGATTTAATAGCCCCGTAGGGGCGGCCTGTTTGTAGAAATTGACAGAATACAATCCATCAAGCTCCATCGGAGCGGCCTGTTTCGATCGGTAACAGGTCGCCCCTACGGGGCTTGAAGAAACAGGGGGTTGTCATCACTACAAACAGTGTGCTCCTACGGAGCTTTTTCGGATTTTTGCATTTCAATTTCATAACCTCAAAATCCGTTATAATCAGACAGTATTCGTGGCGTGCAATGGTTTGGATATAACCTGGCTGATCGTTGTTGTTCGACATTATGTATCAGGTGTGACGCCTTCATTCTTATCCATCAGAAATTGATCGATGGCCTCTCTGAGTTCCTGAAGCCGGTAGGGTTTTCCAAGAAAAGCCTGGGGCCATTCGGCATGCTCGCCGACCATGACCTGTTCCTTGTCATACCCGCTGGAAAGGATTACCGGAACGCCAGGCAAAATTTTGCGAAGAGATGCTATCGTCTCCCAACCGTCCATGAGCGGCATGTTTAAATCGCAAACCACGCAACTGATCTCATCCTGGTGACGCCGGAACGCCTCTATGGCATCCGGGCCGTCACTGGCTTCGAGCACCCTGAAGCCCAATCGCGCAAGCATGGTCGCTGCCATTTTGCGCACCATCGCCTCGTCGTCAACCACCAGCACCGTACTCCCTGCTTTCCTCATCCCGGGCCGGGCCGATTTGACGGGCTGGCAGGGAACTTCATCAGGCGATATCGGAAAAAATATCCGAAAAATACTCCCCTGTTCCGGTTCGCTCTCCACCGTGACA
>JBFXFK010000184.1:0-9355 GCA_050179135.1 Desulfatirhabdiaceae bacterium | reverse complement strand
ATCACCGCTTATGTAAAAGCCCATACCGGACGTCTGTCGGCCATATGTGGCTGCTCGGTGGCTGCCGGGGCCGGGGCCACCGCCGGCATCACCTATCTGATGGGCGGAACAAAGGTGCATATTGCCGGCGCCATTAAAAATCTTACAGAGGACCTGGCCGGAGTCATCTGCGACGGCGCCAAAGGCGGATGCGCCCTGAAACTGGCGACCGCTGCCGGAACTGCCGTTCAGGCCGCACTTTTCTCGCTTCAGGGCGTCAATGTCAGCTTTACAGACGGTATTATCGGACGATCGTCTGAAGACACCATGAAAAACATCGGCACCCTGACCACACAGGGAATGATCGAGACAGATCGCACCATACTCAACATCATGCTTGAAAAGCAGTTCTCGTAACCTTCTGAGGTATTTCAGATTTCAAATTTGAAATTTCAGATTGTGCTGCATGGTAATCCGGAAGCGCCATGATTCAAAAAAACCGGATCAGCATCGATGCCGCTGCGGAAACGGCGGGGCGGCCGGACAAACCGGCCTATGCCGGATCTTTGTAGCGTTGCTGTATTGATCTGAACACGGATAAACAGGAATGATCCAGCAGGATTTCAACCAGTTCAGGGTCGAAGTGGGCGCCGGCTTCCTGCCGAATGATCGAACAGACATCGCTTTCATTCCAGGCATCCTTGTAAGACCGTTTGGAACTGAGGGCGTCATACACATCCGCCAGGGCGACAATTCGGGCATAAATGGGTATATCTTCCTTTTGTTTCCCTTTTTGCAAAATGCTTTTGATTTGCCGGATAACCGATTCACTGGCCGCATCCGAATTGTCCTCAAGCATTTTTTCGATGTTCAGATCTTTATGTGCGATGATATCCACATCTCCCGGATAGCCGTTTCCGTCCCATCTTTCATGGTGGTTTAATGCCACATCCCGGGCCATGTCGTCAAACTCCGACTGGCGGTCCAGAAACAACTGCGCCCCACAAATCGTGTGCAGTTGCATCACCAGATATTCCCGTTTCTGCAATTGCCCTTTTTTTTTCAGAATCCGGTCCGGAATCGCAACTTTTCCCACATCATGCAGCATGGCTGCCCGACGAAGACTGTCCCGGTTTCGTTCCAGTTCCTTTTTGGAAACGACATGTCTTTTTGCCCATCGTTCATAGAGTTCAACCGAATACGCCCCGACCCGATTCACATGAGACCCTGTTTCTTTGGGGTCCCGCATCTCCGCCATTCGGATCATTCTGAGCAGGAGCGCACGGGATACATACGCATGTTCCAGGGCAGCCGATGCAATACTGGCAAAAAGCATCATTATCTTCTCGTCCCGATCAGAAAAAACGATGACATTCCCGGTGTTATCCTTCGCATTGATAATTTGCAATACACCGATAACACTCCCATTTCCAGCCTTGAGTGGTATGGTCAACATGGATCGGGACCGATAATCCACCTGTTGATCAAACTCTTTTCCAAATCCGTACGACGCTTCCGGCCCGATGATATACGCATCCGGAAGATTTAATGACCGACCCTCACTGGCCACGTAGCCGGCAATGGTTTTGGTGTTGACCGGAATCGTAAATGTGGAATAGATCAGCTTCTCCCCGGTTCCCATCCGCCGCTGCAGGGTGTCATTCTGGGTATATGTGAAATGAAGATAATCTTCCTCACGGATGTAAATGGATCCGGCGTCTGCATTGACAAACCGTCTGGCTTCAGTCAGAAGTTCCTCCATCAGAATATCCAGATCATGAACCTGGTTCAGCTTGATTCCCAGCTCCATCAATGCATTCAATTTTTCAGTTTCGTTTAACATGGCTCCCGGCCGCACAAAAGAAAATCGGATATTGTGGTGTTTCGAGTGATATATTACAATAATATATTAAATATCACCAAAAACTTCAAAATGAAACAACAGCATCCCTATACAACAACAATCATAAATTGGCCAAAATTCGGAAAGACAGCGGGCATGCCGCCATGCGCCTTCAGCCTTCGGTCTTCAGTCTTTGGCCCTTGTCCTTTCATTTTGCCGGATACCAAATCATGATCGATACGGATTGGACCCAATCGCCAGAACTTCAACAGGCGTTTCTGAAAAAATGGACCGATTTTCAGGAATCCCTTCACCGGCACGCCGTCATTCTGCCGGACAATCCGCGCGTTCTGACATCCCTTCCGGCCGCGTTTGTCTATAGCGATTTTATCAGCCAGAATGCCATTCGAAATCCACAACTCATTATCGACATGATGGCCAGTGGTGACCTGACCCGATCCATTGCCGCAACCGATTACGACATCCGGCTGAAAACCCGTTTGACGGATGTGGTTGATGAAGCCGATCTGTCTGCCAGACTGCGACATTTTCGCAAACGGGAAATGATCCGAATTGCCTGGAGGGATATTGCCGGATGGGCAGACCTGCCCGAAACCATGATGGACTTGTCCACCCTGGCCGAGACCTGCCTGAACCATTCGGTTTGGCATCTGTCCGGATGGTTGCATGCCGAAATGGGCACACCGGTATCCGAAGAGGGGACAATTCAGAATCTGGTGGTTCTGGGCATGGGCAAGCTGGGCGCAAAAGAATTGAACTTTTCATCCGATATCGACCTGATTTTTGCGTATCCCCAGGCCGGCAACACCTGTGGGGGTCGAAAAACCGTCACCAATGAACAGTTTTTTATTCAGCTCTGCCGCAAACTGATCACGGCCATCAGCAAACCGGATGCCAACGGCATGGTGTTTCGAATCGATATGAACCTGCGGCCGTATGGTGAAAACGGTCCACTGGTCATGAATTTTGATGCCATGGAAGATTACTATCTCCGGCAGGGCCGGGAATGGGAACGATATGCCTGGATCAAGGCCAGAGCCGTGGCCGGGGATATCGATGCAGGCAATATTCTTCTCGGCAGCCTGAAGCCGTTTATCTATCGCCGATACCTGGATTATGGGGTTTACGATTCGCTTCGGGACATGAAGCTGAAAATCTCCCATGAAATTCGCCGAAAAGCCATGTCCGGAAACATTAAACTGGGTCCGGGCGGTATTCGGGAAATTGAGTTTTTCGGACAGATATTCCAACTGATCCGTGGCGGTGTGTCACCGGATCTGCAGGACCGGTCCATTCTGAACATTCTCCAGCGGCTGGCCTCTCACAACACCATTTCAGCCGACTCCTGTCAGGAACTGACCCATGCCTATTTTTTTCTCAGAAAAACCGAACACCGTCTTCAACAGGTAGCGGATCAGCAGACACATCAACTTCCCATAGAGCCATTTGAAAAACTGCGTCTGTCTGCCGCCATGGGATTTTCCGATCCGGACCGGTTTCATTCAGATCTGACGATGCATATGACCCGGGTCCACCATCATTTCAGCACCCTGCTGGAGCATGGTCATGGCGCCCCTGAACAGGTTGATTCCGATGATACCCGATGCCGGTTCATCTGGATGGCGCATGGCGACAATGACGCCGGTCTTCATGCGATTGAACAATTGGGGTTCCAGAATCCACAACGGGTCGTGGATCTGCTGGATAATCTTCGAAACAGTCCGGCCACCCGGGCGATGAGCGCAGAAGGCAAAAAACGCCTTGACAGGCTGATGCCGCTGATTCTGTTCCATTCTTCACAGGCCAATGACCCGGAGCATGTTCTGGACCGGATCATCGATATTTTAAAAGCCATCGAGCGCCGCACCAGCTATCTGTCGCTGTTGATCGAAAACCCGCAGGCGCTGAAACAGTTGGTCCGCCTCGCCAGCGCCAGCCCCCTGATCGTGACATTTTTATCCCGGTATCCGGTTCTGCTGGACGAACTTCTGGATACCCGGATTCTGTACCGGCCGCCCCGGAAACCGGAGCTGAAACGCGAAATTCATGAAAAACTGAAACCGATTCCATCCGATGAACTGGAATATCAGATCGAGCAGATGTGTATCTTTCAGCAGGTCAACATGTTTCGGGTGGTTGCTGCCGATGTCGCCGGAGCCCTGCCACTGATGCGGACCAGCGATCATCTGACCGAACTGGCCGAAACCATCGTGGAGCAGGTGTTGTTCCAATCGTGGCGGTACCTGGTGGAAAAACATGGATTGCCGTCATCCATGACGACATCTGATGACGGCATCGGATTTGTGGTGATCGGCTATGGCAAACTGGGGGGTATCGAACTGGGATATTCATCGGATCTGGACATGGTCTTTCTTCATGCGGCGCCACCGGGACAAACAGTCGGGGGAAGAATGCCGATCGATAACGCCCAGTTTTATGCCCGGCTTGGACAGCGGATCATCCACATCCTGACATCCAGAACCCGGGCCGGGAGGCTGTATGAAGCCGATATGCGGCTGAGGCCCGATGGCATATCCGGCATTCTGGTCACGCATATTGATTCATTTGCGCGGTATCAGCATGAAAAAGCCTGGACATGGGAGCATCAGGCGCTGGCCCGGGCCCGCCCGATCTGCGGCGACCAGAACCTGGCCGACCGCTTTGAAACCATTCGAAAACAGATATTGAGCCGGATTCCGGACCCGATTCAATTGAAAAAGGATGTGCGGAACATGCGCCGGCAGCTTCTTCGGGAACATGCCCGTGCGGGATCACTGGATTTTGATCTGAAAAATGACCGGGGTGGCATCATCGATATCGAATTTCTGGTTCAATATCTGGTCCTCCTGAAAGCCTGTGATCATCCGGACCTGGTTCAGTGGACGGATAATGTCCGGCAGCTCACGACATTGATTGAAACCGGCATCATCCCGGAAAATCAGGCGTTTTTTCTAAAGGAAGCCTATTTGACCTATCGGGCCACCGTGCACCGACTGAGTCTCCAGGAAAAACCGCCGGTCGTTCCCGCAGACCGGTTCCGGCGCATCCGCCAGAATGTGATCCGGCTCTGGAACCGGTACCTTTCCATTTCTTGAGCGATCGCTTTTCAGATTTTGCCTACTCATAAATTTTTTCGTCTTCGGCATGGGCTTCCGCGGCGTCGGACTCCATGTCCCGGGTGGCGGCGGCATGTTTTCCTGCCTGATATTCCTTGTACCATTCACCGGCAATAATGGTGGACATAACCTCGCTGGTTCCGGTCCAGATGGTGGCCAGGCGCAGATCCCGGAATATCCGTTCGATGGGAAATACATTGGTATATCCGATACCGCCCATCACCTGCATGGCGTTGTGGGCAACTTTCTGGCAGGATTCTGTGACAAATTTTTTTGTTTCCGAAATCATCAGCCGGATTCGACGGGCATCAACATTCCGGTCAACCGCCTCGCAGGTAACATACACCATGGACCGGCAGGCATCCAGCAGCATGGCAGCCTCGGCGATCTGAAAATTGACTCCCTGAAATGCCGCAATGGGCTGACCAAAGGCTTTTCTGCGGGTCGTATATCCCGTGGCGATTTCCATTGCCGGCCGCGCAGCGCCGATCGTCATGGCCGCAGTGCCCAGACGTTCGGGAATCATCAGGGTCTTGAACACCTCGAATCCGCCATTCAACCGTCCCACGATACGATCTTTGGGCACACGGACGTCCCTGAAAATCAGCCGGCTGGCGCCGCCGCCGCGACAGCCCATCAATCCATACAGATAGGGCGTTTCAACACCAGGGCCGCGGTCCACAATAAAACTGGTAATGCCCTTATGGGGCTCTGCCTGTGGATCGGTACGGGCATAGACCAGGAAAAAATCTGCGCCTTCTCCCCCAACAATAAACCGCTTTTGACCGTTCAGGATAAAATGATCCCCGCAGTCCCGTGCTGTGGTTGTGGTTCCGAAAAAATCGGATCCGCCCCGGGGTTCGGTCAGGCATTCCGCGGCAAACAGATCTCCTTTCAGCAGGGGCAGCACATACTGCTGTTTCAGCGCATCGGTTCCATGACGAATGATGGCATCGCAAACCAGCTCGCCGCCGATGCCAAAAGTACACGCAAAAATATAGCCCAACACCCCAATCTCTTCGACCGCCGTGGCCGAGCTGACCCAGTTCATGTTTCGGCCGCCCCACTGTTCCGGGCAGCGGCATCCCAGAAGATGCCGTCTCCCGGCCTCCTGCAGAAATTCTTTGGGAAATCGGATTTTGTCCGCATCCATATCCAGAATCATCTGTCTGGGAATCGATTTGACAAAATTGCGAATTTCATCGCGCCAGGTGATCTGATCTTCGGATAACAGGTAATCAAACATGACACCCCCATGGTTTTCAGATTTCAAATTTGGAATTTTAAGGGTCAAATTGACAGACAAAAAATCCCTATCAATCGGAATGAATCAATTTCAGATTTTCTGTTCTGTCTTTGTCAGGGACTGAACAAATACGGTTACCAGTACTGCCAAAACCTCAAAGTCAATCAATTGGGTTGCATTGCGATCAAAAAGCAGCGTAGCCCGGGCAGGGAATTCATCGTCCTGGTCGTAGAAAATGAGCTGTAGCGGGATGTGGGGGAGCAAATCAAAAATCAGGCTGATTCCTCCCAAACCCGCTTCCCCACCCTGTCGGCCTCCAACAGTTGGCGCAATTGATAACAGTTCAGGCAGTCGTTTTTGAAAACGTTTTACAACAGGCTGCTCAAGAGCACTTCTTGAATAATCTCCCTGCTTGAACAGAGGGCCAGCAAGCTCGGCAAGCGTAACAAATTGTCCACCAGGCCGGCTGCGACTGCCTCTGAGGATATAGTGAATCAATACGCTCCCGATAGCATCCAAAAACCGTTGATTATCAGATCGGCGAACCCCCTGTCCGGATACCAGATATGTTGATCCAAAGAAAGGAACTTCTGCCTCTCCGGAATTATTCAGTGTCAGACCCAGATTCCTTGATGATTCATGAATATCCGTCTGTTTCAATAATTCGACGAGGTCTTTATAAATTTGTTTATGGCCGCCGACCGTATTGGAATCTTTCACTTTTTTGATCACCTTTGAGAATCATTTCATTTGAAATTTGTACATTTCCATAATTTTACATGCCGGAGGCAGGGAAGAGTCAACATATTTCAGAAAATTCATTTCGCAAGGCAGCCACCCATCCCATCATGTTTTTGAAAAAGACATCATGGGGGATGAGATGTCGGTATCCATAAGCGGCTCCGGAATCGGTCAACGGGGGAAAATCAGATGGTTTCGATCATAATCCGGGGATTCAATTCCGTCAATATCGGGGTTTCTATCGGCAGGACGGCGTTGAGAGATACTGGCGCCATTTGCGGGACCGGTTTGCTGAGATAGCCGGGTCGGACTGGCGGCAACCTGCGGCTTGGCTTTATGGCATTGCCATAAGCCGAATGGACCGGAAAAATCAAAATGATCGTTCCGGCCGGATGGTTAAGCCACTGGCTCTATAACTGAACCCGATTCAGGATTATCCGGGACTGATAATCAAATGGATCAATCCATACAATCCGTCCTCCAATCACATACTCACCAGAATCAATCAAATTAATGCGCTTGACGCTATTCACGGCATGCGGTACTTTAAACAAAACGATTTAATCATTCTCGTGCAACACACCAATCACCCCCAAACAACCGGCGTTTCAGGCGGTTCGTGAGCCGTGAGCTTCTCTAACGTGGCGCAGTGTATCGGTTAGACTGTCGCAGGTAAGTGGACAATCACTGCAGATATCGATCTGCGGTTGTGTCGCCCCGTCAAACACAAAAGGAGGACACCATGGGATTCTTCAGTAAAATTCTTGAGAAACTTGGCATCGGCACCGCGACTGCCGCCACTCCCACCCCGGCCGAAAAACCGGGTGCAGCTCCGACTGCACCGCCCCAGCCGGTCGCCCTTGTCGATGTTGTTTCGCAACTGGAGCAGCGGGCGGCGGCGAACCCGCAGAAGCTGAACTGGCGGACCTCAATCGTCGACCTGCTCAAGCTCATTGAGATCGACAGCAGCTTTGCTGCGCGCAAGGATCTGGCAGCGGAGCTGGGATGCCCTGCGGAACTGATGGGTGATTCGGCAAAGATGAACATTTGGCTGCACAAGACAGTGCTTGCGCGCATTGCCGCCAATGGCGGCAATGTACCCCAGGATCTCCTGGACTGAGCAGGCGACGACAATCCATTGCGGATGGTCGGCAAGAAGGTGCTCTTGTTTGTTGCGTCGCACCCTGCGGCGTGTCGGGGGTTGTAGGCTCAACCAATAGAGGGGGAAAAACATGAGCTGGATTTTCTCATTGATTATCGGCGGCGTTGTCGGCTGGCTGGCGAGCATTATCATGAAGACCAATCCCCAGATGGGTTTGTTAGCCAACGTGATGGTCGGCGTGGTGGGCTCGCTGCTGGGTTTCTGGCTCGCCGGACTGCTTGGCATTGTAACCCCTGGCGGCGTCCTGCGCTTCCTGATTGCGGTAGCAGGCGCAATGCTGCTGATCTTTATTCTCGGAAAGCTTGGTTTTTTTCGAAAAAGTTAACACCTGCCCCGCTACGGCGCCCATTCACAGGAAGGGTACGGTTTTACCGGCAGCGCCGCTGGAGTTGTGCTGGAAAGCCCAAGTTCATCGTAGAGCACAATAGCTTTCGGGATAATGATTTTGGGAAGGCAGCAGGGAGATAGGCCTTTAGCGGCTGACGCCTTGAAAAACACTCGGACATTACCTACCCCGCCCCGGGATGCCCCGAACTGGCGGAAAGAATTGCCGGATACCTGAGCAAAAACAATATTCCGGCGCACATTGATTCTCAGCGCGGATTTGACCATGGTTTGTTCATACCGCTGAAACTGATGTACCCGCAGGCGGATATCCCCTGCCTTCAACTTTCGCTTTTGTGCGGGCTGAACCCTGGCGCGCATCTTGCCCTTGGCAAGGCTTTGTGTGCCTTAAACAACGAGAGAATCCTGGTGATTGGATCGGGATTCTCTTTTCATAACATGAGAGCTTTTTCTTGGCAGGGTAATGCCTCATCGGATCCAGCCAATGACGCCTTTCAAAACTGGCTGATCGATGTATGCGCCGGTTCAATATCCCAGTCGGAGCGTGAACGATGTCTGGCCGAATGGGAGAAAGCGCCTTCCGCACGCTATTGCCACCCGCGGGAGGAACATTTGTTGCCGCTTCACGTATGTCTCGGAATGGCGGAAAAACCAGCCGAATTGATCTTTGATGACCAGATTCTGGGCAAGCGTAGCGTGACTTTTTTGTGGTGATATTGGAAATGCGGAGACGTAAAAAGCCTCCCTGGCTTGTAACCGTGCGTTTTCGACTAATTCACCTTCACCCAGAATACGCTCCTCCCCTTTCTGCAGTTCACCCTCTTTCCGTATCGGCTTGACTGCAGACCATTCTCCCAGACTTCGCCCCCCCCCCCCGCCGGTCAGCTCCGTTTTTCTGCCAT
>JBFXFK010000183.1:7574-9404 GCA_050179135.1 Desulfatirhabdiaceae bacterium | reverse complement strand
TATCTGTACACCATCGGATGTATTGATGACGCTGCCGTTCAGTTCAAACTGACCTGCGGTCTGATACACAAACGGCCGAAACCCCACGCCCTGAACAATGCCCCTGACCGCCAGATCGATGGCATCCGGTCGCGATGGTGTCATGATGGCAAAATTGTCATGAAATTGCAGATTATCCCATTTTCCGGTTCAGCGTGAGACCGGTTTGTTCCGATTGGTCGGCCTGGTTGGCCAGTTCAAGGGATTGCCGAAGAATATCAAGAGATTCCATTGCCATCGCCTCATCGATTTTATGGATGGCAAAACCGGCATGAACAATGACATAATCCCCGACAGCCGCATCTTCCAGAAGCAGAAGACTGGCGATTCTCTGAACACCGTCCACATCGATGACGGCCATTTGGTTGTCGATGGAGATGATTCGGGATGGAATGGCTAAGCACATGAGGTTTTCCTGTCGTTCAGGGGGTGGGGGGACGGTACGCACCGGTTTTCAAGCGGCAGTGCTTTTTCCCGTTTGCAGTAAGAAACGCCCAATCGGTCCATTTCCGCCAGAACCATGTCCATTACCGTCCCGATGCTGTTTTGAACCCGGGGCGACATTTCCAGACTCAGCGTATCGATATCTTCGGGCTCGACACCGATATAAACGGTTTCCGGCACCTTGTCGAGCGCCTGGCACAGGGTCAGGGCTTCGATAAAGTCAACCTGATGCAGCGAGTTTTTCAGGCGGATGCGATCCGATATGGCCTTCTTTTCCAGCCGGTACGGGGTACCCGGAATGCCTTTGTTGCGAATGGCGTCAATGACAATCAACTGGTCGGCCTGGGACATCACACCCAGAAGATTGACACCCAGAACCCCGCCATCCACCAGGGATACATGATCCGGAAACTCGTATTCCGTCATCAGTCGCTCCAGCACCCGGACACCAAATCCTTCATCCCGATAGAGGATGCATCCGATACCCATGATCATGACATGTTGTGAATTCATCAGAAATCCTTCAGGGTTAAAGCGATATCATCTATAGACTTTCAGAAAATTAATTTCGCAAGGCAGCAGGGAGGGAATAGGCCTTTTCTCGGCCATTCCCGACCGATAACGCAGCGAAATTATTTTTCTGAAAGTCTATATACGCTATCACGCCATTCACTCGCGATCAAGCGTGACACGTGACATCCCATAAAAAAACCCGATCCGGAGGCCGAATCGGGTTTTACTGTCTGATCCAAAAAAGTGGCGGAGAGAGAGGGATTCGAACCCTCGGTAGAAGTTTCCCCCTACACACGCTTAGCAGGCGCGCGCCTTCAGCCTACTCGGCCATCTCTCCATATTTGGGTTGTCTGGCGGAGGGAGTAGGATTCGAACCCACGGAGCTGTTACACTCTACGGTTTTCAAGACCGCCGCTATAGACCTCTCAGCCATCCCTCCGAAACTTTGAATTTTACCTTTTATCATCAGATATGGTTTGGGTCAATAATTTTGTGGAACCAAATATCTGATAATGCCGCCGCCTAAATCCAATACCCGTGAATGAATACCATTCATCCTGTTTCGATTGATAGTTCACGAAATTTGATTTCTTTTTACCGCGAAAATGGAAAAACAGAATTCAGAACCCAGGATTCAGAATTCAGTAGAAAATCGATAAAATCATTTTTATATGTGGGGGTGAACCATCCGGAATGATTCATGATCGTTTACCGCGAAAATTCAGTTAAAAATAAACATATACCATCAAGCTCAGTAGGAGCGTCCTGTTTGTAGAATGAAGTATAAAAATTTCCATCAAGCCCCGTAGGGGCGACCTGTGTATTCCGGTTACA
>JBFXFK010000183.1:0-7474 GCA_050179135.1 Desulfatirhabdiaceae bacterium | reverse complement strand
TTTACCGCGAAAATTCAGTTAAAAATAAACATATACCATCAAGCTCAGTAGGAGCGTCCTGTTTGTAGAATGAAGTATAAAAATTTCCATCAAGCCCCGTAGGGGCGACCTGTGTATTCCGGTTACAGGCCGCTCCGATGGAGCTTGACGGGAATAACAGCATCAATTTCTACAAACAGGTCGCCCCTACGGGGCTTTTACAGAAGATATCATTTTCATGCACGGAAGCGAGCAAGCCCCTGATCATGAGCGTTTTCCGCGGAAATTCATCTTGATCGTGAATGAATCACATTCATTCACGGGTTTTGGGCCTAAATCAGTTCTGACTTGAACCTTTTTAAAAAGAGACGTATCTTCATTTCCATGACAAAACACAATGTATTACCCATATGCCATCCCAAAGTGACATACCAGATCATACCCCATACCGCGGATTTTGGAATCCGGGTTTTTGGCGCAACACGCGCCAGTCTGTTTTGCAACGCCGGATATGCGTTGGCCGATCTGATCACCGAATCAGACCAGCTTTCAATTGCCGGAGACGCCTGTTTGGTTGTTTCCGGCATGGACTGGCCGGATTTGATGGTCAACTGGCTGAGAGAGCTGTTAAATCTCTGGACCGGGGAAGAAAAACTGATCTGCACCATTGATATCCGGGATATGGCGGAATATCGTTTGACCGCTGAAATCAAATTTGATTATTATGATCCGGGGCGTCACACAATCCGGCACGACATCAAGGCGGTCACCTATCATCAGATTCAGGTCGATGAGCAGAATGGCCGTTTTTATTCCCAAATTGTTTTTGATGTATAGCCGGTCCGCAATGCGGATTGTGACAAGGTGAAATGCGGTGGTGCCAACGTCCCGCCAGACCCGCGAAATTGCCAACACTGCGGACAATGCCGTTATACTTTGAACGGTCACAATCTGCGGGTTCCATATACAGAAGTCAGAATTCAGAAGCCAGAATAAATTAGGAATGGTTGCTGTTTATAAAAATGATATTTTCCTTATTTATTCTGAATTCTGGTTTCTGAATTCTGTTTTCCCACAATTATTGACCGACAGCAGTATATATTCAAATTTGTAATACGATCAGGTTGCCATGACCGTAGAACTACAAAAAATTGACAATTATAGGTGGCTGATTCCCAAAAGCGGCAGGATGCGGGTTCCGGGCATTGTTTATTCATCCGAAGCCATGCTGAAATCTTCCGACACCCAGGAATCATTCAAGCAGGTCATCAATGTCGCAACCCTTCCGGGAATTGTCACGGCATCGCTTGCCATGCCGGATATGCACTGGGGATACGGGTTTCCCATTGGCGGGGTTGCCGCGTTTGACTGGAATGATGGGATTATCTCTCCCGGCGGTGTCGGTTATGACATCAACTGCGGGGTCAGGCTGGCCGGAACCGGTTTGACCCGGGCGGATATTGCACCCCGGCTGGATGCCCTGATCAATGCCCTGTATCAGAACATTCCCTGTGGCATTGGCTCCACCGGCGCTATCAGCCTGTCTTCATCCGAAGTGAAAAAAGTTCTGAAAAATGGCAGTCGGTGGGCATTGAAACAGGGCCTGGCCGATAATCATGATCTGGATCATACGGAAGATGGCGGTTGTATTTCGGATGCCGATCCGGATGAGGTCAGTGACCGAGCTTTGGAACGCGGACGAAAACAGTTGGGAACCCTGGGCTCCGGAAATCATTTTCTGGAAATCGGTACCGTTGACACCATTTATCAGCCCGATATCGCCCGGGCATTTGGTCTGTTTGAAGGTCAGATCACCCTGATGCTTCATTCCGGGTCCAGAGGGCTGGGATACCAGGTTTGCGATGATTATCTGGCGCTGATGATGAAAAATCTTTCCCGTTTTGAAATTGATCTGCCAGACCGTCAGCTCGCCTGTGCGCCCATTCAGTCCGAAGAGGGACGCCGGTATCTCCGGGCCATGTCCTGTGCAGCCAATTATGCCTGGGCCAATCGACAGATCATGCTGCATCACGCCCGTGACGTAATCCTGAAAACTCTGGAAATCAGTCCCCGCGATCTTGATTTTCACCTGATCTATGATGTCTGTCACAATATTGCCCGACGGGAAACCCATGTGGTCGATGGAAAAAACCGGATACTGTGTGTCCACAGAAAAGGCGCCACCCGGTCCTTTCCCGCCGGTCATCCCGGCCTGAATGCCATTTTCCAACAGATTGGTCAGCCGGTCATTGTTCCGGGAGACATGGGAACCGCATCCTATGTGCTGGCCGGGACTCAAAAAGCCATGGATGAAACATTCGGTTCCACCTGTCATGGCGCCGGCCGGGTACTGAGCCGGGCCGCCGCAAAAAAAGCGAGCCGGGGCCGCGCCATTTATCGGGAGCTTGAAAATCGGGGAGTGTTGGTGAGATGGACCGGGAAATCCACCCTGGCAGAAGAAATGCCGGAAGCCTATAAGGATGTTTCCGAGGTGGTGGATGTGGTTCATGGGGCAGGTATCAGCCTGAAAGTCGCCAAATTGAAGCCTCTGGCGGTTTTGAAGGGATAAGGAAAAGGCTGAGGGCAGAAGGAAAACAATGATTGAATCTTTCACAGGAAGGAAACCATGTTGTGGATCCGATCCAGGCGATCGTGTTGGGTGTTGTTCAGGGATTGACCGAATTTCTTCCAATCAGCAGCTCCGGCCATCTGATTATATTTCAACATATTCTGGGTCTTCGGGAAGCGGAAATTCTGTTTGATATCAGCGTTCATGTGGGAACACTGGTTGCCGTAATCGTTTTTCTGCGGGAAGAACTGCTGGCCATGCTGAGAGCCCTGAACCGGGGAATCCATCAAATTCGGCATCAGCAGTTGGTATGGCGCTCAGCCTGGCAGGACCGGGATATCAGGCTGGCCGCTCTCATTGTTATCGGGTCCTTTCCCACCGCCATACTGGGCCTTTGTTTTAAACAGATTTCAGAAACCCTGTTTTCAACCGTTCTGATTGTGGGCATCGATTTGATCATCACCGGTGTTCTGTTATGGTTCACGCGTCGCTTTCACCGCAGTGGGCGATCCATTGACGGCCTTTCCATTCGGGATGCCCTGATTATCGGCACGGTTCAGGGGTTCGCCATCATGCCCGGTATATCCCGATCCGGCTCCACCATTTCCGCCGGAATATTTCTGGGAATCAACCATGAACTGGCTGCCCGATTCTCGTTTCTGTTGTCCATTCCAGCGGTTTTGGGCGCCACCCTGCTCAGCCTGAAAGACTTCATGGATGTGGGCGGAATGGTCTGGCAAACCTGGTTTGCCGGCGCGATCGCTTCCGGAATTGTGGGGTATCTGTCACTCAAGGTGTTACTTCTGATCGTCAAAAAGGGCAATCTGTTTTCCTTTGCCCCGTACTGCTGGCTGACAGGCCTGATCGCCATTGCGTGGGGCCTGTCAGCCGGATAGATGCAACTGCCCCGTAGGTTCACTCCCCACGGGGATGACAATCAACAGCGAACCGCAGAATATCGAACAAGGAACCGCAGAAGGATGAATCCGGCTTTTGGCTGGTTCCCAAGCTCCAGCTTGGGAACCCGTTATGAGAACATATACCATCAAGCTCCGTAGGGCGACCTGTTTGTAGAATGATGCTTAAAAATTCTCCTCAAGCCCCGTAGGGGCGGCCTGTCTATTCCGGTTACAGGCCGCTCCGATGGAGCTTGATGGAAATAACAGCATCAATTTCTACAAACAGGTCACTCCTACGGAGCTTTTACGGAAGATATTATTTTCATGTCTGGGGGTGAAGCCAGACGTGATCCATCTGCGTTTATTGAGAAATTACGATATCAAATTTGAAATTTGACAAGGACAGGAAAGACAGGAGATATTCATGAATCCGGACATGTTCAGGGAATATGATATTCGGGGAATTGCTGGAAAAGATATGGATGAATCGGATGTTGTCCGGATCGGAAAGGGAATCGGGATGTTTCTGTCCGGCGCCGGAAAAACCAGGCTCACTGTCGGCAGAGACTGCCGACTGACATCGGACCGGTATGCAGACCTGCTGATCCAGGGCCTGGTATCCACGGGCTGTCACATCACAGATATTGGAATATGCACCTCACCGGTCCTGTATTTTTCGATTCAGCATCTGAAGCAGGACGGTGGGGTGATGGTGACCGCCAGTCACAATCCGGGAGAATACAATGGATTCAAAATCTGCTCCGGGACGGATTCCGTACATGGCGATCAGCTTCAGGAAATCCGAAAAATCATCGATGCCGGCCAATTTGCATCCGGCGCTGGAAACGCGACCCGTGCAGATGTGATCCCGTCTTACATGGCGTATATTTCGAACAGCATCGATATCGGTCGTCCGCTTCGGGTCGGGATAGATGCCGGAAACGGCACGGCCGGCGTCATAGCGGTTCCTCTCATGAAACAGTTGGGCGTCGAGGTGCATGATCTGTATTGTGACATGGACGGGTCATTTCCCAATCATGAAGCCGATCCGACCGTTTTGAAAAACATGGCGGATCTGATTGGCCTGATAAAAGAGAAACAACTGGATATCGGTATCGGTTATGACGGGGATGGGGATCGCATTGGGGTTGTGGATGAAGCCGGAAACATTGTATACGGGGACAAACTGATGGTCATTTATTCCCGTGAAATCCTGTCCCGAAAACCGGGCGCCACATTCATTTCAGAAGTCAAATGTTCCCAGACACTTTATGACGACATCGAAAAACACGGGGGCCGGGCGATCATGTGGAAAACCGGCCATTCCCTGATCAAATCCAAAATGAAAACCGAAGGCGCCGAACTGGCTGGTGAAATGAGCGGTCACATGTTTTTTGCAGACCGTTATCTGGGTTATGATGATGCGATATACGCTTCCTGCAGACTTCTGGAAATTTTGTCAAAAACCGGAAAACGGATTTCGGAACTGCTGGATGGCATCCCGAAAACATTCGCCACGCCCGAAATCCGGGTGGACTGTCCGGATCATCTGAAATTTTCAATTGTCAAAAAGCTTGTCGGCTATTTCAGGGACCGGTATCCCGTTATCGATATCGATGGGGTTCGCGTCCTGTTTGACGGCGGATGGGGTCTGGTTCGCGCATCCAATACCCAGCCTGCTCTGGTTTTGCGGTTTGAGGCATGTTCGGAAACACGGCTTGAAGAAATCCGGGGTATTGTTGAATCCCGATTGCGGGAAATTTCAGAGGAATAATTGTAATACCCTGAAAGACAGGGAAAAAACAAAGAGACGAAAGAAAGGATACGTCCCATGAATCTGCAATCCATGATCGATCAGATCAAAAAACATCACGATGCCGATAAAATCGGCATGATTCTGTGTCATAACGGCATTGTCCGCGCCACTTCCCGGGATGGCCGAAAGGTGTCCGGACTGCGAATCACCGTTGATCACGCAAAACTGAAACAGGTGATCGATCACAACCGGAAAACACCCGGTATTGTCGAAATCCTGGTTCATATCGTTGAAAATACCGACCTTTCGGTTGGCGATGACGTCATGTTTCTGGTGGTTGCCGGCGACATTCGGGATACGGTCATTACCGTGCTGCAGAATACCCTGAATACCATCAAGGAAACCGTGACCCAAAAAACACAGTTTTATCTGACCTGACAACCCGGTTTTACAGTTTCTTTTCTCCCCAATTGTTGCGTCGTGCCTGAGCTGGATTTCAGTGATGGATGATCAATGATATTGAATAACTGAAAAAAGGAGTCATCAATTGCTCGGCACCATTGTCAACACCCTGGCCATAGCCGGCGGCAGCTTGGTAGGCCTGATGTTTCGCGGAAGAATTCCGGTTGCCTATCATCAAACGGTCCTTCATGCCATCGGCTTGGCAGTTATGCTGATCGGCATCAGAAGTGCATTGAAATCCCCTGATATTCTGTTGATCATTTTCAGTGTGGCCATCGGAAGTGTAGTCGGGGAATATATCGGCATTGAAAACAGGCTGGAAAAATTGGGAAACTGGCTGAATACCCGTGTATCGAAATCCGAAAATGAATTTACACGCGGATTTGTTACGGCCAGTTTGTTGTATTGTGTCGGATCCATGGCAATCGTCGGGTCCCTGGAAAGCGGACTGACAAACAACCACCAAACCCTGTATGCCAAATCCATTCTGGATGGTATCGCATCGGTTATCTTTGCATCTTCACTGGGATGGGGTGTGCTGTTTTCCGCTTTGCCGGTTTTAATTTACCAGGGCGTATTGACGCTGTCAGCCTCGGTCATGAAGCCATTGCTGACGACTGCGGTGGTAGACCAGATGTCCGCGGTCGGCGGACTTCTCATTATGGCCATCGGTATCAATCTTCTTGAACTGAAAAAAATTCATGTCGGCAACATGCTTCCGGCCATTTTTATGCCCCTGATTTATTATGCGTTGAAATCGGCTTATCTGGCGCTGTAAAAGCCTGTATTTTCATGTCAAAATCATGATTCTTCAGCGGCCCCAGTCTCAGAAAATTTTCAATCATTTTGGCGCCATATTCGGTCATGAAGCTTTCCGGATGAAACTGGACCCCGTGTAATGGATAACATGTGTGAGAAATCCCCATGATCACGTCATCTGTGGCAACGGCTGTCACCTGAAGTGAATCATGACTGGGCTCAATCATCAGGGAATGATACCGGGCTGCCTGAAATGGTGTTGGAATGTTATGAAAAACCCCCCCATTGTCATGATGAATCAGGCTCACTTTTCCGTGCATCGGGACCGGGGCGCGAACGGTTTTTCCGCCAAAAGCCTCATTCAGACACTGCATTCCCAGGCATACCCCCAATATGGGGATATCCCTGTAAAAAGTCTGAATGACAGGGATCGATATACCGGCATGGACCGGATCTTTTGGTCCCGGGCTGATCAGAATGTAGTCCGGATGGGTCTCCGCCAGCCTGTCAGGATTGGTCTCATCACTGCGATATACCGTTATATCAAGCGGATAGGCTTTGAAAAGTTGAACCAGGTTAAAGGTAAACGAATCATAATTGTCGATCACTGCCAGTTTTGTCATCACGTCCCTCCCCAAAAAAAACAGCCATCCTGACCGGAGTCTGGATGGCTGTTGCCTGGACATAACTCGAATAAACCCATATATCCGGATGAAACCGGATCCACGATTAATAATCAGCCCGCTATCTCATTCTGTTCCTTGTTTTTATACTGCAGTCGGTCACTATTTGCGTGTCCCTTACCCCCGGCCCTTCACGGTCGGACGGTAGAGACAAGGCATGCCTTGTCTCTACAAATGGGAACCAGCCAAATGATATCCTCCCCAAAAGCCCCGTTGGGGCGACCTGTTTGTAGAAATTGGTGCTGTTATTCCCATCAAGCTCCATCGGAGCGGCCTGTCACCGGAATCCACAGGTCGCCCCTACGGGGCTTGATAAAAATTTTATACTTCATTCTACAAACAGGACGCTCCTACGGAGCTTGATGGG
>JBFXFK010000182.1:0-9423 GCA_050179135.1 Desulfatirhabdiaceae bacterium | reverse complement strand
TACTGCTGCTCATGGACGTCAATATAATAGGATTCTTTCGTAGAGTCCAGACTTATTTTCAAAGAGCAGATAATACAGAGAGTATTACTCCTCTCTATATTTTGCCACTAAATGGGATTGCACCCTCTCCTTGTTTGGATTGCCATCTTGTCGCCTGGGGAAAAAACCTTCTGTGGGAACCGGTATCAGAATTCTGAAAATTAACAGGGCGACCAGATAACTGTAGTTGAAAACCAGAAGGCCCAATAAAATCATCAATACCCAGCGAAACGGGGTTGTTGCCCAGGACCAATATTGAAACACAACCCAGCAGGATGGCCAAAGTGCAATGCCCAACAAAAGGAATTCCAGCAGGAGAAGAATGAATTGAAGATATCTTTTCCCGACATCCATGTCCAATTTCTTTTTGGGCGTTGAACCTGAAGAACTCATAATAAAACTCCGAATCCGGGGTTTAAAATTTTCCCTTCAATATTCTGCTGGTGACCATATCAACTATGAAACCCGGCACGAATTTGCCAATTCCAAATGAAAAATAGCCATCGATCCCGGCAAAATAAAGTGACTTTGGATGTTTTGCCTGTATGGCCCGGGATATGGATATTGCCACCTGATCCGGTGTAATGGCTCGGGATCGGCCTTTAACATCCATGAATCGACGGCCATTTGCGATCGATGATTGGTATTTTTCACGATCATGTTCGGGAAGGCTGTTGATCAGCCTGTCCATTTCCGAATACGATTTGTCCCATATCGGCGTTTCGATAAAGCCGGGAACGATCAACACCACATGAATCCCCCAGGGCTTCAGTTCCCGGCGGAGCGAATCATTAAACGCGGTCAGGGCATGTTTGGAAATGTTGTAGGCCCCTATAAATGGAGAAGAAAAAAAACCGGCCGGAGAACCGGTATTGATGATGCGGCCCCGGCTTTGGCGGATCAATGGCAGAAATTTCTGTGTGATGGCAAAATGACCGATGGTGTTGACCTCCAACTGATAGCGAAGCCGGTCAATCGGCAGAAATTCCAGTGGCCCGGCTTCAGTATATCCGGCGTTATTGACCAGTGCGCACAATTGCCCCGCGCCTGCGGCGCAGTCCGAAATGATTTCGAAGGCATTATCAATATGTTCTGATCGGGTGATATCCAGTATCAGGGGCGTCAGGCGTGAAGAAGAATCTTTTTGAATGTTTTCAGCAGCCTGATTGGTTCGAACCCCTGCAAACACCTGATAACCCAGTTTATCCATCAGAAGGGCCGTCGCCTTGCCAATACCGGTTGACGCCCCGGTAACCAGTATTATTTCTTTGTTGATATCTTTCATGTTTTTACTCCGTGTACTCAAACCCAGTGTCATTATTGACCAGAAGGAGCTTTCATTGAAAAAAATGTCAGCGCTCCATCATTGCAGCGCGGATATTTTTTTTTGTTAACTCATCGGGACAGTTCAGAATTATCGACAAGATACTCAAGTCCGGCTGCCTTGAAATTGGCAGGAATCGTACACAGTTTACACTGTTTATCAGAAAAAACAATTTTCTGATATCCTTTGGCATGAAGTTCCATCGTACTCAGATTATAGTAACAAAAAAGAATATCCGCACTGACATGCTTGATATTCAGAACCTGCATGGTCACCAGGACTTCATCAAACAGCCGAAAATCCCGGATGAATTCACATTGAGCCGACTTGGTTATCAGATAATAGTCGTTCATGAGGCTCTCAATGCCATTTTTAACCGCGTCCCTGACCCATAATCCTCTGACAATACTCTGAAGATTGAAATACACCGAAAAATCAGCATGCTGAAATAAATTGGTGTCACCGATGCCAATGATTGCTCTGTGTTCAAATTTTTTATTCATGGTGTTTACTTTTAACAAGAATTGATTTTATTTGGAAAGGGCTTTTCTTCTGGGATGCGTAACGCTTGGCGCAATCAGATTGTTGATGCCCGCTTCCACCTTGATAATCGACCCGGTTACGCCGCTTGAAAGGGGTGAGGCCAGATAAACTGCAGTTCCGCTGACATCTTCGAGTGTGACGTTTCTCAGCAGCGGGGCCTGCTCTTCCATCAGATTCAATGCGCTGAAAAAATCTTCAACCATCATGGAGCTCAGGGTTTTGATCGGGCCTGAACTGATGCCGTTGACACGAATACGATCCGGGCCAAGGTCGTAGGCCAGATATCGGATTGACATATTCAGGGCGGCTTTGGCGATTCCCATGATGTTATATCCGGGCGTGACCTTTTCGCCGCCGCCGAAGGTGAGCGCCATGACCGATGGATTGTCTGATTTTGACATCATGGGCCGGGCCAGCCTGCAAAACGCAACCAGCGAGTAGGCGCTGATTTCCAGAGCCAGATTCCACCCGGACCGCGAAACACGAATGAATTCACCACCCAGATCCTCAATTTGAGCATATGCGATGGAATGCACCAGAACATCCAGTTTTCCACCGATAGCAGTATCGAGGGCTGAAAATGCCTTGGAGATATCTTCATCCTTGCGGACATCACAGGGAATGACTGTATGGATATCCATTTCCTTGGCTATCTTGGAAACACGTCTCAAGTTGCTCTCAATACAAAATAGCGCGATTTCCGCACCTTCCTTCTTGAAAGCACTGGCAATTGCCCACCCAATGCTCATTTTATTGGCAACTCCGGTAATCAGTGCTGTTTTTCCTTCAAGCAATCCCATAAACCCAATTCTCCCGACGTGTTAATTTTTTTAAAGTTTTTCCCCTGTTGACAAGTAAATCCAATCCAGTCAATCATCCGGTTGTGTCATTCAGTCTGATTCCAGTTTATCCGTCGCTGAACCCGATGGTTTTTCATAATAATCGATTTCACCCTGAATGCGATCCCGCAATAAGATCCGTCTGAGGGGATGAATCAGGAGGCCCATTGGTATTCCCAGCACAATGAGACTGGCCAGCCAAATAAAAAAAAGGATCAGAAGCCCTTTTCTTTTAAATTCTTCCGGTCTGCTGTAGGCTCGAATGAGCCTGGCCCAGAAAACAAAAGCCGGATACGCAAATTTTTCCATCTCCAGATTGCGCTCGTCGACTTTCACAGCACCCAGGCCCTGAAGCAAGGGTCTGCGGTTTTGAGCAAGATTGCCTGTCAGTCCATCGGCAATGGCTTTGCCAAACCGTCTGGCATTGGATATGGTTTTATCATCGATTCCGGCGGAAGGAAAAATTTTTCCGAAGCCATCTTTTTTCCCGGTCCATAACCAACGTTGCGTGGTAACAAGCCGGAGAAACCGGCTGCTTTGATCCACGATCGCAATGTTGTCGATCAGGACAGCACCAATACGCTTCAAATGCGTCTTGACGGTTTCCTGAGCCATCAGCCAGGTATCTTTGCACCCGATGACCGTGATAACCGGGGTATCCCGCATCACCAGCGCGGCATCAGATTTTAAAAACGCGGATATCGGAAGGGATGGGGATAGAAACCATGTCTGATAAGACAGGATGATCAGATCATAGCGTTTGTCGGCATCCAACTGAAACGGTTTCAGTTTGGGGGGATCCATGCATACGCATTCCGGAAACACATCAAAAAATTTATGGATGGGCCATGGAAAAGGGTATGGGGTAACCGGCTCCAGCTCAATCCGGTCAATATGAATGTCTCTGTTTTCACGAAGCGGTCCCAGGATCGCGTCAACAATTCGTGTCAACTGGCCTGTCTGGGAATAGGAGATGACCAGAATATTATATAACGATTTCATATTTGACATGGTTCAATAGGTATATTCAAAACCGACCGTAAATCCATAGTCCGCCAGAGCCCTGAATTCTGAATTGTGGCATCCAAAATTGTGCTGTCCAATCAGAAACAACTGGATGTTGTGGCTTAAATCATACTCCACAATGGGAATCAACTGGCTGGAATAATCATCCAGGTTCAGCGTATAGCGAAAAATCAGATTGATCTGATTGAAAATCTGGGCCTGCTGGTATTGGAGCATCACATAGCCTTTTCTTAAAAGCCGCAATCGGGTGTCAAGGGCCTGATAAAGCGCCAGACGGGACAGATTGCCGATGGGAGTGTCCAAACCATAGGCATCCGATGCCTTTTGTCGAAGCAGATAGTACAGGTCCGCCTCCTCATTGTCATAACCGGCGCTGTTAAACACGCCTTCCATAACAAATGTCTGGCCAGAATCGAGTGTATAGGAGCCTCCCACAAGCAGCAGGCTCTCCAACGCCGTTGAATCATCTTCGGTTTGCATCAGTATGGAGCCAAAGGGCGAGAGGGGACTTTTAACCGGATACAGTGCATCGGTACCCTGGGAGAACGAGCCTTCCAGATAGACAATCATTGCATCCGATACAGTCATCCCGCCAAAAAAACCCAGCCTGGAGCGGTCTTTTTCCTTGTATGAGCCAATCAGGCTGAAATATTGCTGAAACGTGGAAAAATCGGCTTTGACCGCATAGGATCGATTAAACTCTACCGGAAATCCCAGATTTTCTGTGACCCGATTGCTGATATCATCCGGGTCAATGCCAGCCCATCGATATAATCCGGGATATCGAGGAAAATGAAGTTCGGGAATGGGTGAGGAAATTGAATCAATCGTCTCACCCTGTTCTCCGCGATCGGTATTGGCAATGGCAGATATCGTCCATGATGGGTCAATTACCCAAACAGTCCTAGCAAAATCCATGCCGGCTATTTCTTTTTTGGGATTGGACTGACCATTGTTTTTAAAGAACGGGTTGGAGGGTGATAACAGAAAAGAAGGCCCCCACTGCAGATTCTCACGGCCATAAGAGAAAATGAAGTCTCCCTTGAGTGTGTATCGCAACAGCCATTCATTGATGAATATGTCGCTGCTGGATTCATCCTGGGTATCGAGACCCATTTCATCCCACTGTTTCCACAGGATGGTTGCACGCGGTTTGACGCCAAGATAAAAGCTGTCCAGTTCAAACGACAGATCCGGTCGAAATTCGGCAGAAACGAGATACTCGGGTATCATCAGAAATTGATTACCCGGATTCAAGGTCGAATCGGCCGGTTTGATGCGGCCACTGGTGCCAACGACCTTGAGCAGGATATTCACATGATCGGCAATCGGGTTATTGCCATCAAACAGCGGCTGCAGATCATCATTCATGCCAGGCATGTCGATTGGCTCTGAAAGAACAGGACTGACATGCAACAGGTTGAACAGCATAATGAAAGAACATAACAGTCGTTGAACCATGACAGAGCTTTCCGGATGTGACTGAATCGGATATCACATGTGAAAACAGCAAACTGTTGATACTGGACGTCTCTGGAACCGCTGCATGGCGATTGACCGAAAACACAACGACGTTGTCATGCTACACGAAAACAAATATGAATCTGGCGGATGCAACAGACAATCAGTCCGGCTTTTCAGGCTACCGGTTCATGAAAAAGTTCAAATTGAACAGGGAATCGGGCAACTGGGCGATCTCCTGATCCGTGAAAACCAGGTGAGTGATGTTGCCTTCGACCAGTGAATCGGTGATTGTCATTTTGGATATGAACGGGCGATCGGCGCCGGCTATGACGATCCGATTGGTGTAATCAAATGTGGCGGATTTGAAAACTTTTCCGGAAACCGTATAGAAATCAGCCTTGACACCAACCAGCCGATCCTTGTCAACCCAGTATTTGATCTGATCGTAGGTGGTTTTTTTACTGTTGGCCTTCAGGTCAAAGACGTAACACAACTGACCGTTGACCGTTTCGTCCGGAAGTGGTGATGGCTCGTAGTCATTGGCATAATTGGTTGCCGCAATATCGCCATATGCCGCGCCGCCCACCAGTTTCTGTTTGGAGGAAATCGGAACCGGTTTTTTCAGTCCGGGTTTCATGTACCACATCGTATGATCGATCATGAGCAGCTTGTGCCCCTTGACCTTGGGAGGGTCTGTCAGAATGGCCAGAAAATCATACCCCCGGGCTGAAACGTTCAGAAGGCGATCCTGTTTTTCGCCGTTTTCAACGGAATCAACATGGACGGTCCATTTGATGCCTTCCAGATTACCTCTTGACTCATCTGCCCGATACAGAATTTCTTTTGCAGAAAGCTCAGTAGCACCAGATTGCTGTGCCTGAACCAGTATCAACGCAATTACAAAAAAGCATATGATGCCGATTAATCGTTTCATGACAAACCCCATTCACTCGTTTTATTCAGACATGCCCCAGTGCGTCAACAACATTTTGATAGGCCGCTTTTCTGGCAGGCAGAAGAGAGGATACCAGACACAGCAGAATCAGAAAAATAACACTGTATGCGATATATTCTGCCGAAAACTGCAATTGAAGCGGAATCCGTACCGTAATGCCGGGCGGTGTCCATGTTGGTTTAAAAAACAGGATGCTGCCCCAGCATAATCCGGTGACAATCGATCCTCCCACAATGCCGCCAAATCCCATGAGCATACTCTCGATTGAAAACAGCCCGATAACCCCTCTGCGTTTCAAACCCAATGCCCGCAGCGTTCCAATCTCCCGGGTTCTTTCAAGGATGGCCATACTCATGGTGTTGATCACACTCATGGTGACAATAACAAAGACAATAAGGAAAAGAAACATGAAAATAATATCAAACATGTCTTTGACTTTGGTGTACCATTCGCTGAGTTCATTCCAGGTTTTGACTTCAAGATCGATCCCCTTTTGGGAAAATGCGGATACAAGACGGGTCTTGATCCGCTCCGTGTCTTCGGTATTCTTTAAAATAATCGACAGCAGGTGCGCACCGTCTGTATCGATGAGTGACTGGGCCAACTTGAAGGGCATCCGGACAAACCGGTCATTGATACCGGATGACGGTGCATCGAAAAGCTGGCATACGACCACATCCAGTGCATTCATCTGGCCGTCAACGGTTGTGCCCATGATGACCGCCTCGGAATCCAGTCCCAGCCTGAGAAATTTGGCCAGACCATTGGATACCCCAATGTCGTTCATGCGGGTATCATCAAGTGCCCGTCCCTTGTACGGCTCCATCAGATTGAGCCGTGTTTCCCGGGAAAGAACAACCTGGGCTTCAGGCTCGATCCCGATCGCGATAAAGATATTGGAAATCCGGCCATCGGTGATCAGTCCGTTCAGTCTTAACTGTGGGGTGACCAGAATCACTTCCTCATATTCGCTGCAGATGCTGTTGACTGCCTGCAACTCATCCGGAGACAGTATGAAGGATTTGGGATTGTTGCTGTCCCGGTCAAAGAAAATCTTGCGGGCAATGGTCAAATGTCCCTGAAATGATGTATAAATCGATCCTTCCTGGTTTGCTGCATACATATAGGTCGTAAATCCGCCAAAAAGGGTCACGGCCGAAAAGCCCAGCGTAATGGCGAGGATGGTAAAAGCGGATCGTCTTTTATTTTTGATCAGATTTCGCAGTGCAATGTTGATCCATGCCTTCACGTGTGGTTATTCCTCCCGTATCATGCCATCTTCAAGATGAATCAGTCGATAGACACTGTCCAGAAGCCGCTGATCATGCGTTGAAAAGATAAAAGTCGTTTTTTCTTTCTGGTTCAGATCCCGCATCAGGGAGACAATTTTCATGGCCGTTTTTGAATCCAGATTGGCCGTCGGCTCATCCGCAATGACCAGATAAGGGTTTGTCACCAGCGCTCGTGCAATGGCGACCCGCTGCTGCTGACCTCCGGAAAGTTTGTCCGGCCGGTGGGTGACAAACGATGACAGTTCAACCTGATCCAGCCGTTTGGCCGCAGTTTTTTTTGCCTCGGCATGGGGAATTCCCCGAATTTGAAGCGGCAACATGACATTTTCCAGAGCGGATAGAACCGGTACCAGATTGAACTGCTGAAAGATAAAGCCGATGGACCGATTGCGAAGCTCGGCTTTCTGGTTATCCGAAAGCGACACGATTTCTGTTCCATTGAAAAGGAATTGTCCCGATGAGGGGGTGTCAATGGCGCCAATCAGGTTCAACAGCGTTGTTTTTCCGGAACCGGATGGTCCCCACACCGAAACGAACTCGCCTTTTTGAATGGTCAGATCGATCCCCTTCAGGGCATGTATCTGGGATCCGCCAATCGTGTACTGACGGGTGATCCCGATCATTTGAATTAACGGATGCATGACATGTCTTTCAAACAGGACAGATCACTTTGATAAAACCGTTTTCCGGCTTCATGCGAAAGTTGATCGAATTTTTGGGCGATGTGTTCGGTTCCCCTGTCCTGAATGAATGAAAACGGGCCTTTTTTCATGTGCAGAATTTCCTGAATTCCCCTGTTCAGATCCGGCATGGAGGCCATATGTTGTTTGAGAGAGAAAATTGAACCATTCAGAATGGCATATATCAGCCGATCGGTGATCATCTGATCGATGGCTTCTTCCGAAAGGAGCGGGCCGTTTGGATGTTCAGGGGAATAAAAGGCCATCGTATCATTGGCCTGAAGTTCCCTGTCGTACAGATAAATTCCTTTTCCGGTTTTCTTGCCAAGGCGGTTATTTTCAATCAGACGGTCAAACAGAACCGGGTATGGGAATACATTTTCCTGAGAATATTTCCGACCATTGTTTTTTTTCCATGTAATCGGATAATTGGTCCCGGCTGTAACAGCATTCTCAAGTGCAGATATAAAAAAATCGATACCAACTACATCGATGGACTCGCAGGGGCCGATATAACAGAACCGCCTGGCAATTTCATCGATCCTGGATGGCAGGGCCAGGCCATCTTGCAGAATGTACAGAGCTTCCACATAATAGTACGCCAAGATGTTGTTGATGACAGAACCCGGGGCATCCTGAACAATGATCGGATGCCGGTCGATTGTCTTTGCAAGCTGTACCAGGCAGTCAATGACAGGCTGCTGCGTATGGTCACACCGGATGACTTCAATCAGGTTGATGAGGGGAACCGGATAAAAAAAATGAAATCCGCAAAACCGGTCCCGGTGGGTCAGTCCGTCAGCCAGTTGCCGAATGGACAGGGATGAGGTATTGGTTGTCAGAAACGTATCCGGCCTTACGATGGATTCCAGTCGTTGAAAAATATCGGTTTTGACGGCAAGGTTTTCAAAAGCGGCTTCGATGACCACATCGGCAGATGACAGGTCTTCAAGTTGATGGCTGAATCGAATCGATTCCTTTTTTTGAGCCAGTTCTTCAGATGAAATGCTGCCCCGTTTTGCAGAACGTTCCATTCGCTTGAACCAGGAATGTCCCGCTTCAGAAGCCTGTGCTTCGGTCTCGGCGACAACCTGTATCGAAAAAGATTTTGGAGCAAAGAGTTTGAAAATGGATTCTCCCATTTTACCAAAGCCGATAATGCCGATTTTCATGGCGCCTCTTCAGAAGTGAATGGATAAACAATGATCTTCCGGTTGATATAATGCATCAGTTTTCGCATGGACTGATTGGGGCCTGTTTC
>JBFXFK010000181.1:0-9528 GCA_050179135.1 Desulfatirhabdiaceae bacterium | reverse complement strand
GGGATTGAAGAATGCAGTGATTTCGCCGTCACCAGCGACGCTGTTTTCATCATTTCCAGAGGCATACAGGGCTTTGGCGCGAAGCTCAGCCGGACCCATGGTCATGCCGCCATAGATGTCAAACAAATAGCCTTTCAGATCCAAGCTGTCATGGTTGCCGTATGCTGCATAATAGGCCGGGTCAATATCAACACTACCAGCCTGCATAATGGCCGTGGCGCCAAAATTGAATTTATCCATTTTGGAATCAAACTCAACACCAAACGTGAAAGCATCCAGTTCTCTTGCTCCAGTAATTGTATTGTAGGATACGCCGCCATAGTTCTCAGAGGTCAACCATGCCACATGGGGTTTGATGGTTGTGTCTTTGCTCAGGTAAACGGTGGGATAAAATATCAATGCATCCACATCTTTGTCGTCATTGGATTCATCATTGGATTTGCCGATACCGCCTTCATTGCCCTTGATGTAAATCAACGGCAGATAGATCGCATCGCTGGCTTTGAAAATGGCTTTGAAACCGGCTGCATCATCATCAAACAGATAGCCTTTGGCCAACAGGAAGCCCTGAACACCAAATTCAAAGCGGTGCTGGGCCAATTTGAAATCCACATAGGAATTTTTGATTTCGACCTTGATACCATCGGCGCTGATGTCGCCATAAGAATCAGACGGGCCACCCCATACGGTATCAAATTCGAACTTGTTGACGAACTTCAAATTCGGGCTCAGTTTTGCGGTGTAGAACAACCGGGTTCTGGTGTCCCACTGTTGAAGATCTCTGGCTTCCGTTTCATCTTCGCCGGTAAAATCGTACTGACTGAAAATTCGGGTTCTCCAATATCCGCCAAACTCATTCTCAAGAGCTGCGGCCGGAATGGTCAGTGCGATGACCAACAGGGCTGCGAGTGCCACAATTGATAATTTCTTCATTCTAAATTCCCTCCTCATTGATTTTGCATTGATGATCAAAAAACCTAATAATTTATAATTTCAAGATGATAACCTGAAATACCACCTCCTTTCAATTTTTTATAGTTCATTTGGTGTTTTTTCTATTACAGATAATTCAGCTTAAATCAAGAAAATTGTTATCAAACGATAAAAAAAATGAGCATGGGTTGCCGTTTCTGACAACGCAATTCGTGGAAATTACGTCAGACCATCCCGATCCGACAAATTCAAATCTGATATTTCGGCTCTTCTGACACAAATATCAAGCAAATGCAAGCGTCTTCACAAAAATCAAACCGTCCTTCAGGAGGCGATTTTTGACATCATCAACTGGATGTCGTTCCAGTAACGGTCATCGCGCCTCAGATTTTCGAGATCCGGGTCCATTTCGATGGCCTTCCAGTTCCGATACCCTTTTTCAATGGCTTTTTTTAACCATTCGGATGATTTTTCCGGATCATCCCTGCGTGAATAGACACAGGCCAGATTGTAATATGCAGACGGGTTTTCATCCGGATTTAACGAGACGGCCCGGGTGAAGTGAATCTGAGCCCGCAGCATGTCCCCCTGATGAAACCAGAATATTCCCAGATTGTAGTATGGCTGTGACAGATCGGGATTGATCGCTATGGCTTTTTCAAAATGCACCCTGGCATCAGATCCCATATTTTTTCGATATAGAAGAATGCCGACATTGTTGTGCGCCATGGCCTGTGCGGGATCGATTTCCAGGGCTTTGAGATAATTTGCCATTGCCGCATCGGCTTGCTCCTGTTTTTCCAGGCTGACTGCAATATTGTAATAGGTATTGGACCGGTATGGTTTGGTTGAAACGATCGGCCAGTTCATTGCAACTGCTGCCAGACCCATCATGCAGACGGGCATCACCAGTTTGACATATGATTTTTTGCGCATGTATTCGATGCCATACACGAGCCCTGACGCTGCAAACGGTAACATGAAAGGGATGACCGGATACCGGAATCTGGCAAAAACAAAAAAAATTGCAATACTTGCCATATAGGTGATGACGATGACGGGATATACACCCAGGCGTTTCCACTGGCGCCAGGTCAATGCAACCCCGAAAACTGTCAGGGGTCCCAGAACACCAAAATGAAGAAATATCATCAAAAATGAGAGCAGTCCGGATTCATCGGCCGCGACATACTGACTTTCCGAATCGCTGATCTCGACAGAATTCCATACCAGAAACCATTTTTTCACCATCAACCGAATCCAGGCGGGAATATCCGTGTGTATTTCATTCAGTGTTTTTTGAAACCAGTACCCGGAGACTTCCGATGATGACAGATTGCGCCCCGAAGCACTTTCGGCCAGACGGATCGCGTCCTGACGCTCGTCCTGCCAGTCTCCATGACCCTTGATCACCGGGGTATAACTCCCATCCGCATGTTTGTGATTGCCAACATAAAAATTGAATCCGGAATTGGCGGTAATCAGGACAAATTCCTTTCCAATCATCCAGTTTCTGGTCGCAACCGGCACCAGAATCAGACTGGCGCCCAGTATGCATGACAAAATCCAGGTCATATTTTTTTTCTGTTCGCGAAAATGGAAAAGAGCAACCGCCACAATCAACGTGGCCAGAATCACCAGTGCATTCTCCCTGACCAGGGCCAGAAGGCCCAGAACAATCCCGATCCAAAAGGCCCTTCCGGATGCGGTGGAATGCCATCCTTTTGATAAGAGCAGCAGCAGGATTGCCATCAGAAAAAGCGCCAGAACTTCTTTTTGAATCAGGCAGTCTGAAAAAACAGCCGTGGGATAAATGGCCAGAAGGACTCCGGCCATGATTCCGACCGGTCTTGAAAACAGGTTTTTTCCGGCCATCATCACCCATACGCAACTGAGTGATCCCAATCCGATCTGAATCAGCCTGATCAGCATCAAATCCCTGCCAAATACCGAATAGATGCCTGCCAGAAAATAGGGATAAAGGGGGGCATTGAAAAAAACCTGATCACCCGCCCAGTTGCCTGCAGCAATCTCACGGGCCCAGACATCAAACAGTTGCGCATCCCCCAAAAGAAGCGGAAAGGCATCCGTGTATTGAATTTCACGGAGATAAACCCATCTGACAATCAGGGCGAGCATAAAAAGCAGGCAACCGGATATCCCGGTCTTTATCTGAAAAACCGTATGAGGGTTTTTGGAGGCTGGCGGTGATGCCGCAGTTGCGAAGCGGATTGGTTTCATATATAACGCGGTTTCATGTTGATTTTTATTTTGGCAACCGGAATGATCCATGATAATGGTAAGCCATTTGGCGTTTTCACGGGAAACAATCATGTCATTGGCGATATGACGCCTCTCATGTGGTTTCTGCAATTTTTTGGATAAATACCACAAATTGAACCCATTCATGAAGAAAAAAACACGCGGGCCCGGTCAATGGAACCTTTACCGCTGCGGCCTGCTTTTTTTACTGCTCTGTTTGATTCCGCTTCAGACCATCACCAGCAACCGGATGAAGTCCGCTTCGGTTGAAGAGGGGGTTCATCTCTATGCCGGGGCTTACCGGTTGCTGACCGGCCACATGGATGCGCCGCCAGGTTATCCCTGGCTGATCCGGGCTTATGCGGCGTTGCCCCTCATGATGTCACCGGTCAATCTTCCGGAAAAAAAACCGCCGCAGGACGAGATGTATCCATTTGAACTGGGGTCCCGGTTTCTGTATCAGGTTAACGAAGCGGATTCAATCCTGTTCAAAGGCAGACTGATGATCATTGGTTTGTCCATTCTGCTGGGACTGTATGTTTTTTTGTTTGCCAGAGAACTGTCCGGCTGGACATCCGGGTATGTCGCACTGCTCTTTTACGTGTTTTGCCCCAATATCCTGGCCCATTCCAGACTTGTCACACTGGATCTGGCACTGACCGCGTTTGTTTTTATGGCCATTACCCATTATGGCCGTGCGTTACGCCATCGCCGCATCCTGGATCTGATCGGTGCATCATTGTTTACCTTTCTTGCCATCAATGCCAAATATTCCGGTCTTCTCCTGTTCCCCATATTCATTCTGATCAGCCTGTGCACCAGATATTTCCATCCGGAAGCTCGTGATCACTCACCCCGTCCCGGTTTCCGGTTTTCCCCCGCAGGCCTATTTCTGCTGGTTCTGGTTTCATCTGTATTCATGACCAACGCCATCTACCGGTTTGACGGCAGTTTTTCATCCATCCGGACCTATCACAATGCCCTTCAGAATCGGCCAAACGCGGTCGAAAGTGCCATTTTTCGCCAATTGGCCGATGCTCCGATCCTCTCGGATATCCCGGTCTTTCTGCCAACAGCCTATCTGAGAGGACTGGATTTGACCCTGCATCAGGATCGGGAAAGTCATCATCCCAACTGGTTTATGGGAAAACGGTATGCTTCAGGCGGCAATCTGCCCGGCTATTACCTCGCAGCCTTTCTCCTCAAAACCCCTCTGCCGTTTCTGATTGTTCTGGTTCTTCCAGGCCTTCTGACGCTATATACACGCATATCCCGTCCCAAACACGGGCACAAAAATACCCGCGTCAAACCGGAATCGGTTTCCGTGAACCCCTTTGTGCGGTTCATTCCGCTGGATGCGTTTACCCGATATCAGGTGATATCCCTTTTGATTCCCTGTGCGGTCTTTTTTCTTTTTTACAGCCTGATCTGTCAGTCGCAACTTGGATTGCGGCTGATTTTGCCCATATATCCATTTTTGTATGTCCTGGCCGGTTTTCTGATACCCCGCATGTTTCCTGCCCGGAAACCGGTTTCACCCGTCATTGCCGCGTTGACCGGATGGTTCATTCTGTCTTCCTTGTTGATTCATCCCCATTATCTGTCTTATTTTAATGAACTGGCCGGCGGACCTGAAAAGGGAATTCGCTATTTTGCGGATTCCAATATCGACTGGGGTCAGGATATCAAAGGGTTGAAGGCTTACATGGATTTGAAACGCATTCCGGAAATCAACCTGATTTATTACGGGCCAAACGGATCTCCGGAAACCCAATATTATGGAATCAGCCAGGCCCCACCGGACCGGATTGCCAAAAGTCCATGGGCCATCAGTGCCACGTGGCTGTATTATACCGACATCGATGCCATTCAAAAAGCCGTTCCATTTTCGCTGAAGATGCGTCAGCCCGATGACAGGGTTGGGTATTCGATTTATATTTATTTATTGAGATAAAGGAGACTGACAAACTTGAAAAAACGATTTTATAACTGGATTATTTCAATTTCCAGCCTGGCGCTCCTGGTATCGATGCCTTCATTTGCGGCATCCGATCTCCGAATTCTGGTGCTGCCGTTTGACATTCATACCTCCGGAGACCTGTCTTTTCTGCAAAAGGGGATTCAGGAGATGCTGAATACCCGCCTGGCCGCAGTTGACGGCATTGAGGTCGTCGATAATGATGACAGCCGCAGTCTGCTTAAAAGTCTGGTTGATCCCATTACCGAACCGGTTGCCTTGTCACTGGGCAAAAAATTGAAAGCCGATTTTGTGGTGATTGGTGATGTCTCCCTACTGGGGGAAGATGCCCGTACCGACAGTCGGCTGATCGATACGGCAAGCGGACTGTCCCGTTTGAATTTCAGTCAGCAGGGGAAAACACAGGGGAATGTCCTTTCCCAGATCAATCAGTTGGCCGGAGAAATTTCGGGAACACTTCTGGGAAAACCCAAAACGGATTCTGTCAAGGTTTCTGAACAACCGGTTCCCGCTGCGTCTGCCGGGACCGGTGAAAGCCATCAGCATCCCGAAAAGCTGTGGAAAGGCATTGATCAGCTTTCCCACGAACCGCTCAAAACCGTTGCGGCAGATGGCAAGACACCGGTTTTGATCTGGAAAAGCCCCAAATTTGAAGGGGAAATCAGAAGTATCGCCAAAGGCGATATCGATGGGGACCGAAAGGATGAAGTCATCCTGATTCTGGACAATACAATTTCCGTATTCCGGTATCAGGACGGAAAACTTCAAAAATTTGCCGAAACAGCACCGGAAAGGGATACATATTTCTTTCGGGTGGATGTGGGAGATATCAATGGCAACGGACGTGCGGAAATCTTTGTCAACCGGCTGATTCGGGAGAAAACCCGGGTCAAATCCCTTGTACTGGAATGGGATGGAAACCAGCTTGTCCGGACTGCGGAAATCGACCGGTATCTTCGGGTGGAAAAAAACCAGTCCGGGGATATGCTTCTGGGACAGGAATCGGGCCGCCCCGGGCTGTTTGCATCTACAATTGACCGGATGAGCTGGCAGAACGGTGCATACGGGGTGGATGGGTCCCTGTCACTGCCTTCCGGCGAAACAGTATTTTCTTACAGTCAGGGCAATGCCCTGAACGATGGCCGGGATATCCTCGCACGGATGACCCAGTCAGGTTTTATCGAAATTTCAGATGCTTCCGGCGAGATCGAATGGGTCAGCCCCGAGCGGTTTACCGGAAGTGCGGCATATCTGCCGTATCCATCGGATGATTCGGGTGACCGTCAGTCCGACGTGCCGCGCAAAAAGCGATATTATCTGCCTCAGCGCATTCTGATTTTCGATATTGACCGGGATGGTAAAAATGAGCTGCTTGTGATCAATAACAAGGACCTGACCACCCACCTGCTTCCCAATCTGCGTATATTCAAAAACGGGCATATCGAATGTCTGGTCTGGGATGGTCTGGGAATGAGTTCCAAATGGAAAACATCGGATGTAACCGGTCATGTCAGCGATGTGATGATTGCCGATCTGGATGCCAACAGCCAGCCGGAAATGGTGTTTTCGGTCATTTCCTCACAGTCAAGCGCCTTTACCCGTGGCGAAAGCTATCTGGTGTTCTGGGCGCCCAGTTGAATCAGCATCCGGTCAGCAGGGGAAGAAACACAAAGAATGTGCTGCCTTCTCCGGGCTGACTGTCCACCTTGATGCGCCCCTGGTGAGACTCCAGAATACTTTTCACCAGGGCCAACCCCAACCCTGTCCCCTGGATGTACCGGGTTTTTTCATTTTTGACCCGGTAAAATCTCTGAAAAATGCGATTTTTATCTTCCGCATCGATCCCGATTCCGGAATCCTGAATTCGAATCGACAGATAATCCGATCCGGATGACGCCGAAACATTGACACGGCCGCCATTGGGGCTGTATTTGATGGCATTGGTGATCAGATTGGACAGAACTTCTTCCATGTTCCGGCGGTTTGCCAGAACCGGGGGCAATTTTTCCGGAACATCCAGATCGATTGTAACCGACGCGAATTCTGCCCGGGGAAGGTGAAATGCCACCTGGTCCCGGATAATGGACAGCATGTCCACATGCTCGCGTTCCTGGGAAATCAGGCCGGATTCGATTCGGGCCAGATCCAGCAGTTCGGATGTCATTTGAGCCAGATTTTGGATTTTTTCCGAGGCCCGCTCCAGGATTTCTGTCTGTTTCGGGGTCAGATCCCCGGCCAGACCATCCAGAACAACCCGAAGCTGCATCAGAACCGAATTCATCGGGCTCCGGATCTCATGGCTGACCATGGAGACGAATTCGGATTTCATGCGATCCATTTGCTTGAGTGCGGTGATATCGTGCAACACCGTGATGACGCCCAGATTCCGGCCGCTTCGGTCCCGGAACGGCGCACATCTAACGCTCAGAACGATTTCATCGGGCCGGTCCGGGCCATTGAATGTCATCTCCCCGGTCAGTTCCGTATATTCATTTTCCGGCATGTCCTGAGCCTGATAAATGATATTCAGCAGTTCTGTCCGGTCTATGAATTCATCGATGATACACCCCCTCACCGATTCGGACTGGCTGCCGATCATGCGCAAAAACGCCGGGTTGGCCAGCACGACCCGATGGTCATGATTGGTACACATGACCCCGTCTGACAGGCGGTTGACCATGGTTCGCAGCCGTGACTGGGTTTGCGAGATATCCCGAAGGGCCCGCGTATGCTCGATGGCCTTGGCCACCGTGATCCGCAGATGATCCGGTGTGAAGGGCTTGGGAATGAAATCAAAAGCCCCGTTTTTCATGGCGTCCACCGAATGTTCCAGTGTCGCATACCCGCTGATTACAATCACCACGGTATCCGGATGCAGTGCCTTGACCTGGGCCAGAACGTCGAATCCGGACAGTTCCGGCATCATCAGATCGAGAAGGATGATGTCATAATGGTGATCATGAATCTGCTGAAGACCGTCCTTGCCGTTTACGGCCAGACACACCTCATAGCCGCATTCATCCAGAACCAGCTTGCAGGCATTCCGAATCCGGGCCTCGTCATCCACGACCAGAATTCTGGGGGTATAGCTGATTTGAAATGCGGCGTCGTTTGATATTTTGGGTATGGCAGCGTGATTATCGTTCAACAGATACTCCCGGGGAAAGTGATTGTCCATAATACAATTGATTGAGCGGAATGATACGTGTGCGATAAAGACCCAAATGACATCAGCGACATAAAGGACGTTGCACCACTATCCAATTGACTCCGACATCATTTCCATGGATTCGTGATCCAGTGGAATTTCCAAAAGAAATGTCGTGCCAGTTGGACCCGTCTGTTTGATGGAAATGTCACCGGCATTGTCTTTGGCAATGCCATAAGCGGTGCTCAGGCCCAAACCCGTTCCCTTTCCCATTTCCTTGGTGGTGAAAAACGGATCGAACACCCGGGACAGATTTGCTTTTGGAATTCCGCATCCGGTATCCGACACCTCCAGACATGCCATACCGGTTTCATCATTCCGGTAAGTTGTCAGAGTCAATACGCCCTGCCGGTTCATGGCATCGATGGCATTGATGATGAGATTGATGACCACCTGGCTCATCTTGTTCTGATCCGCATACACCAGCATCCAGTCACTGGACAGATTCCGGCGGATCGTAACGGTCATGAACAGCTTCTGATCCCGGATCAGGCCAAGGCTTTCTTCAACAAGGGTATTCAGGGAAAATGAATTGCGGGTGGTGCTGGATTGACGGCTGTAGGCCAGAAGGTTCTTGACGATATCCCGGCACCGCTCCGCATCCTCCAGAATGAAACCCAGGCTGGGCAGGAGTGGATGATCCGGCGCCAGCTTTTCCTGAATCAGGCTGCCGTACATCAGTATGCCGGTCAGGGGATTGTTTATTTCATGGGCCACTCCGGCAGCCAGTCGTCCAAGTGATGCCATTTTTTCCGACTGAATCAACTGGGTCTGGGCCTCCTCCAACTTTTTTCCCACGGCAAGCCGTTCACGCAGATCATTATAAATGCCCATGGTTGCGGCTTCCCTGTCATCCTCGTAAATGATGGCGCCGGTCATTTCAACCGGAATTTTCTCGCCACGGGCCGTCAGGATGTTGACCCGTGTCACCGGAAGCTTTCCTTTACCCCCGTAAGCTTCATCCCGAAGCTTTTTCATGACCTCTTTGGCCACGCCTTCCGGATAGAGATCTGCAACCGTCATATTTTTGGTCGCTGTGAACGGATATCCGAAAAGTTCCTCGGCCGCCTGATTCATCAACAGGATTTTGCCGCTTCGATCCGCTGCCAGAATGCCGCTGGCAGAACTCTGGACAACCCGATCCATG
>JBFXFK010000180.1:0-9611 GCA_050179135.1 Desulfatirhabdiaceae bacterium | reverse complement strand
CTGGCCGTAATAATCCTGATCCGGAGATGGACAGGGGATTTCGACCGAATCATTGTAACATTTCGTCTGCCCAGTATCCGGAACAGGGGCAGCCAATAGCGGCATGGCTGCAAAGATGATGGTCAGAAGCATGAAGACGGTTTTGCATTTTGTTGTCATTTTTCCCCCTGTGCGGTTGTTATCCTCTTTTATTATTTTTTCCCGGGAATGGAATCCCGGGTTACGCAGGTTCAGAGTCATCGGTCCTTCGTAGCCCGGGTTTCCTTACCCGGGAATGGACACCCATCCTTTTATTTTTCCCCGGGAATGGTGGTTCTTCAAGGCGTCAGCCGCAATCCCGGGTTACGCAGGTTAAAGCCGCCGGTCTTTCGTAACCCGGGACTGCGGCTATCGCCTTGAAAAGCAGCCTTACCCGGGAATGGAATCCCGGGTTACGCAGGTTCAGAGTCACCGTCCCTTCGTAGCCCGGGTTTTCATACCCGGGAATTGGACACCCATCCTTTTATTTTTCCCGGGAATGCAATCCCGGACCACAATGCCTACCCCAATGGCCACTGCTTTTCAAAAACCGGCGACCTGCCGCAAAATGTAAATCACCTCGGCCACGCCGATTTTTCCATCACCATTCACATCCGCCGCCGGCCGGATTGTTGTGGCCGGTTGTTTGCCAGCCAAAATTTCAAGGGCCAGAATCGAATCTTCCAGATCGACTTTTCCATTACCATTGACATCACCCATGAGTCCGATCCTCAATTTTCCGATAACCGCATCCCAACTCCCGGCATTGGCATAACCCGGAAATGCGCCATTGGTAAAACCAGCCATAAAAATATTTTCATCCCCATCAATTGCCAGACACTGTGACTGCAATGCGGCATTTTCAATACCGGCTTGAAAGGTCCAACTTTCATTTCCCGATGCATCATACTGTCTGACAAAAATATCCTGATATCCAGTCGCCTGTTGTCCTGGCAACGCACCTTCTACCCAACCCGAAAGGATTGGATTTCCCGTGCTGTTTAGCGCTGTCGCAATTGCACCGGCTCTTCCATCGGATGAGGTGAACTGACGGGTCCAGAGTTCGGTTCCATCAGAATTGTATTTCCGCAAAAATGCATACCATCCTTCTGTCCCGGTTTGACCGGGAAGAAGACCGTTCACAGCCCCGGCAACATACACACATCCATCTGCATCAATGGCAACGCCTTCTGCCCAGTCCCGGTTCACGGTTCCAAACTGTCTTGTCCAGAGGGCATTTCCGGACGGATCGAATTTTTGGATGAAGGCATCCTGGTTTCCCGCTGAAGTCTGGCCCGGCAGACTGCCATAGGTGGAACCCACCGCATACAGGTTGCCGGAATCATCCACAGCCACATGATCGATGTAATCGTTATTGGCACTTCCGAACTGACGGGTCCATGTCCAGCTTCCATCCGCCTTGTATTTGCTGACAAATGCGTCATCCCCGCCATAGGATGTCTGCCCCGTAAATGTCCCCCATGTGTGGCCTCCCAGACAGATATTTCCGGCATTATCGATTTTGACACCATATACGCGGGCCGCCCCGAACTGAAGCGTCCCATTTTCGGCACCATCCGGACCATATTTCCGCAGATATCCACCTGAATTGACCTGTTCAGGCAAAGGGCCAGCGGCATATCCGGCAACATAGGCATTGCCGGAAACATCGGTTGCAACGGCCCGGGCATCATCACCACTGGTCGTTCCGAACTGGCGGCTCCACACCCGGTTACCCGAATTGTCATAGCGCGTGATAACCGCATCCAGGTAACCGGTTGAAACCTGACCCGGCCATGTGCTGTCCGTATATCCGACAGCATAAATATAACCGGATGGATCCAGCGCCATATCGGCAAATTGATCATAGCCGCCCCTCTCCCAGCCGAACTGTCGGGTCCAGTCGGCTGAGCCAGAAGAGGAACAGCGGCTCAAAAACGCATCTTGGCCGCCGGAAGTGGTTTGACCGGACAATGCCCCGTTGGCAAATCCTGCAACCACAATATCACCGGACGCCATGACCGCAATGCCATTTGCAGAATCGGTCACAGGGGAACCAAACTGATGGGTCCATTGGTTCATGCCGCTGTTGTCATATTTTTGTACAAACGCATCTTCCGCCCCGAATACGGTTTGCCCGGGCAGTGTACCCCATGTCATGCCGCAAACATACGTGTTTCCATTTTCATCCACAGCAATTCCATTCCCATATGTCTTTTCAGTCTGGCTTGTCCACATTTCCGCACCATCCGGGCTGTATCGGCGAACATAGGCGCCCCGGGTTGTCTGTTGCGGTAAAGGAGCTTCGGCATACCCGGTTACAACGGCGTTTCCGGACGGGTCAACCGCAACGTCAAATGCATCATCATATGTGTCTGTCCCGAACTGGCGTACCCAGATACTGTCGCCCTGTGGGCTGTGCTTGGAAACAAATGCATCAAAATCCCCGTTTGATGTCTGGTTTGGAAACGCGCCTCCGGTATATCCAGCCACGAATATGTTTCCCGAAGCATCTGTGGCGGCATTCAACCCGTAATCATGGCCTGTTGTACCAAACTGCCAGGTCCACAAATCGTGCCCGCTGGTATCGAATTTGGCCAGAAAAACATCGGCATTACCCAATGCCATCTGATTTGGAAAGGCGCCATAGGTCGTGCCTGTGACAACGATCGCCCCGCTGCTGTCAATGGTAACGCCATTTGGATAATCGTCACCGGAAGTTCCAAACTGTCTGGTAAAAAGCGTGTTGCCGTCCGGCGCATATTTGATTAAAAACCCGTCATTATACCCAATATTTGTCAGACCCGAAAACACCGAACCGGTATAGCCCACCACATAAATATTGCCATTGTGATCAACAGCCACCCCTGTCGCCTCATCATAATCGCACGATTCTGAGGATATCTGCCGGGTCCAGATTTCCAATCCATCGGCATCGTATTTTCGAAGAAATCCGTCATACCCGCCATTGGCTGTCGTGCCCGCAACATAGACATAATTTCCATAAACTGCGGTACGGTTTGCCCAGTCATTGGCCGGTGTGTCGATCTGATCCACCCACAACAGTGTGCCGCCCATTGCAGACGTCTCCTGAAACGCTCCCGCCGGCAGTGGTGTACCGGATGTCTGATGATTGGCATGATTCAATTTTGGGCTTTCCATTGGTTCCGGTAAAAAAGAAGGGCTGGATAAGCCAGGAGGTCTTTGAGCGCCTGACATCCGCCTGTTTTGGGAAATTCCGGTATGCAACCGGTTGGGGATGTCCGGGCCTGATTTCACAGACGTAAAATTCTTGTTTCCTGAAATGTTTTGGGTCATGGCATGATCGGGCCCTGTCTCTTCCGATGTAAAAGATACGCCCATCTGTCCCCAGGCCGTTGATGAACAAAACAATATCAGAATCGCAATGGTATTCATAAACCGACAGGATTGACGCGTTGACATTTGAATCTCCTTTTATGATACAGATGGTCGGAGATGTAGCTTAGCCCCTTGTGGGCGTTTTTGGCTTATCTCCGGTGTTTGCTTTCATGACCAAAACGGGCACAAGGCCCTATGTTACACGGGTGGATTCTCATGCATTTTGACGGTGAATGACTTTGAATCGTTCGGGATGGTTCACCCGCCTGCTATGAAAATGAATGGTCGATCGTTGCCCGGGTTTCCTTACCCGGGAAAAAAGCGGTAAATTCCGATCCCCGGGTATGGAAACCCGGGCTACGACTATTCAAATGCCAACAACCTGCTGCATAATATAAATACACTCTGCATTGCCGATCTTCCCATCATCATTTACATCGGCGCGGATATCGACCAATACGGTTCCGTCACCGCTTAGCAGCCTCAAAACCAGGATCAAATCTGTCAAATCCACATTTCCATCATTGTTGACGTCTCCTTTTTTGACAGAGACATTTTCCTCCAACTGGAAATTTTTGCCCGTGATTTTTTGACCTGGCGATACAACAATGACTTTAGCGCCGCTGCAGTTGGGTGTGCTGCTGGGGTCTGCCCACCATTCTGACACATAATTGGCATTGCTGTTGGATGGATAGGCATACAGATAGTAATTTCCGGATGGAAGCCGGGTAATGGTGTAGGTGCCATCGGTCAGGTTGATGGAGGCAGACCCATAAGAACTGCGTGAACCGCATGGATCGCCCTGATATGCTTGGACATCAAGAAACGTCCCCAAAGATCCCGGTCCGGTAATCGGGGTAACCCCGTCACTTTCAAACAGGGTACCGGAAATTGTGGCCCCAGGGTCCATCTGAAAATTCTTACTGGTGATATTTTGACCCGCTGATGCAGCAATGCCTTGAGCACCAGCGCAGTTGGGTGTGCTGAGAGGGTCTGCCCACCATTCTGGTTGATAATTTACATCGCTGCTGGAGTTGGCCTGCAAAAAGTAATTTCCGGTTGGAAGCCGGGTAATGGCGTAGGTGCCATCGGTCAGGTTGATGGAGGCAGACCCATAAAAACTGCGTGAACCGCATGGATCACCCTGATACGCATAGACATACATAGACTTTCCTGTAATCGGCGTAACCCCGTCACTTTCATACAGTGTTCCGGAAATTGTGGCCCCAGGATCCAATTGGAAATTTTTATCCGTGATATTTTGACCTGCTGATACTGCAATACCTTGGGCGCCAGCGCAGTTGGTTGTACTGATTGGCGCTGCCCACCATTCTGGTTGATAATTTACATCGCTGCTGGATGGATAGGCATACAGATAGTAATTTCCGGATGGAAGCCGGGTAATGGCGTAGGTGCCATCGGTCAGGTTGATGGAGGCAGACCCATAAGAACTGCGTGAACCGCATGGATCGCCCTGATATGCATAGACATACATAGACTTTCCGGTAATCGGCGTGACCCCGTCACTTTCATACAGTGTTCCGGAAACTGTAGCACCCGGGTCCAATTGAAAATTTTTGCCGGACTTGTTTTCACCTTCACCGATCTCTATGGATTCGGCGCCGTCACAATTTTGAACGCTTTCCGGTTCTGACCACCATTCATTTAAAAAGTTCTCATCTGTTGATGTTTGAAGATAATAGGTCCCAGGTAAAAGACCGATCGAAAAATTGCCTGTCAATGGATCAACAAAAGTGCTTTTATATTGATTCATGCTGCAAGCTGTACCGCTGTAGGAATAAATGTATATATTTTTTCCGATAATCGGCTGAGAATTACTGTAGACCGTACCCTGTATAAATCCGGGAATGGGCACATAAACGGATATGGGAGTAACCACCTTATTTTCCTGATCCAACTCATCGATGGCAGTAACGGCATAAAAATACTCATTTCCGGATACAACATCCATATCCACATAATATAAATTGTTTGGTGGTAGAGTATAGACAGGGGTCATGCCGGAGACATTGGAAAAATTGTTCATACTTCGATATACGCGATATGCTACAACATCACCCTGGATATCTGCATTGTATTCCGGCCATTCCACCGTAACAGATGGAACGCCGTCATAAGAAATGGATGTTGTCAGATTCCCTATCGGATCCGGTGCAGTGGTATCTTCCACCTTGGTAATGACAATGGTTGACTGATAGGGGGCACCCGTTACAGCAGCAAAATCAAAAATACCCTCCGGATCATCCGAATACCAAATGTTATTTCGTTTTGCGCCAACAATTGCCTTCAGGTTAAATGTCCGGGTTTCACCATAATCGCCATCAAAATTTCCTGTAAGCGCCTTGATCGTAACGGTGAGACTATAAACCGAACCGGGTGAGGATAATGATTCAGAGGTTACACCAGCCCAGACAATATATCCAGGTTCAGCCTTGTACAAAGCAGCAACAGAGGCATCTTCACTCAGTGTCGATCCGAAAACCTGGGCAGACAGAATAGACCATCCGTCAGGAATCTGCAGTACGACCCCGTGATGTGATGCCTGATCACCTGTATCTTCTGCCTTTTCTGAGATTGTTATTCCAATTCGCTTTCAAGATGAGACTAATTATTATCTCTTCACGCTATATTTGAATTAAGTTATGCGGTCATCATTAAAATCATTTTGATAGCAAATTGGAATTATGGTAATAACCGTTCCGGTATCCGCAGTACCGGGTGCAGAGAATAACGTTATGGTCAACTTGCATCCAATTACAATGGTCAGACATAACGCAATCATCAAAATATGGGCAAATCGGTGCATCAGGTTATCTCCTTTGGCTGGTGTGAAATCATAATTCATTCAAAAACCCAATTATGATTGATTTGGGAGGTATCACTCTGAATGATGCACCTCCAGGAATAAAAATGGTGGTTATTGTATCCGGGTTTTGGTACTTGGTCACCATGCATTTTCAGGTAAATGCTCATGATCAAGGGCTTGATCTCCCCCAGAAATGAAAATGGTGGATCGGAAAAAACCAATGTGGGAGAGGTATAAAACCCCGTTTAAACGGTAAATGCCCATGATCAAGGGTTTGGTCGCCCCCAGACATGAAAATGAATGGCCGATCGTAGCCCGGGTTTCCATACCCGGGGATCGGAAATTACCGCTTTATTCCCGGGTTTGGAAACCCGGGCTACCATGCATTTTCACGGTAAACGCTCATGAATCATTCCAAGTGATTCACCCGCCGGATATGAATATTGACCGGCAATCGCAGCCCGGGATTGCGGATAGCGCATTGAAAAGCTGCCAATCCAGAGAATCGGAATTTACCGCTTTATTCCCGGTTTTGGCGGTTCTTCAAGGCGCAGCCGCAAACCAGGCTACGACGATTTAAATGCCGACAACCTGCTGCATAATATAAATACACTCTGCATTGCCGATCTTTCCATCACCATTCACATCGGCGCGGATATCGACCGATACGGTTCCATCACCGCTTAACAGCCTCAAAACCAGGATCAAATCTGTCAGATCCACATTCCCATCATTGTTGACATCTCCTTTTTTGACAGGGACATTTTCCTCCAACTGGAAATTTTTTCCTGAATGGGTCTGTTCTGCTTCTCCGACAATGGGTTGCGCAGCACCGCAGTCCTGGACACTCAGGGGAGAGGCCCACCATTCACTGATGAATTTGTCTGATACGGAATAGGCACGAATATAACAGGTTCCAACAGGCAAACCTGGCAATGTGTAAGTACCGTTGGATGAATTGATGTAGTATCCCACAATCCATGTTGGATTATTGCATGGTGCCCCGGAATACACGGCGACAGCAACGGAATTGTCAGTTATCGGCGTAACCCCATCGGTTTTGAAAACTGTTCCGGATATACCGAAACCGAGTTCCAGTTGAAAATTTTTGCCCGTGATATTTTGTCCTGCTGATGCCGCAAGGGCTTGAGCGCCGCTGCAGTTGGGGGTGCTGCCGGAATCTGCCCACCATTCTGCCACATAATTGGCATTGCTGCCTGACCTGGCCTGCAGATAGTAACTGCCCTCCGGAAGACCGTTTATGGTGTAGGCGCCATTGTTCTGGTTGAAAAATACAGATCCATAAGAACTGCGTGAACCGCAGGGATCACCCTGATATGCATAGACATACATATACTTTCCAATAATCGGGGTAACCCCGTCACTTTCAAACAATGTACCGGAAATTGCAGCACCCGGGTCCAGTTGGAAATTTTTGCCGGTGATCGTTTGACCTGGCGATACCGCAATGGCTTGAGCGCCGCTGCAGTTGGGGGTGCTGCCGGAATCTGCCCACCATTCTGCCACATAATTGGCATTGCTGATAGAGAAGGGCCGAAGATAGTAGCTACCCATTGGAAGACCGTTAAATGTGTAGGTGCCATTATACTCGTTGACGGGTGTAGATACATAAAACCTGTATGAACCGCAGGGATCACCCTGATAGGCACTGACATACATAGACTTTCCGGTTATCGGGGTAACTCCGTCACTTTCAAACAGGGTACCGGAAATTGTAGCACCTAGGTCCAGTTGAAAATTTTTGCCCGTGATCGTTTGGCTTGGCGATACAGAAATTGCCTGAGCATCGCTGCAGTTGGGTGTGCTGCTGGGGTGCGCCCACCATTCTGCCACATAATTACTGCCTTGGGGCTGAAGATAGTAACTACCCTCCGGAGGACCGATTATGGTGTAAGTTCCATTGGTCTGGTTGATGGAGGCAGACCAAGAAGATGTGCGTGAACCACAGGGATCACCCTGCCACGCAATGACATTCATAGATTTTCCGGTAATCGGGGTAACCCCGTCGCTTTCAAACAGGGTGCCGGAAATTGTAGCTTTCGGCCCCAGTTGAAAATTTTTTTCGGTGATCGTTTGACCTGGTGATGCAGCAATAGATTGAGCACCGCTGCAGTTGGATGTGCTGCCAGAGTCTGCCCACCATTCTGACTGATAATTTGAATTGCTGCTCCCGGCCACCAGATAGTAACTGCCCTCCGGAAGACCGTTTATGGTGTAGGTGCCATTGGTCTGGTTAAAAGTTGATGATCCATAAAAACTGAGCGAGCCGCAGGGATTACCCTGAATCGCATTGACATACATTAGCTTTCCAGTTATCGGGGTAATGCCGTCACTCTCATACACTGTGCCGGTTATCGTGGCTCCGGAATCCGCCTGAAAATTATTCCCATTCACATTTTCTGGGAAAGCCATGTTATGGTCCAAGATATTGCTGCTTACCGCTTGCCCTTCTGGGAAATGAGAATGCATGGTTTCATCGGCTATCGGATCGTCAATGTGGTGATTTGCCACAAGATGCGGCATGCTGACAGAAATACGCGTTATATTTTTGTCTGAGGCTGCTGAAATTTCCAGAGGAGGATAAGCGAAGTTATCAGCGTGTTGGGTGGAAAAGGGTTGACCCGATGACGGTTTAATAATGATTTTGCCATTATTTTCATTTTGTTGAATAAAATTGATATCCGGAAAATGCTCCGCATCCGCGGTGGCGGAACAACACAGCATGATTACCAGACACAAAAAAGCCCTTGTCATTTTTTTTCGTTTCATGCCAATTTCCTTTCTTTTTTAATACGTTGTTGTTTAACTTATCCTGTTTAATATGTTGTTGTTTCACTTTTCGACCACAATTTTTCCGGAAATGTTCATTGCATTTGGAAATGGTGCCCCGATACATGCAAATTGATTGACGCCCGGGCATAACATCAATATCCTTGAACGAATGTGATTCATTCACGATGAAGATGTATTTCACGACAAATGATTTTTTATCATTCCGGGATGTTCACCCACCGGATATGAAAATGGAAGGCCCATCGTAGCCCGGGTTTCCATACCCGGGGATCGGAATTGACCGCTTTATTCCCGGGTATGGCTGCTTTTCAAGGCGATAGCCGCAAACCCGGGCTACAATGTCTGAAGATCATGTTTCGCGTGTTTTGTGTATTTCGTGTTCAAAAAAATATTTTCACGACATCCACCCGGTTTCAAAATCCGGAATAGGCCACCTGCTGCAAAATGTAAATTACCTCGGCCATACCGATTTTTCCGTCACCATTCACATCTGCTGACAGGTATATGCCTGTTGGCTGCAAACCATTTATCACTTGCAATGCCAGAACAGCATCTGTCAAATCCACGATACCGTCATTGTTCAGGTCACCTG
>JBFXFK010000179.1:0-9624 GCA_050179135.1 Desulfatirhabdiaceae bacterium | reverse complement strand
CAATGACGGAAATGAACGATACAAACAAGGAATTGATAATAGACGCTGTCAAGAGGCTTGCCGGGTTCAAGAGACGCCAGTACCAGTCGTCCATCGCATTGAAATACTTCAGCGACAGCGCAAGGATAACCGAAAGCGTGTAAGGATGAGCTTCATCCGCTTTTATTGCGCTCATCATAGTAGATTGATCAGAGCCTTTTTGAACGATATAAAGCTTTCCATGTCGATTCTGTCGAAGTCGATGGTTCTTTCCTCAACCATTTTGCATAGAGACTCTCTGGAAGGCGGGCCGCCAAGAAATCCAGCCAACTCGCCCTTGAGCGAGTTCGGTGATTTGTCATTGCCCGAGCGTTCTTCCAGGGATTTGCAGTCCTGATACGGATTCTTCTTGACGCAACAAATGACCCAGGCTTCGGACTTCGGCTTGGGAATCATCGGAACACCCCGATCGAACCTCTCATCTCGAAATCCCTGGACTATTGAATTCCATTTGTTTTGCCAGATACCCCGATCAGCAGAAGCCGTTCCGTCCGAGTCCCGAAAAAGAACGGCGATGACTTTTTCATTGAGTTCAGCCTCTTTGTCTTTCGCACACAACGCCAGTGCTCGCGCATTGCGATAGAAATAACCTGTTTCCTTTTGGCTCTTCTTGCCAGGAAGTTTGGGTGATTTCTTCTGTTGCTTGAAAATAGATGTTCTTTGTACGAGCTCACTTTTCGAAATGTAGCCGTAGTACCGGGTGTCAATGAACGAAAATTTAAAACGCTGCTCGACGATTTGTGAAACAATGATTGCCATCGGACCCTTTTGGTGACGATTTCCTTCACACGAAGGCATACTGTCGGCACAAAAGCCCATGTCTGTTGGTCCTTCCCCGCTGAGAAGAAAATACATATCACTACGCCTCCATATTGAGGCTCTGAATTTCCTTGGCCAGGTCTGTCAGATTTGTATCGACAAAAACTTCCCCTGGTCCCATCACTGTCAACTTCTCGGCAATGGATGGAATTGAGAAAAATCGAATCGCTTTCGTTAAACCTTCCGGTGTCTTGTACAGGAAAATGACTCCAGACTTCGCAACTTCGTCGTTGAGATAGTTCAAGATCATTGGACTGTGTGTCGTGACAAGCACTTGTTTGTCGGTCGAGGTCAACGCTTCGATTACGAACTCAACGAGTTCAGGATTGATGCCATTCTCAATTTCGTCGAACAGCAGGAAACGATGGTCAGATTGAAGCTCGGCCAGAATGGCTATCAGACGCAGCATCCCATCATTTACATGGCGAGCTTCCGTGGTCATTTGTGGAAAAAAAGGACCTGTAAAGATATCCTTTCCATCATATCCCTCCGAGATCTCTAACTGTTTCCAGCCTGACCGTAGCGATTTGATACGCAGGTTTTTTAACTGCGGGTAAGCGTTCTTCAATTTTTTCTGCAATTCCCGGCGTCCTGGTTCACCAAGTTCATATAGAAAAGAGGCGAGCTTCTGCCCTCCCAAGCCCAGCGATCCAGAAGATTCTCTGGTTTTCTGACGCAGGTATTCGGGTGAAAGCAGTTCAAGAGATTTGACCGCCTTCATGAGCTTCTTGCTCTCAAGGATTGGTTGTGGCAGCAGTTCTTCCTTATACGCCGATAGGATTGAGCCCTCGTAACCGAATGAGGTAGGGATCTTATTCACTTCCTCATTCTCATTCTTCAAAATGATGACCTCCCCCCTGGAGACGTCTAAGATGGAGCCAGACAGTTCGATTCGCTCTTGTGTACAAAGATTCTTCGATGGGCTATAGCTTGCTTTCCAATGTCCAGTTTCTTGACCATCATTATCTGCAAAAGACACGTACAAATCGATATTCATCTTCTTTGTCAGTTTCGACTTAAGATCTGATGGTTTCCATTTCCTCTCATTCAGCCAACCCTTCATATCGCCTATGACAAGCTGGGATATGAAATCGATGAATTGGAGAACGGTTGACTTGCCCGATCCATTCAACCCGATAAGGCAGTTGAACTGTGAAAACTCAATTTTGAAATCAACCAGCGACTTGAAATTGTTCGCTGTAATGTAATTTATTCTCATAGTTTCCTTGATTTTTTATTGTGTGGTTCGTTCTGATCCTTATCATGGTTCACCTGTGAGAGCCGTTATACCAGTCAGGACATCATCGTTTGGCAGCAACTTGGAATTACATTCTTGTCAAAAAGAGATGGTTGAGCAGACCAGCAGCAGAGTTTTCTCCGTTCCCATCGTAATTTTGATTTAATCCTGATATCCCACATTTTTTTTCTTCGGACAACACAATTATCAAACCCCTTCAATCGATTAAATCTGGGTCGATTGAATTTTCTCCCGGTCCTGAATCAGATGAACCGCACAAATGGGTGACTCGGGGATGCTCTCACTATTTCAACTTGATTCCATTGCTTTCTTTTGAGTCTCGAAACGTGTGCCGCGACAATCCCGAATCGATGCACCCGGCGCCTTCACCATGTGATTGGAAGGGGGATCAACCGCCAGAAGATATTTCTGGATGATGATGACAGACGGAAACACTGAAGCGGAAACATCCTCTTCGGGCCAACGATATTGATCTGGAGACGATCATTCATCTGAGTTGCGAATTGCCTGACATGACGCGGGAAGAGATGCTGGCTGCCGGCAAAAACTGTCGAACCGTTCATGCCCGAAGCCTTCTGTGGTATTGGACAATAGAAGTGTTGGGAATCATCATGACCGGGCTTTCCATCCGGCTCGACATTTCGGTGAACGCGGTCAGCAAACCGGTGGCAAGAGGCAGGACTTTGGCAAAAATGCACCATCTGTCATCGATCGAAACAAATGTTCAAATGGTGAGAGCGTACCAAGTCTGTCGATCCGGCTATCTGCAAACCGCTCCCGCAACCGGCTGCCGGATTTTTCATGCCTTCCCGATGACAGAAAACCCGGCTTGACGGAATTGAATCCCCGGATTATGATCAAAACCATCTGATATTCCCCGTTCCCTGAAGCGCCAGTATCTGGATGGGAGACTTTGGGTCTGACCAAGACAATCAATTGATTTTATGATATAAAGACAAAAAAGATGAGATGTTTCCCGCCCTATAAATGCCATTTTTGCTGACAAATGGAACTTCAAAAAACAGCGGCCCAGTCCAACAAGAACATTCTGCGGGCGAGCCGCAGATGTTCACATATCCACTGATTAATATTTTCGTTACAATTTGTGGATATGCAACAAAACAAATTAAATATCTGCTTCCGCCATAATGTAACATATCGAATTTGAAAGAAAATTAGATAATAACCACATCAAGGAGGAAACATGATTGTATTAAATGTGAACGGGATAAATAGGCAGGTCGATGAGGACCCGGATACCCCTCTATTGTGGGTTCTGCGAGACAACCTGGGGATTACGAGTGTAAAATACACCTGCGGCATTGCCGAATGCGGCATGTGCACGGTTCTCATTGACGGCGAAGCCCAGCGGTCCTGTGTTGTTTATGTAAAAGACGTGCTTGGAAGCAAGATCACGACCATTGAAGGCCTGCCTGAAAATCATCCGGTAAAGGTTGCCTGGATCGAAAGACAGGTTCCCCAGTGCGGATACTGTCAACCCGGAATCATGCTCCAGACAGTTGATTTTCTTTCACGGAATCCGAATCCGACCGAGAAGCAGATCAACAATGCTATGGATAATGTGATTTGCCGTTGCGGCACGCATCCCCGGATCAAAAAGGCGATTCAAATGGCTGCGGAAATGACCGCGAGACAGGGAGGGTAAGCCATGAAGTCACAAATGACACGAAGAGATTTCCTGAAAAAAAGCAGCCTTGTGATCGCGGCGGCGGCCCTGCCCGGCAGGGTGGGCCTGTTCAATGTTTCACCGGTGCTGGCCGTCGTGGATATCCCTTTCAAACCCCACGCTTTTCTGGAGATAGCCGCGAATGACACGATCACGGTCTGGGTGGGCCAGACAAATCTCGGTCAGGGCACCCACACCGGTATTCCCATGATTATCGCAGAGGAACTGGATGCGGATTGGGAAAAGGTGCGGGTAAAAATGGCGCTTGCGGCGGAACCCTTTAAAAGCCCTGTATGGCATATGCAGGCGACCGGCGGCAGCAGCAGTATCCGCCATCGATGGGATTTGCTCCGCAAGGTCGGCGCCGCCGCCCGGCTGATGCTGGTTGAAACCGCGGGCGAGCAGTGGAAGATTCCCGCCGAAAAATGTGCCACAAAAGACGGCAAAGTCATTCATCCGGATGGACGCGGTCTCACCTTTGGCCAATTGGTGGAAGCCGCCCGAAAACAGCCGGTCCCCGACCATCCTCCCCTTAAGAATCCCAAGGATTACCGCATTATCGGCACCCAAAGGGAGCGGATGGATATTCCGGACAAGGTAATGGGGAAAACCGTTTTCGGTTTTGATTTCACCATACCCGGCATGTGCGTTGCCGTTGTGGCCCGGCCGCCTTACTACGGAGCTTCGTTTCAATCCTATGATGAAAAGGCGGCCATGGCGGTCAAGGGCGTGATCAAAGTAGCGCCCCTTGGAAACAGGATTGCGGTATACGCGGAAACGACCCATGCGGCCATGATCGGGCGAAATGCGCTCAACATCAAATGGTCAAAAGGATCTCATCCGGACCTGAATGATGACGCCTTGGATGCATTATTTAAAGAACATCTTCAGAAACCGGCATCAGTGGCCAAAACCGCCGGTGATGTTAAAAAAGCATTGGTGGAAGCGGCTCGGACAATAGAACAATCCTACAAGCTGCCCTATATCTCCCACGCCCAGGCCGAGCCGATCAACTGCACTGCCCATGTGGAAAAAGAGCGTTGCCGGGTGTGGATACCAACCCAGGGGCAGACTGCCACCCAACTCACGGCATCCCAATTAACCGGCCTGCCCCTTGAAAAGGTGGAGGTGATGACCTTGCCGGCAGGCGGCGGTTTCGGCCTGCGCGGAGAACAGGATCCGGTTGAAGATTCGGTATTGCTATCCAAAATGCTGAACCGTCCGGTCAAGGTGGTCTGGAGCCGTAAGGATGACTTTGCCAACGATCGCTTCCGTCCCGCAAGCCAATGCAACATAAAGGCCGGATTGAATAAGGACGGGCGAGTGATCGCCTGGTCGCATACGGTTGCCGCGCCGTCCGTGATGTCCAGACTGATGCCGGATTATGTGAAGGACGGCATTGATCCGGATGCGGTTTCGGGCATTACGGATATACCGTATTCTTTCCCCAATCTGCTTGTGAGCTATGTGAAGGTGGATTCGCCCGTAACCGTGGGATTTTGGCGGTCGGTGGGATACTCCGTCAATACGTTCACTGTCGAATCCTTTATGGACGAACTGGCCCATGCCGCTGGAAAGGATCCGGTTCAATTCCGCTTGGATCACATGGAAAAAGACGGCAGACCTTATAAAATTCTGTCTCTTCTGGCGGAGAAATCCGATTGGGGGACTCCTGTCCCTGAAGGCAGGGCCAGAGGAGTGGCCGTCACGTCCTGTTTTGAGTCGTTTGCAGCCCACATGGCTGAGGTGTCGGTCAACGAAAAGGGGAAGATCACCGTTCACAAGATGGTCTGCGCCCTGGACTGCGGCATCGCCGTTTACCCGGATGCGATCCGGGCCCAGGCAGAGGCCGGCGTCGTCATGGGATTGAGTACTGCGTTTCATGAAAAGGTTCGTTTTGAAAACGGTGGTGTCAAGACGGCCAATTATGATGATTACCCTGTTCTTACCATGTCTGACGTGCCGGAAATAGAAGTTCACATCGCCTGGAACACGCATAATCCCGGGGGCGTCGGCGAGCCTGTTTTCCCATCGGTGGCACCGGCTGTGGCCAATGCTGTATTCAAGGCCACGGGGGTGCGGCTGAGAGAGCTGCCCTTTAAAAGAGAACTGTTGATCAAGGGGTAAGGGAAAGATCGCAAGGCCTAATACCCGTTACAATAGCCGGTTGAAATGGTATTGATTCGCGATGTGAAATTGCGCCGGGCCGGTCATAAGCCCGGCCATTTCAATTCGGCGGGAAGATAGGAATCGGCTACGGGTAAAGGACTGTGGGACGTTGCTTCTTTCGATGCATTAATCCTTTAATCGATTGAATTATTTTATAATCAAAATTGCGGTTTTGCGTTCCTGACTGATGAACTTCAGATTTGAGCACCGGAATGATCGGTCCATCCGATTTACCGCAACGCCATCTTGTCAGGCCGCAGATTGCCGCTACCCCGACCCGGCTATCTGCAAACCGGTCCCGCAACCGGTTGCCGGAATTCCCATGCCTTCCCGATGACAGAAAACCCGGCATTGACGGAATTCAATCCCCGGATTATGATCGAAAACATCTGATATTCCATAACGCGAAAGAGCCTGTCCTCACAGCTTTCCCAATTCTTCCAACAACTGGATAACCCGCAAAGATTCGGCCAGACCGGTTGTCCCCCGCATGCTGATGACCACCGAAATGGTCTCCAATATCTCTTCTTTCGTCGCCCCATTTTCCAGGGCGTACATGGTTTGCGCCAGGACACAATTTCGACATTCGGCACCCAGGGCTACTGCCAGAGCCATTAACCGTTTCACCTTGCAATCGAGTGCGGCGTCCCGGTAAACCTCTTTCGTCATACTTCTCACCTGTCCCAACACATCCGGGAGCAGTTCTGCGAATTTGCCAAGCTGATTCAAACGATCATTATTGAGCGCTATCTGACTCTCGACCATGATTGTCCTCCTTTGTTGAAAAACCAGGAATTTGATGAATGTCATTTTTGAAAAACCGGATATCAGGGCCACCCTCCAGTGAAGTTGATCACCTGCCCGGTCATGAACGGTGATCGGCCGGATACCAGAAATGATATGATCTCGCCGGCTTCTTCCGGATCACCCAGCCGGCCCATTGGCACTTTATCTGCGATTTCCTTTCTTCCTTTTGGGTCGTCGATAAAGCGTGCACGGGGATAATATGCTTCACTATAAAGATAGTTTGGTGCCAGGACATTGACCTGAATACCGAAAGAGGCCACTTCTCTGGCCAATGACATGGCAAAGGCCGTGGTAGCAGCCCGTATGGATGTCGCTACCGAAAACCCGAATTCAGGCTGTAAATAACGTGCGGAGGTGACGAAAACAATACTGCCCTTTCTTTTCATTTTCATTTCAGGGATCAATACCTGCGTTAATCGGAATGGAAACAACACCAGAGCCTCAAAACTTGCCCGAAGGGTTTCAACGGCAACATCTTCCACAGGGCATGGCTGGTTCGGAAAGACGTCATTGGAAATCACCGCATCCAACGCCACCTGTCGTTTCTTCAATTCGGTAAACAGGGACTCCGGTGTTTGAGCCCAAAGCGCTGTCGCCCCCGGATTGGCCTTTTCGAAAGACAGCGCGGCATCCTCATTTTCAAAGCTCGGATCATGGCAAAATGGATGCATGTTTTCGCGCAGAAGAACAGGCAGCGTCCCCGGCCCGGTGTATTGCGTCATGTTTGTGATGAGTACATTGGTCATGTTTTGAGGGCCATTCCAAAAGAGTTAACGGGCCTCGGAAGGTTGGCTCTCAGAGAATCGAGGCGCGCGATTGCATCCTTGCCGAGTGGTTCAGACCGTCTTGTGATTTCATTGAGTTGTACAATAACCGTTTCGGCAGTTGCCTTCATTTCCCCGTTTTGAAACAGGGACTGTTCAAGGGCCATTGAACTGCGTCCGATTCTGGATACCCGGGTACCGATTTCCACACGGCCAGGCCAGTTGATTTCTGCATGAAAATCGATTTTTTGGCTGGCAATGACAAAGGAGCAACCCGGGCTGGCAAGGGGAGAATCCGGATCATGGAGAATCTCCACACGACCCGTTTCGAGCATGGTGGAAAATACCGCGTTGTTTACGTGGCCCTGGCGGTCCGTGTCGGCATAACGAAGTTTTTCATATGTTCTGACGGGGAATTGTCCGATTTCAAAGACCGCTTCCCGGTTGTCTTCTGTAACCCGGGATGCGGAGGAATTGCTGTTTGATGGCATGTACGGTCTGGTTGCAATACGTTCCGCGGCCTTGCGACATATATCGAGAATTTGCTCTGACAGTTCTTTTGAATCCACTGCTCTTGAGACATTTATTCCCCCGATACAAATCACCATCAGCATGACCGATTCATCAAATCTGTCCGGTTCAACACCCGCATCACACGGATTTTCGCCACAAATGGCATCGATGGATTTATAGAATTCCATTTCATATGCCTTGCGGAAGGCAGTATCCGACCTTGCAGCGTCGGATACCAGAGCGGCCAATGCACAACTGTTTGACAAATCGTCCCGATGTGCTGTTGTAAGATAACGGTTTGCCAGTCGAACCAGTCGCTGGGACCATGATTCCTTTTCTTTGTCACATATCCAGGCGGGCCGGTTTTCCACAAGCGCCTGTTGGAGGGATGCGATCAACAATTCGTTTTTACTTTTAAAATGGGAATAGAACCCCCCGTGCGTCAAGCCGGCATCTTTCATTACAGTTGAAATCACCGATCCGGACAGTCCTTCTTCACGCAACCTGGCCGCACCGGATTTCAGAATGCGCTGTAAAGAAGACTCTTTGATTGTGGATCGCTTTTTCATATTGATCACGTTTACCTGATATTATTAATATAATGTGTAATAAAAAATATCGTATGATAAACATCATGTCAATATAAATTCAGGCCATTGTTGACGGAATTGAATCCCCGGATTATGATCAAAACCATCTGATATTCGGTCATTTATCGACGATGTGGATTTATTTGTTTCCGACAGCCTGACAAAGACGTGTGAGTTGAAAACCAAAAAGGAGGAATTTCCAATGAACAAACCATATCAAGCGATGCTGGATATCGTGGTTCTTCCCGCTTACGTTTCGGTTCCCGGAGCGGGATTCCTTCCGGTCAATAGCTTCGTCATCAAGGCGAAGGAGCCAGTCCTCGTTGATGCGGGAATGGGCATAGACAGCGAGGAGTTTATGAAGGCTCTCCAGTCGGTCATCGATCCTCGAAAGTTGAAGTGGGTTTGGCTCACCCATGATGATGCGGATCATACCGGCAGCCTTCAAAAGGTCCTTGAAGCAGCACCCAACGCACGGCTTGCGGCCTACTCCCTGGCGATGTTGCGGATGAGCACGGCTTGGCCGGTACCCATGGATCGGGTTTACTGGCTGAATCCGGGAGACAGCATTCGTGTGGGGGATCGTAAGCTGACCGCCGTGAGACCTCCCCTGTTCGATAATCCGACTACCATCGGTGTGTATGATGACAAATCCGAGGCTTTCTTTTCCGCCGATTGCTTCGGCGCCATCATCCCGTCACACGCGCAAAGTACCGATGACGTTGCAGAGAGGGATCTGGCGCAAGGCATGGCCGGCTGGGCCAGCCTGGACAACCCGTGGGTTCATATGGTTAAGCCGGAAGAGTTCAGGCAATCGATGGACAGAATTCGTCAGATTGCTCCGAAAACGATCCTTTCGGCACACTTACCGCCGGCAACAGGAAAAACCGAACAGTTTCTGGAGTTGCTTGCGACGGTTCCGCCTTCCACCCCCTCTGTTGCCCCCAACCAGACGGCACTGGTGGAAATATTGGCGCA
>JBFXFK010000178.1:0-9804 GCA_050179135.1 Desulfatirhabdiaceae bacterium | reverse complement strand
GCCCGGCTGAAACCGGATGTGGTGATCGATGCCATTGTGGCCAAAAAAAACCTGGGTACCCGCATGGACGAAGCCCGTCTGGTCATCGGGCTTGGTCCGGGTTTTTCGGCTGGTGAAGATGTCCATCTGGTCATCGAGACCAATCGGGGCCACCACCTGGGCCGGATTATCACACAGGGTCCGGCCAGTCCGAACACGGGCGTACCCGGAAATATCGGCGGATACACGATACAACGGGTTTTGCGCGCCCCGGCAACCGGACGGTTTGTTGCCTGTTGCGATATCGGCAAGTCTGTAAGGATGGGTGATATTGTGGGTTCGGTAGCGAAATCACCGGTCCGGGCCGAAATTGACGGGGTTCTTCGGGGTCTGATCCGCTCCGGCAGAGATGTTACCGAAGGTCTCAAACTCGGAGACATCGATCCGGGCAATGATCCAGCCTGTTGCCATACCATTTCGGACAAGGCCAGGGCCATTGGCGGCTCCGTGCTTGAGGCCGTACTCCGGACATTCATGGCGCCACGGCCATTTATGGGGGTAAAATCCCACAGGGAATTGCGGTCATGATGAGTTTGCGACACGCACTGGGTCTGGAAGACTCCGGAGTTGTTTCCCTGGTGGGGGCCGGTGGAAAGACGAGCCTCATGTTCCGGCTTGCAGAAGAACTCTCCCGGGCCGGAGAAACCGTATTGACCACCACCACCACAAAGATCATGATGCCCACTCCGGAGCAGTCCCTCCATGTCATTCTGGCCGCATCCCCGGAAACCGTCCTTTCCCGTGCCAGAGAGCTTCTGCTGAAAACCCCGCATGTCTCGGCCGCATCCCCGCGTCTTTCCGGAATACCCGGCAAAATCATCGGGTTTTCCCCGCAACACATCGACCGGCTGTGGGCTTCCGGCCTTTTCCGCTGGATATTGGTGGAGGCGGACGGATCTGCCCAAAAGCCGCTCAAGGCTCCTGCGGAACACGAACCGGTTCTGCCGCTCTCAAGCGGTTTTGTCATCGGGGTCGCCGGACTGGGTGTGCTCGGAAAACCGCTGGATGCAAATCGGGTTTTCCGGCATGAACGTTTTGCCGAAATATCCGGTCTTTCAGCCGGAGATCCCATCACCGAAGCATCCATTGCGGCAGCAGCGTGCCATGAAACCGGCATTTTCAAGGACAGTCCGGCCCATTCCAGAAGAATTCTGTTTCTTAACGGAGCCGGTTACCCCGACGGTCAGGCAGCCGGACGGACTGTGGCGGGCATCCTGTCGGCCGCATGCAACAGGATGTCGGTCGAAAGGGTCGTCGTGGGCAAGCCAAAGGAAACGCCCCCGGTGATTGATATTTTTGATATTCTGTAACGATATCAATACCCGCGTTCAAAATCAACCGGATATCGCAGCGGTTCGCCGAGAAGGAAGAGACGATAATTGTCAATGAAGACCCGAACGATATCCCGGGGGAAACTGGGGGCGGCTGTATGGCAGGTGATCTGCACATTTGGTGCATGCCATAGAATATGATCGGGTGGAAGCGGTTCCGTCTGAAACACATCCAGCACGGCGCCGGCAATACGTCCGGCCTTCAGTGCATGGGCCAGAGCCATTTCGTCCACCGCGCTGCCACGTCCGACATTTATGAATACCGCCTGTTGCGGCAGTGCATTCAGCAGGGCGGCATCAACAATCCGGTGTGTCTCTGCGGTGTTGGGAAGTACGCTGACCAGGTAATCCAGATCGGCCACAAATTCCAGGAGGCCGGAGCCGTGATAATAGGCATCCACATCCGTGCAGGTCTCGCTTTTCCGGGTATATCCCTTTACCGTCATGTTGAAATGCCTGGCCGTTCTTGCCAGGCATGCGCCGATCGATCCGACGCCCATCAGTCCCAGGATTTTTCCGTTCAGCGTTCCGGGCAGGGTGTTGTCCCATTTTCCGGCGGTTTGTTCAGCATGGCGTTTTATGATCTGCCGCTCATGTGCCAGCAGATATCCAAAAACATATTCGGTCATCAGGCCGCCAAAGACCCCTCTGGCGTTGGTAAGGATATAGTCCCGACGCAGGTCGGGGTCCAGAAGCGGTTCGACGCCGGCCCAGGTGGATTGCACCCATCTCAGGGAATCCATCCGGGGCAGAACCCGGCAAACCAGGGAGGGTTCACCAAGAACCATGTCGCAGTCGGCAACCGGTATATCTGCTGTTGCCGGGTCAGTTGCCGCCCAAACCGTCAGATTCGGCAGGTTGGCGGCCTGAACCAGAACCCGGTAATCATCCGCATGCCGGGATAGAATGAGCAGTCTGTGCATCACGATGATCGCTTTTGCCCCCATACGGCATACACCGGATCAGAGAACCGCTGCTGGCCGAAATATTTGTCTGTTTCCGGTCTGGGAAGGCCCCGCATTGAAAACGTATTCAGGTTTTCAAATGAACCCGCCCCGATCAGATATTCCAGAACCAGCCCCATTCGCTCGAATTCATGCAAATCTTTCCAGATTTGAATGACTTTGGGCGGAAACCAGCGATTGGAAAATGTGATCACAATCAGACCGCCGGGTTTGAGAATTCTGGAAATCTCGGAAAACACCTCGAATGGATGAATCAGGTATTCGATGGATGCGGTGCAGATGACGGCATCCAGTGATCCGGTTTCATAAGGCAGTACGGCCCGTTGATTGATATCCTGAACCACAAATCCGTCCAGTCGCTTGTTGGCCTGAAGTTCTTCGGGATTCATTCCCAGTGCGTAAACTTTTGCAAACTGAATCTCTTCCGGCAAATGGGATGTCCAACTGCTCATCAGATCCAACACATGCATACCGGGCTTGAGCAATCCGGCATACAGCCCGGAAATAACCGAAATGGCCTGGTCATCCAGATGATTGACAAATCTGGGACCGGCATAGAACAGGTCATCCGGCCCCTCATCCGCACGAACAAACGGTTGGTCTGAAAAAAAATCCGTTGGGTTGTCGTTCGCCCGGCTTTGCATTCCCGGACCCGTGGATACCACTTCCAGCCAGTCATAGCAGGTGCCGCCCCGATCAACCGGTTTGGCATGAATATTAAGGATGGTGGCTTTCAGATTGACCGGAAATGAGGCCAGCGGGTGGTTGAAACTGATTCGTATGGATGAATCCATTGTTTCCAGACACCGGAACGGTTCGATATTGGCCCGAAAGACATTGGCCATGCCCGTGATTATCCCCTTTGGGTAGAATCGGCCGGCCCTCGGTTCGATCCTGCGGGATGGATCCATGTTGCGGTCAAACTGGGACGATTTGATGATATGCTCACGGGACGGCTGAAATGCCGGAACAATTTCCCCGGAATTGAGACTGCAATCCACCTGTTCGGAGACGCTTTTGTTCAGCAGTTTCTGGAAAATCTGCTGTGGAAAGCAGTCTCTCCAGAAATTGACCCGTTGGGCCGTATATTTGTCGATATGGGTGGCGGTGTCGCTTTTCCAGGTGAGCTGGAATTCGATATCGGCCAGGGAATTGGAATCGGTAATCGTCATAAACACCTCATCACGCAATGCGCGTTGATCTGCTGGTTAGAGAAAAGAATTGACCATCGGTGTTACACAGGAAATAATGGAATTTAACGGCGATACAGCCATGTTGGCGTACTGTCGCTTTTCCAGACATGGATTTTGGATATGCTGATTTTCCAAAATCGTTGTTTTAAAATGTTTAAGCAAAATGATAGTTATCGTAACTGTAAAATCAAGTACCGGAATTCGGGCCTGATCCAAAATCTTCAAACAGGCTCTAAAAGAAATGGGCAAAACAATGGCCTGAACATGATCAGAACCGAACAGGGGGGAGAAATGGATAAAAAACACGATACAAAATCCGGCGATGATCCTGATCTCTCATTGCCGGATTTCGACCCGCGAAACCTGCCGGCCGATCTGCTCTTTTCCCTGCTGGACAACTCCTATGAAAGCCTGATTCTGGTGGATGCGGCCGGCATTGTACGGTTTATGAGCAGCGCCAACGAAGGCATTTATCCCCTGTCGGTCAAAGAGGCCATCGGGCGCCACATCACCGAAGTCAGCCCGAACACCCGAATGACCCGAATTCTTCAGACCGGAAAAGCCGAAATCGGCCGAAGTCTGATGATTAAAAATGAACAACGGGTTATCGCCCGGATTCCGCTCACCCTGAACGGAAAAATTGTGGGTGCGGCCGGCAAGCTCATGTTCATGAATCCCGAGAAACTGAAGGAGCTGTATGAACGAATCGATGCACTCAAACACAATCTGGATTTCTACCGGGAAGAACTCAATCAGGTTTACGGTTCAAAATATTCGGTTGACAACATTATCGGTGACTCTCCTCTGTTTCAGCAGGCCAAATCCCTGGCCATGCAGGCGGCTGCATCCAATGCACCGGTGTTGATTCTGGGGGAATCCGGAACCGGAAAAGAGCTTTTTGCCCATGCCATTCACCAGATCAGCCGAAGACGGTCCCATCATTTCGTTCGGGTCAACTGTGCGGCCATTCCGGCGGAACTGGTGGAATCCGAACTGTTCGGCTACGAGCCGGGTTCCTTTACCGGGGCACAGAAACAGGGAAAGCCGGGAAAATTCGAGCAGGCCCATCAGGGAACCATATTCCTGGATGAAATCGGCGACATGCCGCCGCTCATGCAGGTGAAGCTGATGCGGGCCCTTCAGGAAAAAGAAATCGAGCGGATCGGCGGCAAGCCCAGACAGATCGATTTTCGGGTCATCAGTGCCACCAACCGGGACCTGGAGGACATGGTCCGGCAGAAAACCTTCCGGCTGGACCTGTTCTACCGCCTGAACGTAATGGTCATCCGCCTTCCGGCCCTTCGGGAAATCCGGGATGATATTCCGCTGATGTTCAACCATTTCCTGAACCAGTTATGCCGGGAAAGCCGAAGAGAGGCGATCGGGATCGCACCGGAGGCCCTGCAGTCCCTGAAATCCTATTCCTGGCCCGGAAATATTCGGGAGCTTCGGAACATCGCGGAACGGGCCATGATCGTCTGCACCGGAAAACGGATCGAACTGGATGATCTGCCCCTGTCCATTCGAACCAGATCGGCCGAATCTCCGAATCCAACCCATCAAAAGCCTGACCTTCCCAAGGGAATGACACTGAAATTGCAGATCGAGGAAACCGAACGGCAGGCGATTGTGAACGCCCTCCGGCAAACCGGCGGCAACCGGATGGCCGCCGCCGAACTTCTGGAAATTCACCGGACCGGCCTGTATCAGAAAATGAAAAAATACCGGATTGCCGGATGATCAATTCCGGTTCGACGGGACAAAGACCGGGACATGGCCCGGTGTGTTGAAAGTTTTCTACATGTTTCGAATTTTCTACATTCTTCCATAAGCCTTCTGATTGACACGAGATAAAGGATTCGAGTCTGCCGTACGTGTAGCGCATTCTATTCATTCCCCCGTTTTGGCCCCTTTTCACCATCTCTTTTCAGACAATCGGTTTTATACATATATTCAATTGGTTAGTTAAAAATTTCAGATTCTGGAACACCTCGGCAACCATTTTGCTTTGTCTACACGTGTTTCGTGATTCGAATCAAAATCAATTCATGCCCCGGCCCGGGCATCTTCACCGATAAGAGGAGAAAAAAATGGATATTCAAAACGTCATGATTGTGGGATCGGGTCTCATGGGAAGCGGCATTGCACAGGTGTGTGCCCAGGCCGGCGTTTCCGTGATCCTGAACGATGTATCCCGGCCGGCCCTGGACAAGGCCCTGAAAACCATCGAGTGGTCGGTGGGCAAGCTGGTGGAAAAAGGAAAACTGTCCGAGAACACGGACACGATTCTGTCCCGGATTGTCACATCCTGTGATTACGAGTCCGGTCGCAATGTGGATCTGGCCATCGAAGCGATTTATGAAAATCTGGAACTGAAGCAGGAAATATTCCGAAAGCTGGACCAGACATGCGATGCCGGAACCCTGATTGCCAGCAACACTTCGTCCATCCCCATCACCGAACTGGCGGCCGTCACCAAACGGCCCGAACAGGTGCTGGGGATTCATTTTTTCAGCCCGGTTCCCATGATGCAGGCGGTGGAGGTGATCAAGGGGGTGTCCACATCCGATGACACCGCGCGGACCGGCAAGGCGTTCGTGAAAAAAATTGGCAAAGAGCCCATCATGGTGAACCGGGATGTGGCCGGTTTTGTCATTAACCGGATCAATTTCCCGTCAACGATCGAGGCCATGAACCTGGTGGAACAGGGCGTCGCCACGGTCGAGGACATCGACAAGGGCCTTCGGCTGGCATCCGGACGGAAGATGGGCATTTTTGAAACCGGGGACATGGTGGGCCTGGATATCACGTACGGCGCCATGATGTCCATGTACACCGAAACCGGCGATCCCCGGTTCTATCCGCCGCTGCTTCTGAGGCGGAAGGTCAAGGCCGGACAGTTGGGTCGAAAAACCGGCAAGGGCTGGTATGACTATAACCCGGACGGAACCCGGAAAGAATCGTAAGGAGCGTCACATGGCACAATTCAAGGTCAATCAGAAGGACATATTCTTCATTCTGAAGGAACAGGTAAAATACGGCAGGCTCTGCGCCCTGGACCGTTACCGGGATCTGAACGAGAAAACGCTGGACCTGATGGTGTCCGAGGCCATCAGCTTTGCCCGGGGAGTGGTCGATCCGCTGAATGAAATCGGGGAAAACTGGGGTGTCCGGTTTGAAAATAAAACAGTATCCTGCCCGCCGGAATTCAAAAAGGCGTTCCGGCAGTACGGCGAGGATGGCTGGACCGCCGCGGCCCGTGATCCGGAATATGGAGGCCAGGGATTTCCGCACATGATGCGGATCATCATCAACGACATGATGTACGGGGCCTGCCAGTCATTCAACATGGCGCCCAGTCTGACCCATGGCGCGGCCCACCTGATTGAAAGTTTTGGAACCGAAGAACTGAAACAGCGGTTCATTCCCAACATGTTCAACGGCACCTGGTCCGGCACCATGTGCCTGACCGAGCCGGACTGCGGATCCAACCTGGCCGATATCACCACAACCGCGGTTCGGGAAGGCGACCACTTCCGGATTTCCGGAACCAAAATATTTATTTCCTGGGGCGAGCATGACCTGACAGACAACATCATTCATCTGGTTCTGGCCCGAATCGAGGGGGCGCCTCCGGGTATAAAAGGGATTTCCCTGTTTGTCGTTCCCAAGATTCGGGTGAACGGGGACGGCAGCCTGGGGGGGTCCAACGATGTGGTGTGCAGCTCGGTGGAAGAAAAACTGGGACTTCATGCCTCGCCAACGGCCATGCTGGATTTTGGTGGCGCCGGAGCTTGCGTCGGATATCTGTGCGGCAAGGAAAACAACGGTCTGGCCCACATGTTCCAGATGATGAACGCGGCCCGGATCAATACCGGCGTGAGCGGCATGACCCTGGCCAGCACCGCCTACCGGAATGCCCTGGAGTACACGCGGACCCGGGTTCAGGGCCGGGATGTCGCGGCCAGAAAGGGCGGCAATGTTCCCATCATCGACCATCCGGATGTGCGCCGGATGCTGATCTGGATGAAGGCCATGGTGGACGGCATGCGGTCCCTGATCTACACCGGAGCCTACTGGTCGGATCTGGCGCTGGAAATGGCCGATGGCCCGGAAAAGGATCATTTCAGGGATCTGGTGGATTTTGTCACCCCCATCATCAAGGCGTATTGCTCGGACATGGGTTTCCGGGTTTGTGAAACCGCGGTTCAGTGTCTGGGCGGTTATGGGTTCTGCCGGGACTATCCCCTGGAACAGTATCTGCGGGATGCCAAGATCATGTCCCTGTATGAAGGCACCAACGGTATTCAGTCCATGGATCTGATGGGCCGGAAAATGACCATCAAAAATGGCGCGCCATTCCGGGCGTTTCAGTCCGAAGTGGACCGGTTCTGTGAAGAAAACCGGGAGCATTCCGGGCTGGGAGACAAAATTCGGGCACTTGCCGGTGTGGCCAGCCGGCTGTGGGAGCTGGCCGGAGAACTGAAAAACCGGATGCGTTCGGATCCGCTTCAGTGGGCGTCCTATACCTATCCGGCTCTGATCGCATTCGGTGAAATCGCCATGGCCTGGCGACTGCTGGACATGGCGGTCATTGCCTGGCCAGCATCCAGGAAAAGCGGCAAGGAAAGCGATTTTTATACCGGCAAAGTCATGCAGGCCACCTGGTTTGTGGACATGACCCTTCCCCATACCCTTGCGACCATCGAAACCTGCTGCCGCCATGGCCGGGAAATCGTGGACATGCCGGATAACGGATTTTAGGGAAGGGTGGAAGGCTGAAGACTGAACACTGAAGGGGGAAGGATGAAGCGGGACGCGTGGAGGAATCAATGAAAGAAGCGGTGATTGTCAGTGCGGTTCGAACACCTGTCGGGCGGTACATGGGCGCGTTGAAGACCGTCGAAGCCTGTGACCTGGCGGCCCTGGTTATAAACGGAGCGATTCAGCGGGCCGGAATTTCAGCCGGTCAGGTCGATGAGGTGGTTCTAGGCCAGTCTTACCAGAACGGCGAATCCGTCAATATCGCCCGAATGGGGTTGCTGAAAGCCGGATGGCCGGAACATATTCCGGGTATTACGCTGGACAGGCGCTGCTGCACCGGACTGGACGTCATCCGGTATGCGACAGCCCTGATCGCATCCGAACAGGCCCAGGTTGTGGTGGCCGGCGGTGTGGAAAGCATGAGCAACGCGGAATTCTATCTTCCCGGACGCATCAAATGGGGCATCGGCGGCGAGCGCGGCATGCCGAGAGGTCATGGCGACCTGTCGATTTGGGGCCTGCCGTTTTATGACCGGATTCAGCGGGCCCGGGTCATGTCCCAGCCCGAAGACCGGTACGGGATTCTGCCGTCCATGATGTCCTGGGCGGAAACCGCTGCGGCAGAAGAAGATATTTCCCGGGATGCCTGCGATCAGTGGGCCGTGGACAGCCATCAGAAAGCCTGTGCGGCCCAGGCCGCCGGAAAATTTCTGGATGAGATCATTCCGGTTCCGGTCCCGCAGTCCAAAGGGCCTGCCGGAATCGTGTCCGTGGATGAAAACCCACGGCCCGACACCACTCTGGGAATGCTGAAAAAACTGAAACCGGTTCTGGGCGGCGTCTGCACGGCCGGCAATTCATCCACCGAAAACGACGGAGCCGCCGCGGTGGTGGTGATGTCGGCGGAAAAGGCCAGGGAACTGAAAATTACACCGTTTGCAGCGGTCAAAAGTTGTGCGGTTGCCGGTGCGGACCCCAGGCGGGCGTATCAGACCGTCCCCATTGCCGTGGAAAAGGCCCTGGCTCAGGCTGATGTGACATTGAAGCAGATGGACCTGATTGAAATTCAGGAAGCCTTTGCAGCCCAGGTCCTGGCCGATCTGAAAGAGATGGGGGTGGGACCGGATGACTACGGCCATATCAATGTCAATGGTTCCGGTATTTCCCTGGGGCATCCCATTGCCTGTACCGGAACCCGGGTTCTGGTGACGCTGCTTCACGAAATGCGGCGTCGGAATGTCCGGTACGGCCTGGAATGCATTTGTGGCGGCGGCGGCCTGGGCATTGCCGCGGTTGTGGAAAACCGGACGGTGTGACCGCGTTTGCCGGAAAAAATCGGGAGATTGGTTTTATCCTATAAGTCCTATTTCAGGAGAGCAAAATCACATGAACAAAACCCAACACGATGTTGTCGTGATCGATGCCGTCCGCACGGCCTTTGGACGTGCCGGAGAAAAAGGCATTTTCTGGAAAACACGGGCCGAAGACCTGTCGGTTGCGGTCCTGAAGGCC
>JBFXFK010000177.1:0-9867 GCA_050179135.1 Desulfatirhabdiaceae bacterium | reverse complement strand
ACGCACCCAAAATCTTTATCTTGAAAGCTATAGTAACCATCCAAAGAAAGGAATCCTCCATGCCATCACCGACCTCGCTGGATATATGGCAGGCCCTGAAACGACAGGCCGAAGCCATGAATCAACCGGAAAATCATCTTTCCCGTCTTCTGGAATCACGTGAGCGGAATGAATCCTGCCTGCTCCAGCATGACGGCATGAGTTATGACTACGCTTATCAGCGGGTGACGCCTCAGATCATGGCCATGCTGAAGTCGCTTGCACAGGAACAGGATATTTGCGGCCGTTTCAAAGACATGGCCGACGGAAAACAGGTCAACAACACGGAAAACCGGGCCGCGCTTCACATGGCTGCCCGTCAGTTTTCCGATCAGGCCGTTTATGTGGATGGCGTTGATGTCATGCCGGAAATTCGCCGGGTGCGGGATCAGATACGGGGCTTCAGCCAGGATGTGCATGCGGGACGGATTGTTGGATCAACCGGAAAAGCCTTTCGGGATGTGGTGATCATCGGCATCGGCGGTTCCTATCTGGGAACCGAATTCGTGTCAACCGCACTTCAGGCCTATGCCAAAAAGGGGATTCGGCTGCACTATCTGTCCAATGTGGATATTCATAATTTTGGCGAGATTGCCGCAATCATCGATCCCGAAGCCACGCTGTGGGTGGTGGTGTCCAAAAGTTATACCACGGCGGAAACCCTGGCCAATGAGATGCTTGCCCGACAGTTCATGTTTCAGAAAGGGCTTGATCCGGCCAAACACATTGTTGCCGTGACCAGCAAGGGCAGTCCGGGGGATCGCCCGGAGAATCCCATGTTGGCGACATTTCACATGTTCGACTTTATTGGCGGCCGATACAGTGTTACGTCTGCGGTCGGTGGTGTGCCGCTCAGTCTGGCGTTGGGATATGACATCTTCGAGCGGTTTTTAAAAGGGGCCGAATCCATGGACCACCATGCCCTTGTTGCCGATGAAACAGCCAATATCCCGTTGACCGCCGCGTTGATATCCATCTGGAACAACAACTTTCTGGGATATCCGGCCCAGGCCATCATTCCCTACGCCACGCCGCTCAGGCGCCTGGCCTCCCATGTGCAGCAGTTGAATATGGAAAGCAACGGAAAAATGGTGACGGCAAATGGCCAATTTCTCGATATCCCGACTGGCATGATCCAGTTTGGCGAGCCCGGAACCAATGCCCAGCATTCCTTTTTTCAGCTCGCCCATCAGGGCCGGCCGTTTCCGGTGGAGTTTATCGGCATTCTGGAGCCCCAGTACGCCGGCCTGGATGTCAAAACCAAAGGGGTTACCGGCCATCAGGAGCTTTGGGCCAATCTGTTGTCCCAGTCCATGTCCCTGGCTTTGGGAAGCCGGGGAAACGACGTGTTTCGATATTTCCCGGGCAACCGGCCGTCATCGCTTCTGGTCCTGAAAGACCTGAGCCCGGAGCGGGTGGGGGGCCTTCTGTCGTTTTATGAGGCCAAAACCATATTTGAAGCCTTTGTCTGGGGCATCAATCCATTTGACCAGTTTGGCGTGGAGCTGGGAAAGACCATGGCCACCGGCATTCGAAAGGCCATGTCCCAAAAAAATCTGGATGCCGCCCATGATTTTGAGGATGTCGATTCGATCAGCCGACATTATTTGAAACAGCTTTATCCGTCCTGATTCCCGTTTTGGGGCAGAGGACATGAATGGGGTATGGTTTCACCCGCAGGCATGAAAATGATCTTTACCGAAAAAGCCCCGTAGGGGCGACCTGTTTGTAGAAATTGATGCAGTTATTCCCATCAAGCTCCATCGGAGCGGCCTGTAACCGGAATCTACAGGCCGCCCCTACGGGGCTTGAAGGAAATTTTTTGCTTCATTCTACAAACAGGCCGCTCCTACGGAGCTTGATGGTAAATGTCTATTTTTAACTGCATATTCACGGTTAAAAAATGCCTGAAAACAAATTGGAAATGGTTCAAGTGGACCAAGTTAGAGCCAAGTCCAATTCGTACAATACGATATCCGTCACAGAAAGGAATCTGAAATGCTGAAAAAAACGTGTTTTATGGTGGGATGCTTCATTCTGGTGCTGCCATTTCTGGCATATGCCTTTGACTGCAATAAACCCGATTTTGGGGCCCGTATCGAGGATCTGAACAAAGACGGATATTTCGTGAAGTACATGGAAAAAGGCAGGGTATCCTATTACAACTATACCGGCCCCTGTCAAATGGAGATGCATGATGATTTCAACCCGTCCGTATCTTATGCGTTTATCGAAAACCAGTTATATGCATTGATTATCACGTTGCCCGAAAGCGATGACAGTTTTGAGAATATTCGGAAAAGGCTGGAAAAAATTGTGTCCAAACAGATTGGAACACCACCCTATGACATGAAACAGGAGGGTGACTGGTGGATTTACCAATGGTTCAATGAAAAAGATAACCTGAAATTCAAAACAAAATTGAACAGCAAAACCAAAGCGGGCAAAAGCGCTTTTTATTATGAGCCGCTGAGGGCAACGCTGAAAAATGCGGATGATGATCCTGCATTACTGCGACATTGATGGCTGACCGGTTTTATGAGGGGGGAAAAAATCTCAAACCATACTGGATCATGCCTGTTTTCTTTCTGGTGTTGGCATCGTGTGCGCACCATCCGCCATTGATCGTGATGGATTCCGGGCATACACCATCCGATTATGGCGCAGTCAGTTGTACCGGTAAAAAAGAAATCGATTATAACGATGAACTGGTAGCGGCAATATCCGGAGAATTGGCCCAAAAATGCAGAAAATTCATCCTGACCCGCACCCAATCGCAACCAATCCGTCATGACGACGATTTGAAAAACCATCTGATGGATCGTCCGGATGATGAAAAATGGCAAAAGAAAAAAGATATCTATAGTCGCATTGCCCTGGCCAATGAATTACAGGCCGGCTTATTCATCTCGATTCACCATGACTCGGTTCAGGAGCATCGGTTATCAAGAACCGGAGACGGCAAAATTGTCGATGTGCGGGATGATTATAAACAGCAGTTTGATCCGGGATATTCCATATATATCGCCAACGATCCCGGATATCCCAATACCGGACAGCATTATCCGGATTCGCTGAAATTTGCGGAAATATGTGCCAGAAGAATGCAGGCGATGGGCAGAAATCCATCGACCTATCCCGAAGAAACACCCGATACGGAAAATTATCAGGCCATCGATGCGTCCGCTGGAATTTATAACAGCCGGAACCTTTTGACGGTATTGAGAAATGCCAACATGCCGGCGGTATTGATTGAAGTCGGCGTCATTGTGGATGTCGAGGACGAACGTGTCATATCCTCTCCGTCCTTCAAAAACCGGTTTGCCAAAGCGATTGCAGACAGCATTGACGAATTTTGGGATTATTGACCTTTTTTGCCATAAGGAAAAATCATGGGGTTTCAGAAATCAGTCAATCAGATGAATTTGCAGGAATTCAGACCGGGTATCCGGAGCATGGCGGAGTTTGGCGACAAACTGGTCATGGCCTGCATGGAAATCGGCCCGGGAAAGGAAGATGCCGGACATCAGCATCCCGTTGATCAATGCGGCATCGTCATTGACGGAAAGATTGAGATGTTCATTGGTGATACGCGTCGGATGCTGGAAGCGATGGATACCTATTTCATTCCGGCCGGCGTGAAACACGGGTGGAAAACCTTTGATGTTCCTGCAAGAATATTGGATGTTTCAGCGAAATAAACCGTGTTTTACCGTGAAAATGCAGTTAAAAATAAACATATCCCATCAAGCTCCGTAGGAGCGTCCTATTTGTAGAATGAAGCATAAAAATTTCCATCAAGCCCCGTAGGGGCGACCTGTGTATTCCGGTTACAGGCCGCTCCGATGGAGCTTGATGGAAATAACTCCATCAATTTCTACAAACAGGTCGCCCCTACGGGGCTTTTTAAGATAAGACCGTCTGACCGTCCGACCGCCCAAGTGCTGCTCTGCCTGAATGCTGTAAGCGGCGCCTTCAGTCTTCAGCCTTCAGCCTTTCTCTCAACCCTCCCGCTTCACCTTGACCGCTTCTTTCACATAAGGATACAGATTTTCCACGATGGTCTCATATCCCCGGGCATTGGGATGAATGCCATCGGGCAGGTTCATGGTGCGACGGGTGGCAACCCCTTCCAGAAAAAACGGCATGAAAATCACCTGCTCCTCCCGGGCAATGGCCTCATACAGGCCATTGAAGGCCCGGGTATAGTCTTTCCCCATGTTTTCAACCATTTTCATACCGGCCAGAACAATTGTGACATCCTGTTCCTTCAGTTTGGCAATCATGTTCCGGATATTTTTATCAACCGCATCCGGGTCCATGCCCCGAAAGCCATCATTGGCGCCGGTACACAAGATCACGATATCGGGCTGTAATGACAGAATCCACGCAATCCGGGACAGGGCGCCTGACGATGTTTCACCGCTGACCCCGGCGTTGATGACCTGAAAATCAAGCCCGTCCGCTTTGAGACGTTTTTCGAGAAGCGCGGGATAGGATTGGGATTCATCCACACCCAGGCCCTCCGTCAGGCTGTCCCCCAATGCGACGATGGTGCCGCTTTTTTGGGGGGAGGATTGGGTCGCAGCCGGAGTTTTGGCATCACTGCATCCAAACACCAGCATTCCCGCTGTCATCAATTTTATGGCCAGAATCAGTTTGTTGAATTTCATCATGTGGCATCCCGTAAAAAATCAACCGGTTTATGTTGAACAATGGCCCGGGAAGACATCAGGCCAATGGCAGTTGTCAGCACAATCATCATCAGCATCATCAGGATACAGGGAATCCAGAAAAACCGGTAAGAAATATCAAGGAGATTCCGGCAAACCATCCATCCGGCCGCCTGCGCCAGAATCAGGCCGAAAATCGCGCTCACGCACCCCAGAAACCCATTTTCAAATGTGATCATTTCAATCAGAAAGGATGCGGACGCACCACTGATCTTATAATAAACCGTTTCCTGAATTCGCGCAAACCGGGTTGACCAGATGCTGTTGATCAACAGCAGAAGCCCGGCCGAAACGCTGAATAGCATCAGAAAGCGGATGGCGGTCGATAACCGGCCCAGAAGTTGTTCCATGCGGGTCAGGGTCGCTGTCACATCGATGATGCTGATATTGGGAAATTGAACCGATATCCGTTGCTGAATGGATGATATGTCTTCATTTGACGCCCGAATGGCGGTAAAAAGGGTCTGGGGCATGTCCTTCATTCGGGATTCCGGAAAAACAAAGTAAAAAAACGGCTGAATGGCGCCCGATATCCGGGTTCGGATGCTGGAAATTCTGGCCTCGACCGGAACCCCCTGAATCTGGAATGTGATGCGATCCCCGATCGCCATCGGATGGATTTCGGCCGCCGTATCCAGAATGGAGACCTGAAGATCCGACCCGTTGGCATCAAACAACTGACCGCCTTTCTGAATGATTTCATCGCTTAGCAGCGTGTTGCGATAGGTCAGATTGAAACTTCTGGCCAGATTGTCGCCTTTTTTATCCGATTCCTTTCGACGGTCAATGGGAACGCCGTTGATCGCCTGAATCCTGGCCCGGATAATGGGATAAAATTGGATATCCTCCCCCAGTGCGGCCTTGACACCCGCTTTTTGATCCGGCTGAATGTCGATGAAAAACAGATTGGGGGAATCTTTGGGATATGCGGTGATGAACGAGGCATTCAGATTGTTTTCAATCAGAATCACGGCCAGAATGACGGAAAACGAAACCGTCAGGGTGGTCATGACCGCAACAGAGCTGTTGCCTGCCCGGAACAGGCTTTTCAACCCCAAACGGACCGCCAGAAACCGGGTCCGCAGTTTTTTGATCCCATAAAGCGCAGCCGCAGACAGAAAAGCCGCCAGAATCACCCATGCCGTCATGCCACCCGCGATCTGCAGCACGGTCTGCCGGTCATCCAGTTTCATGAAAAAAAACAGCATGATCACCAGACTGCTGATGCCATAGCCGGTGTAATCGATCAGGTTGCGGGCAACCGGGGTCCTGTCTTTTTGAAATATGCGTGCCGGTTTCAGATGCCGGATTTGCAGAAGCGGGGTGAATGCAAAACATCCCACAACAATGAAACCGATTGACAGGGCTTCGATCAAAAATCCGAAAGATGTCAGAATCGCGGTTTTCTCCACAACCAGTCCGGGTATCAGCGAGGCCCCGGCGATCTGAAGGCCCCAACCCGTCGCAAACCCGGCTATTGTTCCCAGCATGCCGAGAAACCCGATCATGATCAGGTAGTGTGTCAGGATAAACCGCCGGTCGGCCCCGATGCTTGCGATGACGGCAATGGTATGCTCCTGGTCCTGAATATAGGCGGAAACCGCGCTTTGAATGGCCATGCCGGAAAGAATCAGAATAAACATGCCAATCAATCCCAGAAAAAACAGTAGGTTGTTCAGAAACCGCCGGATCGGGGACCGGGCCGTTTGAAATGTCTCCACCTGTTCGGGCTGACCGGCGGCAACTGCGGTAATGTCCGCAACAACATTGGCCAGATTTTCAGACGATTTGACCGCTATCAGATGTTTATACTGAACCCGGCCTCCGGGTCTGACCAGATCCATTGCCGCCAGTTGACCGGCAGAGACAAATATCCGGGGACCCAGGGAAAAAAAGGCAACCGGACGATCGGGTTCATGAATCAGAATATCCCGGATGATCAGTTCGGCGCCACCCAGTCGAATGGTATCACCCAATTGACAGCTCATCCGGTCCAGCACTGCGGGATCGACAATGGCCGCATTTCCGGTCAGAACATCCTGGAATCTGCGGCCGGACTGCAACAGAATCTGGCCATAGAATGGATATCCGGGTTCCACCACCTTGATCTGGGACAGCAGCGACCCGCTATCCGTTACGGTTCGGGCCATCGAATAGAATTCATATACCCGGGCGCTGCGGACAACCCCGTCTGTTTCCAACTGGCTGATCCGGTTGTCGGTGGGGGGTGACACCGGAAAATTGGACCGGACAATCACATCCGCCGCATGAAGGGCGCGCGCATCCGCAGTCAAAGCCTGCTGAATGCTTCGGGAAAACCCGTTCACCCCCGTCAATGTTGTCAGGGAAAACATCACGCTGACAAACACCATGACCGACTGCCGGGGATACATGGCCATCTGGCGAAACAGAAAAGACCAGTGAATCATCATGGTGTATTGAAAATCTGGCTCATGGTGGACTCCTGTTGATAAGGCTAAAGAAAAATGATTTCCGGCGTTACAGCCGATCCGTTGAATGACAGTTTCATGGCGGACGGGTTAAATCCATTCCGGGGGTGCGATGCACTGCCCGGATTGATGACCAGAAACTTTTCCTGTTTTTCCATCATGGGTTGATGGGTATGCCCATGAATGACCACCTGAATGTCTGCCGCGCCGGGGTCCAAATCCAGCGCGCTGATATCATGCAGAAGATAAATCCGGTTTTTTCCGATTTGAAAGAGTTCGGTCCTGGAAAGATGCGTGGTCCATTGCCCCCGGTCCATGTTTCCCCGGACCGCGACAACCGGGGCTATGGCAAGCAACCGCGTCAAAATGTCTTCCGTATCCAGGTCTCCGGCATGAATGATCAGATCGGCCCGCTGCAAAACAGACACAGCGGCTTCAGACAGCCTGCCATGTGTATCGGAAATCACCATGGCCGTCAGGCGGTCCGGGAAATCGATCGAATTCAACGGGTTAAGCGTTTGATGCAAACCGTCAGTCATTGGCACATGTCTCCAGTATTCCGCAAATCTCGGCGGTCATGTTGGGGATGCTGAAATGGGGAGATTCAATCGCGCCCGATGGACAGGCGGCGGCGCAAGCCCCACACCCCTGGCACAGGATTTCCTGAATGACCGGCGGATGGGATTCCCGGTCAATGGCCTGATACGGGCATATGGATATGCACACACCGCATTCGGCGCATTTTTCCGCATGAATATGAGATGACCAGGGCGACAGGGCATGCATCTGGCCGGGTGCAAAACGCGACAGAATCTGACCGGCGGCAGCCTGGGCCTGAAGCACGGAATCTGAAATGGACTCCGGTCCCATGCAGCATCCGGCGGCATAAATGCCGTCCCGGGTCGTGGTGACAGGCGCCAGGTGATGATGGCCTTTCTGAAAAAATCCGTCCGGCGATTGCCAAATGCGGAGTGTTTCCGCCAGAGAGGCCAGATGTCGGCCACCGGTCCAGGAAGGCCCGATAACCAGCATATCGCATCCAAAAGTCTGAATATGGTCCGATCGATCAGCATATCGGATTTCAAGCATTGCATCCTGATTCCGGATTTCAGGCGGTTTGGAAGTATCAACCGGATGGATGACCATCATGTCGCCCGGGCCCGGCCTATCCGGGGCATATGCCGCCCCCGAAATAAACGCATGAATGAGACATTCCGGCGCTTTCTCCCGGATCAGTGCGGAAAACCGCTTCAGATACTGGCGCCATCCAAATGAATCCGCCCGATTTGTACTGGAATCGGGTGAGGCATCCAGAAATAACCCGACCGTATCCGGACAGGCAGCGTCTTTTTTTACAAGCCTGCCCTGCGTGGGGCCACTGGAATGGATCAGACGTTCAAATTCAAATGCCGTCAGGACATTTTCACAATCCGCCGGAAGGATCCCATTGGCCACAGTTGAACCGTCACCATCATTGCCGGTACACAGAACAATGGCCCCGCAGAAAATATCCCGAACCTGCCCGGTTTGCTCAAAATGGATGGCATTGAACGGACAGACTGACTGACAGGCCGTGCAGGATTCTTCCGCCCAATGACGGCAGGCATCCGGGTCCAGAACCGCCAGACTGGGAAGTGATCCGGGGTAGGGGATGGAAATGGCCTTCCGCTGACCCAGATTTTCTTCAAATTCGTTTGGAAGCTCAACCGGGCAGACTTCCACACAGGCCCCGCATCCCAGACAGGCGGCTTCATCCACATACCGGGGCCGTGTTTTCACCGTCACGATAAAATTCCCGGCATAGCCCAGCACCTGAACCATTTCGCTCAGAAGCATGACATGAATGTGGGGGTGATGCAGAATCTCATCCATGAGCGGGTCCAGCATACAGGATGCACAGGACATGTCCGGGAAAACGGATTCAAGCGTTGCCGTCCGGCCACCGATGCAGGGCTTTATTTCAACCAGATACACACTCCGGCCCGCATGGGCCAGCAGAATGGCGGCACTCAGTCCGGCCACACCCGCGCCGACAATGACGGTCTCCATTCGACAGGCCACGTATCGGGCCTCAATCGGCAAATGGGTGACAACCCGACGCAGAGCGGCCCGAATCAGTCGCAGGGGTTTTTCCAGACCGGTTTTTTGATTTGGTGAAACCCAGATGCATTGCTCACGGATATTGACGGGTTGCAGCAGAAACGGGTTCAGACCCGCCCGGGTCATGACCTTTTGAAACGTCTGCTCATGTTCCTTGGGAGAGCAGCCGGCGACAACCACATGGGTCAGATTATGGGAACGGATGTCATCAACCAGGGATGTCTGCCCGGCTTCGGAACACACCAGCGGAACCGATTGAATCCAGACGAGATTCGGCTCGGGTGCAAGGGCGGCAATCAGGGCCGGCACATCCAGGGCCTGTTTGATCAGGGTTCCACATTCGCAGATGAAAAGGCCGATCCGTATGTCTTTCACCATCAGAACGCACCCAGTTGACAGGGCCTGATACGGATTACCAGGCCTTCACAGATACCGGACACTTTCATTTTGGGAACCCCGGCGGATTGGGCCAGATCCCATATTTTTTTACAGGACAGGGTATTGTCAACCGTAATGGACTGAATGGCCCGGGTCAATTCGGGGTC
>JBFXFK010000176.1:0-9873 GCA_050179135.1 Desulfatirhabdiaceae bacterium | reverse complement strand
GAGAAAAATGTAGAATATCAAGCATATGCCCAGTACGCTGGTCGGCATAACAGGCCCGGACCCGCATGCCGATAGTCACCTCTTCGGGTCTGGCGTCCTGAAGATAATGCAGCATGGATGTATCGGCACCGTCCAGCCGGATCAGTCCAAAGATGACCGGCGCCGGTTTTTTTAAAGCAGCCAACTGACGTCTGACCACGGTAAATGCCTGTACGGTTCCCTCATCCGATACATCCACCCACGCCATATCCGGACTGAAACATTCCGGGCAGGTTTTTCTGGGGGGTATGAACACTTTTTGACAGGACAGACACCGTCTTCCCCGAATTTTCTTTTCATCTCTCAGTCCGCCAAAAAACCGGCTGGCTGTCTCCCCGGCCCACCAGTTATAGGGCACACGGATGCCACTGTCATGCACCAGCGGCTCGATATCCTGTATTAATTTCATACGGTTTTTCTCCTGCAAAAAATTTGATATTTTCAGATTATGACGGATTTGGGAGTTGAATTGTTAACCGTCGTAATTGCGATTTATTAGCCCCGTAGGGGCGGCCTGTTTGTAGAAATTGACAGAATACAATCCATTACGCTCCAGCGGAGCGACCTGTTTCGATCGCTGACAGGTCGCCCCTACGGGGCTTGAAGAAATAGGGGGACTGTCATCACTACAAACAGAATGCTCCTACGGAGCTTTACCGGATTATTAGCATTGCACTTATACATCCCCCAAATCCGTTTTAATCGGGAAATTTTTATTCGGCATACATGGATTCAATTTTATCCTGATATTTCTTCATCACCACATTTCGCTTCAGCTTCAGCGAAGGGGTCAACTCACCGGTGTTCTGGGAAAATTCATGGGGAATGACGCAATATTTCTTGATGGTTTCAAACCGGGCCAGCCGGGCATTTTTTTCCTGAACATGGCGATCCAGAACAGCCAGAAAGGCAGGATTCTGCAACAGGTCCTGCATTTTGACAAATGGAATCTTCTCCTGTCCGGCGATGATGCCAGCCTGGTCCGGGTTCAGGGTGATCAGGGCGCTGAGATATTTGCGTTTTTCACCGATAACGATCACATGCTGGAAAATCGGGTCACTCATGAACAGGTTTTCGATTTTCTGGGGCGCAACATTTTTTCCGCCGGAAGTGATGATCAGATTTTTTTTGCGGTCGGTTATGGTCAGAAATCCCTCCGGATCAAGAATCCCGATATCTCCGCTTTTCAGATACCCGTCATCGGTGAACGCCGCATGGGTTTCCTCCGGAAGATTCCAGTATCCGGAAAAGACGTTGTCGCCTTTGATCAGGATTTCACCATCTTCGGCAATTTTGATATGGACACCCGGAAGGGCCTTTCCAACCGTTCCAATGCGATAGTCACTCAGATTGCTCATGGTGGCCGGTGCAAAACATTCGGTCATGCCGTATCCCTCGATGACCGTAATGCCCGCCGCATTGAAAAACAGAATGATCTCCCGCGAGGTGGGGGCCCCCGATGCCGTCATCCATCGCACCCGCCCGCCCAAGGCCTCCCGGAGTTTTTTGAATATCAGCCGGTCTGCGATTTTGAATTTGAATTTCAGCATGGCCGGAACAGGCTGTTTTTTCTCCCGCAGTTCGCTGATGGCAAGCCCCACGGCATGCCCCCAGTAAAATACCTGCTGCCGCCATTTGGGTTGTGACTGAACCTGAAAGATGATTTTCTGATAGACTTTTTCACATACCCGGGGCACGGCCAGAATCATGGTCGGCCGCTTTTCTTTAAAATCGGCCAGCAGGGTGTTGACACTTTCCGCATAGGATGCCGTGATGCCGACATACATGCCATAAAAATGACCGGCTGCCCGTTCAAACACGTGGCTGAGCGGCAAAAACGGGACGGATTGATCCGTATCGCTGCCGAATTTGGGCGTGATGGCATCCAGTGACCGCAACACCGCCATAATGTTTTTATGGGTAATCATGGCGCCCTTGGGAAGCCCTGTTGTGCCGGATGTATAGACAATGGTGGCCAGTTCATCCGGATCGATCGATTGCGCAACCGCTTCAAATGCGCCCGGATCTTTCCGGTCTGCCTCCTTTCCGGTTTCAAGCAGGCTGTCAAACGATACAACGGCTGGATGAACTGTGTTTCCTGCGGTCTTGTCCATCACCACAATGTGTTGCAGGCAATCCACAGACGGGATGACCTGGAGGGCTTTGTCCAGTTGAACCTGGTCCTCTACCACCAGAATCCGTGATCCGGAATCCGATACGATATACGCCACTTCGGATGCCGGAAGCGTGGTGTAAACCGGCACCAGGCATGCCCCGATACCCAGTGTTCCCATGTCCGTATATAACCATTCCAGCCGATTTTCGGAAAGCAGCGCGATGCGGTCCCCGCGCTGAATCCCCAGAGACAGAAAGGCCATCCCAACCTGTTTGGCCTGCTCATAATATTCAGACCAGGTGGCGCCCACCCATCTGCCGTCACGTTTTTTTTCCACTGCCAGGCGCTTCTGGTACTTTTGAGCCTGATTTCGAAAGACGTCATTAATGGTCTTTTCCATGATTCGCTCCCGGGGAAAGCAAAACTGCGTACACACCCTCATCCAACGCGCAAAACACAAAGTCTGAAATCAAATACATTTTCATTCATATGATGAAGAAAGTTCATAACTATAATCAAGTTCAATTTACTTGACAATCCCCCACGTGTCAATTATTAAATAACGGTCACTGAAATTAAATTCATCATTATAATCATATTCAAATTTAAAGTTTAATTACAGGTTTTCGGCTGAAAGGAAAACAGACTTATGGATACTGCCTTTACGGTTGGTTGCGTCGCGGATGTGGAAGCCATGGAGAAAATTCCCTGGCAGAATCGAATCCTGGAGAGAAACACGCTTGAAGCCATTGAAACCGGAGCCGCCATCAACCCGGCGGCGCCGGCAATCAGTTTTCTGTTGAATGGTGATGCCTATGACCAGCCGGTTGTCATCCCCTATTCCGTGCTGATCCGCAAAATCCGGCAGGCGGCCAACATGTTTGCCGGACTGGGTATCGGACCCACAGACGTGGTGACCTATCTCCTGCCCAATTTGCCCCAGACTCATTTTGTGCTGTGGGGGGCAGAAGCAGCCGGAATCGTCAATCCCATCAATCCGCTCCTGGAGGGTGCAACCATTCGGGACATCTGCAAAGCCGCCGGAACACGGGTTCTGGTGGCCTTGGGTGATCTGCCCGGAACCCAAATCTGGTCAAAGGTCATGGCCATCCGTCACGAGATTCCGACGCTGAAACATATCATCCGCGTCATGGGTCCTTCCCGACCGGATGATGGCATTTTGGGATTTGATGAAACCCTGGCCCAATATCCGGATGACCGCCTGACCTTTTCCAGAATCATTTCATCCGATGACATTTCCTCGCTCTATCATACCGGCGGTACGACCGGAACACCCAAGCTGGCCAGACGGACCCATCTGAACGAAATCATCATGGGCTGGGACATCCGGGCCATGGGCGGCCTGAGCCGAACATCAACACTGCTCTGCGGCCTGCCCCTGTTTCATGTCAATGGAACGACGGTTACGGGTCTGGCCCCGTTTACCGTCGGCGCCCATGTGGTCATGCTGTCGCCTTCCGGCTACCGCGAACCCACCATCATGAAAAATTTCTTCAAAATCGTGGAAAAATATCGGGCCACCAATTTTTCGGCGGTTCCAACAGCCCTGTCAACCCTTCTGGATATTCCGGTTGCGGGCGCCGACATTTCCTCGCTCCAATATGCCATCTGCGGCGCCGCTCCACTGAGCGTCGAGCTGTTTCGCCGGTTTGAAGCCCATACCGGCATGAAAATTCTGGAAGGCTATGGTCTGACAGAAGGGGCCTGCGCCTCGTCAATCAACCCCAAGGATGGTGAACGGAAAATTGGCAGTATCGGTATCCGGATGCCATACCAGGGGATGCGGGTGGTAATTCTGGATGATGACGGGCACTATGTCCGGGATGCGGAAACCGGAGAGATCGGGGTTGTTGCCATATCCGGACCCAACGTGTTCAAGGGCTATGTGGAGGATGTCCATAATCAGGGAATCTGGATCGATGGAAACTGGTTCAATACCGGCGATCTGGGCCGGAAGGACAGCGACGGGTATTTCTGGCTGACCGGACGGAAAAAGGAACTGATCATCCGGGGCGGGCATAACATCGATCCGGCTGCCATTGAAGAACCCATTTACAAGCTGAAGGATGTCAAGGTGGTGGCATCGGTTGGCCGTCCCGATCCCCATGCCGGTGAGGTTCCGGTCGCCTATGTGGAACTGGTGCAGGGCAGTACCCTGACATCGGATCAGATTATGGAACATGCCAGAAACACGATTGGTGAACGCGCGGCTGTCCCCAAGGAAATTGTCATTCTGAACCAAATTCCGCTGACGCCGGTGGGGAAAATTTTCAAGCCTGCCCTGCGCTGGAATGCGATTCAGCGGGTGTATGCGGAAGAACTGAAATCTCTGGGCGACACGGTCCAGTCCATCGATGTCACGGTTCAGGAGGATAAAACCCATGGCACCCTGGCCATCATCACCCTCAAACCCGCATCGGGCATGAATTCATCGGATATCTCGCGGCAGGTTGACGAAATTCTGGCCCGATACACCATCCGGTATCAGGTTCAATTCGTATAGTGCCTGAACGGAAACCTTTTTTCTGTATCATAAAATTCGAAATTCGAAGCACGAAATCCGAAACAATAACCCAAATAAAAATTTTTCAAACCATTGTATTGACTGATATATCCTTTTGGTCATTCCAACATTTGGATTTTGAATTTGTTTCGAATTTCGGATTTCGATATTCGAATTTTGTCTGGACATGGGTTTTCATTCAGAAACTATATAAACACACTCACGCAACTCACGGAGAACATCATGTCACTGATATTTGAAAAACAACACATGGTTGCCCTCATCACACTCAACCGCCCGGATGCCCACAACAGTATCGATCCGGAAACAGTGGTTGATCTGGTATCGGCCTGGACTGAATATGAGGCCGATAAAACGCTTCGATGCGCCATTATCACCGGGGCCGGAGATCGGTCCTTTTGCTCAGGCGCGGACCTGGCCAGGCTGATTCCGCTGTTTACCGGCGCCAGAAAACCCGAAACCGATGCCGACTTCAAGGTGCAGTCCAATCCCATGATGGCCCAGCAGGCCTTTCTGCGGGATATGGCGCTGAAAAAACCCCTGATTGCCGCCATAAACGGGAATGCCATTGCCGGCGGCATGGAGCTGTTGTATTCGGCGGATATACGTGTGGCGTCACATGAGGCCCGATTCGGCCTTCAGGAAGTCAAATGGGCCATATTTCCCATGGGCGGTTCCACGGTTCGCCTGCCCCGTCAGCTTCCGTTCTGCAAAACCATGGAGCTGCTGCTGACCGGGGACCTGATGGATGCGGCTGAAGCGTTCCGTCTGGGATTTCTCAACAAGGTGGTTTCGCAGGACAAAGTCCTGGAAGAAGCCATGATGTATGCGGAAAAGATAGCCAAAAACGGTCCGATGGCTGTCTCGGCCATCAAGCAGTCGGTTCTTTCAAACCTGGGCAAACCGGTATCGGAAGGCCTGAACACGGAAATGGAATTTGGCATTCCGGTATTTCTCAGCCGGGATGCACGGGAAGGGCCACGGGCATTCAAGGAAAAACGGGAACCGGTTTATCGGGGGGAGTGAGGATCTAAAGAATGGGGGATGAAAGAGGAAGGATGAATGGGGAAGGCGGAATGGTTTCCACATGGGTCATGGATTTGTCGCCATCATGGCCGGCTATATGTCCTTCAGAAGAATATTGGCCGGGCTGGATTCAATAACATCCCTGAATGCGACAAGCGATTGATAAATTCTGTCCTCCTTTCCGGCAACCGATGCACAGTCAAGGCTATGGCTCCCGCGTTTTTCAAGCGCCTCGATCATGTATGAAAGGGTATAAAGCTGGATGTCCCGGGCCGGCTGAAACGCCGGCTCCCGGTTTTTGGGGACGATGATTTCGGTAAACGTTCCGCTATCCAGAAGATCCGTTACAAGGCGGTTAACCAGACCAATCGGCAGACTCAATCGGCGGGCAATGTCGATTCGGGTAAGCGGGCTTGCACCCAATGCAAAATTTTTTACCATCACCCGGGCTGCCTGAAGCGTCAACAGGCGATGCAGGCATGGACTGATGCGGCTGTATTCCCGAGCCTGTTCATAATCCGCCAGATTCTGCTGGGCAAACGCAATTTCCGACCCGCCCAGCACGATCAACCAACTGATTTGAAGCCATGCCAGAAACAACGGCAACGCCGCAAAGCTACCATAAATCGCATTGTTTTGGGCCATCCCCACCTGAAATCCGATATAACTCCACTGGGCGAGCTGATACAGCGTGCCGGCAATCATTCCGGCCACAATCCCGGCAGAAAATTTTATACGGGTATTGGGCATCAGAATGTACAAAAATGTAAACAGCATCCAGATCAAACAAAAAGGCAACAGGTTGAGGCCGAAAAAAATTGCCGGGCTGAAATATCCCACCAGGGCAATCTGTTCCGAGATCTCGGTCACCCGGGTTTTGATAAATACGGTAACACTTCCGGACAGGATGACCAGAATCGGGGAAATCATCATGATGGCCAGATAATCGCTGAATTTTCGCCAGTAACTACGTGTTTCCCGGATATGCCATATCGTGTTGAAGGAATACTCGATATGGCCGAGCACCTTGATGACCGACCAGAAAAGGACGATCACCCCGATCCCGGCAACAAGTCCCGCCTGTGTATTGTCCAGCATGGCATTGGCAAAGGTGATCATCCAGGTCAACACTTCCTGCTGCCCCTGAAACTCTTCCATCAGGCGTTTTTCCAGCAGTTTTTCAAACCCGAACCCCTTGGCAATGCCAAAGGCCATGGCCAGAAGCGGCACAATGGAAAGAAGTGAATAAAATGTCAGGGCGGATGCATGAAGCGCGCAGTTGTCGTCCTTGAATCCCCGGGCAGCCAGCAACAGCACCCGGAACGGTTTGTCAAATCGGGCCAGGAGGGGGGATTCATCTTCCCGGTTCTGGAAACAGGTTCCCGTGTGGAAGCAATTGACCACCCGAAAATAGAACTCACGTATTTTTCGGACCGCTGATTTTTCCATGCATCAATCCGTTTCTATGTCTTTCAAGATTTAGACTTTTCCCTTATTTTTTTCTGAAGGTTGCATGAATACAGATATATCAAAACAATCCTGGTTTTTCCAGGATAAGCAGATGATGGGTTCAAACAGGAAACCTGAGTAGTCACAAGGGACAATACTCATAAATTCTTCGGCTTGGTGATGAGATCATTGGCGATTGCCTGAAAATGCATTGAATACAAATCATATTTGCCTTGATATCCATACATGATTCACATATAATGCATACATGCTATTCGAAATTGGTAAACAAATACGGAAAGCGCGAAAAATCCGTCAAATTTCCCAGGCAAAAGTGGCGCAAGCACTGGGGATGAGCCGCACGACCATCGGGCAGATCGAAAACGGAACCATACAGGAGATCGGGGTTCGAAAGCTGATTCGTCTTCTGGAGTTTTTTAACCTGGAGCTTCGGGTGCGCCCTGCAGGAAAGCCGCCGACATTGGACGAGTTGCGAATTGAGGATCGGTGATGGCAGATGTCTCTCGGTTATCGGTTTGGGTAAATGAACAGGACTCGGGAATTCTGGCTCGTGAAACGCGTCAAAAATATGTTTTTGCATATTCTCCTGCTGTTTCTGACAGATCTGCCGTATCTCTGACCATGCCTGTGCGCCTGGAAAGCTGGGTGAGCCGTGAACTGCACCCTGTTTTTCAGATGAATCTTCCGGAAGGGGCCCTTCTTGAAACCATACGCAGGGCCATCGCAAAGATAATCGGAGAAGATGATCTCTCCATTCTTCGGGTAACCGGTGGAAATCAGGTGGGGCGAAATCGTTTTTCACTTCCGGGAAGTGATTATCCTGGATTCAACGATACAACGGAGTCACTTGAAGAACTGCTGACATTTCCGGATACGACCGAGCTGTTTAATGAACTGATCAAACGTTATGCGCTGAGATCCGGTGTTTCAGGTGTTCAACCCAAAGTTTTGCTGGAGGCGACACAGCGGGAGACAATTGTGTCAAGCGGCTATATCGTCAAGAGCAGTGGATCGGATTATCCACAACTGGCAGCCAATGAATATTTTTGCATGATGGCGGCAAAACGCGCCGGATTGCCGGTTCCTGAATTTTATCTGGCAGAAAACGGCGGACTTTTTGTCATGCGCCGGTTCGATGTTGCGCCCGATGGTACATATCTGGGGTTTGAAGATATGTGCAGCCTGCAGGCAATGGGAACCAGACAAAAATATGACAGTACCTGTGAACGGGTATCGAAAAGCATCAAAGATTTTGTATCATGTGAACATGTCATGGCGGCCCGGGAGCAGTTTTTTGCCATGCTGATTCTGTCTGTCATGGTTCGAAACGGCGATTCCCATCTAAAAAATTTTGGTGTGCTGTACGACAATTCGCTAACCGGTGTTATCCTGGCGCCGGTGTATGATGTAATTACCACAACGGTTTATTTGAAGCATGATGTGCCTGCCCTTTCCCTGGCAGGCGCCAGAAAGTGGTGGCCCCGCAGGATTCTGGATCGCTTTGCAATGGCGCATCTGTTTCTGTCTGCCAATACAATACGTCATGTTGTCGAGCGGGTTGCCGATTCGGTAACGGAAGTCCAAAAAATGATCCCGGAATACTGCGCTAACCACCCCCAATTCCGGGATATTGGGGAGCAAATGATGGCAATCTGGAAAGAAGGGGTTAACGGGCTGCGCGGATAGACTTACAGGATTTCCTTTAGAAAATAGCCCGTATAACTGGTTTTCGATTTGGCCACACCTTCAGGCGGCCCTTCTGCCACAACCCGCCCGCCGGCATTGCCCCCCTCCGGGCCCAGATCGATGATCCAGTCCGCGGATTTGATCACATCCAGGTTGTGTTCGATGACCACCACCGTATTTCCCGCATCCACCAGCCGTTGCAAAACCGAAAGGAGCATGCGGATGTCCTGAAAATGAAGGCCGGTGGTCGGTTCATCCAGGATGTACAGCGTGGATCCGGTCTGCCGTTTGGCCAGTTCCCGCGCCAGTTTGATCCGCTGGGCTTCACCGCCCGAAAGCGTTGTGGCCGCCTGCCCCAGCTTGATATAACCCAGCCCCACATCCATCAGGGTGTTCAGAATGGATTTGATTGCCGGATAGGTTCCAAACAGCTCCAGTGCCTGACGGACCGACAGGTCCAGCACATCGGCAATGGAATGTCCCCGGTATTTGATCTGCAGGGTGGCGTTGTTGAAACGCCTGCCCCGGCATGTCTCACAGGGCACATACACGTCTGCCAGAAAATGCATTTCCACCTTGATATAGCCATCGCCCTGACAGGACTCGCACCGTCCGCCCTTGACATTGAAGGAAAACCGCCCTTTCTGATATCCCCTGGCCCGGGATTCGGGCAGCATGGCAAAGAGATCCCGAATGGGGTCAAATACCTTGGTATAGGTTGCCGGATTGCTTCGGGGTGTTCTGCCAATGGCTTTCTGATCGATATTGATCACCTTGTCGAGATGGGACAGGCCCGCGATGCCCTCACATCGGCCCACTTCCAGGGTGGCATTGTGCAGCCGTCTGGCCAGGGCCGGATACAGAATCTGGTTGATCAGGGTGGATTTGCCGGCTCCGGAAACACCGGTCACCGCCACCAGCAGGCCCAGTGGAATCCTGACCGTGACATTGTCCAGATTGTTTTCCTGCGCATGTTGAATGGTGATCCAGT
>JBFXFK010000175.1:0-9952 GCA_050179135.1 Desulfatirhabdiaceae bacterium | reverse complement strand
GACATTGCCGATTTGTGGCTGGATGAAAACGGCAAAGCACGACGTTGCCGGAGTTGGAACGACCATAAACCCAAGGGAATGCGGCTGGTAAGGACGATCAAAATAGGTCTGGATATTGATGAAGATTTGGAGGACGAGGAGGAAAGTGGTAGCCAATGGCGCTGGTATGTCAGACCGCGTTCGGCCGATGATGACGGATCACGAACCGCTCGTGCTAATCAGTTGTTGAAACCTCACCAGAGCTCTGCAGGGGATTTTGCAGAAAAAATGGTTGCCCTACTTGGCCTCAAGGAACCGGAATCGTTGGCGGTTGTGCTGGCAGCGCGATGGCACGATCTCGGTAAAAACCGGCCGGTTTGGCAGCGCGCCATCGGAAACCGTGCCTATCCCAGCGAGATTCTGGCAAAGTCAGGAATGGGAACACGCCTCGTTGCTCTAAACAACTATCGCCATGAATTGGGCTCATTGATAGATCTTGCTGCAATGCCCGAATTTCAGGAACTGTCTGAAGAAGTTCAAAACCTTGTCGTGCATTTGATCGCGGCTCATCACGGGCGGGCACGGCCCCATTTCCCCGACAATGAAAGATTCGACCATGATCGACCGGAATATGAGGTTGCCGCGATCGTCGCTGGGATTCCGGGCCGTTTCGCCCGCCTACAACGGCAGTACGGTCGGTGGGGACTGGCTTATTTGGAGTCGTTGGTGCGGGCCGCCGACATCATGGCTTCCCAAAATATCGACGACGGCAAAGCGCATAATGAAGCAGAGGAGGACGGCCGATGAGTTCGATACAGCAAACGGCAATTCGTATCCCGGTTGATCCGGCGAACCCCGGTCAGTTCTTTGCCTGCTGCGGGCTATTGGAATTGGCAGATCGACTTTGGAAGAGGACAGAGGGGTGGTTTGAGATCAGACATTTTTGCATAAGAACAACTGAGCATACTGCATCTCTCGCCCGACTCCTGAAGTCTGCTCATGATATCACACTTGCCGATGATGGTGCTACGGACCGAAAGGATAAAGGCGATAACGAAGACGATGCCGAGGACAAAACTTCATCGATGACTATTGTCTCACCAGTGTCGCTTCATTTGGATTGGTGGAAAGATAAATCGTTAAAGCCTTGGGCGGGTTCTATGAATGCCAGAAAAATATTCGTAGCGATGTGTGCTGCCATAGATCCCATGAGTGACAATCCACTTAATCATGGACAGTTTGTTTACGATCCTGAAGCAACAGTTATGATGAAAAATGGGAAAACAAAAACAAAGAAAGGCGAGCCCAGAGAACCTTTCTATTTTGATGGGAGGCGTGGGGCTAATTCACAGTCTCTTGATATAGGTTTTGCTCCGGACCCGCTGAAAAAACTTCTGAAGTTCAAGACGATAGCTTATCCAGTAGTCGAAGCGATGACGCTGATTGGTCTCCAGCGTTGTCAGCCAAAACCAACAGAAACACCCCGTGTATTTGACTACTTTTCATGGCAAGAACCTTATCCCGTTTCAGTTCTTTCTGCAGCAGTTTATGGCTTACTCGCTAATAGCAGCGGCTATCGTTTTGAAAATTCATTTCGAACTCCACAAAGAAAACACAAGGCCTTTAACCCTGCAACCCCGATTGAAAGGAGCTAATAATGAGCGAAGTGGTACAAAGATTTGACAACTGGTTGACAAACAATGGCCCTGCGGCGCTGGTTATCCGAGAACATTTGATACCGGTGGAGGGCGTTGACGGTGTTTTCTTCCCCGCCACATTTGCGGAAAGCAAGGACAAGGTTTTTAAAGGTGGATACAATATTGATGAATTCTTGGACGGGACTAACGTGTGTTTGGTGGACAGTGTTGGCTCCCAAGCAAACAGAATTGAACCGCTGTTCATGGATAGTGACTATTCCGAGCTCATCCCGCAAATCACAGTAAAAGCCGGCTCAAAGAAAGTGAACCTTCTCGAAGCCGGACATCGCGCCGGTGACGCATTGGTCCGCTGTTCCCCATTGCATCAGGAACTGCAAGATGCCTTCAAAGCATTGTTGGACGGCGATGCCGAGCCTTTGGCTAAGATTGCCCCCACTTCTCTTGTTTTCGGCGCTTGGGACTCGCGCGACACCCAGGCAAAACTGCCGCGGTTGATTGACTCCAAGATTCGGGCATTCAATGTCCGGAAGTTAACACGCTCCGCCCAGTTCAACCCTGCAACAGAATATTTTGATCAAGGTCTGTTAGAGAAGGATGTGGAAAAGAATGTCAAGGACGCATATGCAGAATGTGGTTTTGTGCATGTACCTGCAACTGGCACTCACGGAGGCGTGATCGCAACCGGCGGCATTCGTCGGGATGCCGTTCTGCAGCTCGCCGCTCTACGGTTGTTAAAGACAAGTGCCGACGAGAAGACTCTGGCATTGCGACGCTATATTCTCGGTCTGTCGCTCACCGCTCTCACTGCCCCGACATCTGGCTATCTGCGGCAGGGGTGCAACCTTGTGCCAGACATCGAAAAACCTCGAGAGTTCAGCCTGGTCTACTGCGACGGACGGCGGGAGAATGCGAGCATTCCCCACAACGACGCCATTGCCTACGCAAAAAGCACCGCCTCTGCATTTGGCGTGGCTTCTGCACGGGAGGTTGATTTCAACAAGGAAACGGCCAAGAAGCATGTAGCTGACGCTATTAAGAAAAATGAATCTGCCAAAAAGGATGTTGCCGACGCCACCAAAAAGAAGGGGAAATGACAGGAGCAGGCTATGAACGCATCACTTGTTGTAACAATACGATTTCTCGATCCACTGTTCCACGGCAGGAAGGACGGTGGCGTACCTGAATGGCCGCCGTCTCCCTTGCGGCTTTATCAGGCTATGGTTGCCGCTACTGCTCAAGGAAAGAGGATTGCGGAACAGGCACAATCTGCCCTTGTCTGGCTGGAGAATCTTACCGAAATGTCACCACCGCTGATCATCGCTCCTCCACGGGTTCACCCGCAACCGCCTGGATATTGCCTGTCAGTCCCGAACAATGCCATGGACATTGTTGCAAGAGCCTGGTGTAACGGCAATTATTCCAATTCTGGTGATGCCAGCCCGGCCACGCATCGCACCATGAAGACGGTAAGGCCGACCCATATGTTAAACGGCGACACGGTCTATTACCTTTGGCGTCTGCCGGAAAAACTAACCGCGGAGGAACGTTCCAGTGTCGAATATCTGGTGACCGTTGCCCGTTCCATTACATCTGTCGGTTGGGGTATAGACCTGGTTGTCGGCAATGGTGTCATGCTTGATGACACACAATGTGAACAACTGGCGGGAGAGCGATGGTTTCCTGGCTTTCGAGGCCAGGCTGAGGGGTTGCGTGTTCCTATTGCCGGGACGCTGACCGATCTTGTCAGTCGTTATCACGGTTTCCTTAGCCGTATCGGTAAGGATGGCTTTACCCCCCCTCCACTTGTGACGGCATACGACAAAGTGGTATATCAACAGGGCAACCAAAGGGTGCAGTTACCAATTGCGGCTTTCACATTATTGAAACCGGATGCAGATGGATTTCGGGCGTTCGATACCACACGCTGGTCGCTAACTGTTTCCGGGATGACGCGTCATGCTGCCAAACATGCAGCACAGTCTGCACGATGGCCTGAAACGAGGGTAAATACCGTCGTTTCAGGCCATGGAGAAACAGCAGGAGATCAAAAACATATTTCCGTTGGATTGTCTCGTTTTGCCTATATCCCGTTGCCCAGCATAGAAGCGAGGGGTGAAGGCAAGGCCATGATAGCCGGGCCGGTGCGGCGAGTGCTTGTTACCTCATTCGACACAGCATTATTCAAAGAAGTTGCCTGGGCGCGACAGGCGCTTTCCGGTCAGGAGCTATTCAAGGAGAGTCGGGAGAAGAAAGCTGATGATGCGAAAGAACCGGTCGCCATGCTTTCACTGATACCTTCTTCTGAAAAAGGAGTGCGGCCGTATCTCAGGTCTGCCGTTTCCTGGGCAACCGTAACACCGGTGATCCTGCCCGGATTTGATGATCCTGCGCACTTTCGCCGTAGATTGAAAAAGGTGACCGATTCGGAAGAACAGAAGAAACTCCTGATATGCCTCAACAACAGGATTGACGGCCTGATCCGCAAGGCTATTGTGCAGGCTGGTTTCCCCCAAATGTTTGCAGACAACGTTATCGTCGAATGGCGCAAAATCGGCTATTGGCGGGGAACAGAACATGCTGATAAATATGGTGTGCCGAATCATCTCAAGAAATTCCCCCGATACCATTTGAAACTTTGCTGGCGGGATGAGAATCAGAATCCACTATCCGTGCATGGTCCTATCTGCATCGGTGGTGGCCGATTCTACGGCCTCGGCCTCTTCGCACCCAAGGGCTGAAGCAGTGCTCAACCGATTAATTTGGAAAGAAGTCCATGACCTACCAACGTTTCGAAGAACTGCCCGTCTGGAAAGACGCCATTCGATTGGCGGATATGGTTTACGACTTTACAGAAAATCGGGCTTGGCGGGGCAGCAGAAGTCTGCGGGATCAACTGGAGCGAGCCGCACTTTCGGTTTCCAACAATATTGCCGAAGGCTTTGAAAGGGGCACAACCAATGAGCTGTTGGCGTTTATTTATATTGCCCGCGGCTCAGCCGGAGAGGTTCGCTCCATGCTCTGTTTTCTGGAGCGCCGCGCGGGCCTTGCCGATTTCAAATCTCAAATTTCAAATTTGAAATCACTGGCCGAGAGCTGTTCCCGCCAACTGCGCGGTTGGGCGGATCACCTGCAGAACAGCCAGATAAAAGGACAGCGCCATTTGAATGAAGAATCGAAACGCCATTACAAACAACATGAGGATGCAGATGAATTCCGGAAAATGCTGTCGAACAGGATTGCGGAGAAACACCACTTGAGACGGAATAACACCTGAAAAACAGCCTGCTTGTACAAATTTAATCGGAGATAGGCATCATGAGCGATATTGTTCCGGATGAAAGAATCGTAGCCAGGATATTCTTCATCAGAGGGATGAAAATTATGCTGGACCGGGATCTGGCTGAGCTTTATCAGGTAGAAACGAAAGTTCTTAAACAAACGATTCGTAGAAATATCAATCGGTTCCCTGAAGATTTCATGTTTGAACTCCCTGAAGATGAATTTGCAATCTTGAGGTCACAAATTGTGACCTCAAGTTGGGGAGGCATCCGCTATGCGCCGATGGCTTTCACAGATCTCAGAGTTGCCATGCTCTCAAGTGTTTTGAGGACGGAAAACGAATTTACGGTTAAAGAAAAAACGCAGCTTTCAAAAAATCGATAGCATAGGTGATCCTAATGATGCCGGAACTACATGCTGCATTAAATGCAATTCAGAACGGCGAATCAGAAACCGTCGAATTAAAAAGCTCATTTGATAGGGAGGTCATCGAAACACTGGTTGCCTTTGCAAATACCAAAGGCGGGCGGGTGTTTGTTGGCGTGACCGATTCCGGCAAGATTACAGGTATAGATATCGGAAAAGAAACAGGGCCGAACTGGATCAATCAGGTTAAGTTGTCCACGGCGCATGCACTTTTTCCGGATATTGATCTTCTGGAAATTAACGGCAAAACTATTGCTGTCCTTTCAGTGCCGGAATATCCCATTAAACCGGTAGCCTGCCGAGGCAGATATTTCAAGCGGATCAAAAACGCAAATCATCTGATGACCATTACCGAAGTCGTCAATGAGCATTTGAAAATGGTCAATACGAGTTGGGATCATTACATTGACGAATGGCATTCAGAAAAAGATATCTCACTGGAAAAGGTTCAGCAGTTCATTGACCGGGTGAACCGAAACAGGGAAATCCCGGTTCTGGATGATCCGCTGTCGGTTCTGCAGAAATTTGAACTTCTTCGTGATGGTAAAATCACACGGGCGGCATTTTTCCTGTTTATGGATCATGAATCGGATTTAAGCACCATTGAATTGGGGCGCTTTCAATCGCCTACCATCATCAAAGATGGCGCAAGGCTTCAAACCGACCTGTTTGCCGAAGTGGACGGCGTAATGGCCTTTATCAGAAAACACATCAACAAAGCGTATATCATAAGCGGCAAGCCTGAACGGGAAGAACGATGGGATTATCCTCTCGATGCCATGCGGGAAATTGTCCTGAACGCGATTGTTCACAGGGATTACGCCAGTTCAACAGACTCCATCGTTAAAATCTTCGATCATAAAATCGAAATCATCAACCCGGGAAAGCTGCCAGCGGATATCACGATCGAACGACTTCTTGAGGGCGATTACATCTCATTTACGCGAAACCGGAAAATTGCTGGCCTGTTCAAGGAAGTCGGCCTGATTGAAAAATATGGCACAGGCATCAAACGGGTTCTCAAAGGGTTTCTGGATTACGGACTGCCGGCCCCAAGATTTGAGCAAATTGGAGAGATGTTTCGTGTGACCGCGTACACAAGGGCGGAGTTACCTGTGGAGAAAGATATCACCGGGGAAGTCACCGGGGAAGTCACCGGGGAAGTCACCGGGGAAGTCACCGGGGAAGTCACCGGGGAAGTCAGGCATGAAATTATTCGAATTGCAAATATCTGCATTACACCCAAAAGCCGAAAAGAGCTAATGGCGGAATTAGGATTGAAACACCAGGATCATTTCCGTGAAGCATACCTTCTTCCTGCACTGGAAACCGGCATGATTGAACAGACCATTCCGGATAAACCTACAAGCCGTCTCCAGAAGTATCGACTGACGCGTAAAGGCCGCAACATTTTGTATTCATCACAAAAAGGCAGGGAAAAATGAATGCCGTGGTATCGGAAATCCCGCAAATTCCCGTCCGCATGCTGAACGAATTTGTATATTGCCCCAGGCTGGCCTATCTGGAATGGGTTCAGGGAGAGTTCATGCACAGTGCGGATACCGTTGATGGCGCCATCAAACACCGTCGGGTCGATAAAGGCGGGGGAAGCCTGCCGGAAAAACCGGATGATCAGGAACGCATACATGCAAGGTCCGTAAGCCTCGGTTCCGAAAAATTGGGGATTACTGCCAAAATCGATGTCGTGGAAGGCAACGGCCAAACCGTTACACCCGTTGACTACAAACGTGGGAAACGCCCGCATATTGCCGGAGGCGTTTATGCCCCGGAAAAAGTCCAGTTATGTGCTCAGGCACTTTTGCTGCGGGAACACGGATTTATCTGTGACACCGGCGTTATCTATTTTGCAGGCTCCAAAGAGCGGGTTCCCGTTGTCATGGATGAAACGTTGATCGATGAGACACAAAAGGCCATTGTTGATTTCAGGGCGGTTGCGGAATCCGGCCAGATCCCACAACCACTGGAGAGCAGCCCCAAATGCCTTCGCTGTTCTCTGGCCCCGATTTGTCTGCCGGATGAGGTGCAATATCTGAACCAGCCAAAAACCGGAATCCGACCAGTTCTGGCTGCCTGTGAAACCAGTTTTCCGCTGTATGTTCAGAAAGCCGGCGCCTATGTTCGAAAAGATGGCGCCCAATTCATTATCGAACTCGATCGGGAAAAGATTGCCGAGGCCAGACTGGAAGAAGTTTCTCAGGTTGTTCTCTTCGGGCACAGTACCCTGACCACCCCTGCACTTCATGAATGCATGCGAAGAAATATTCCGGTTACCTATTCCAGCTATGGCGGGTGGTTTCTGGGGCATACCATCGGAACCGGCCATCGGAATGTAGAAGCCCGGACAGCCCAGTATAAACGCAGTTTTGATACCGGCGCATGCCTGAAAATTGCCAGTGGTATTGTGGCTGCCAAAATTGCCAATTGCCGGACATTGATTCGCCGGAACTGGAAAGGTGCAGAAGGAGAAGATGCAAAAGCACCGTCTGTTCTTCTGAATGACATGAAAGGTGATATGGGCAACGCAAACCGGACCGATACGATTGAGTCGCTGCTGGGTATCGAGGGCGCTGCTGCCAGCCGGTATTTTCAGAATTTTCAGAACATGTTCAAATCCCAGGCAGAATCAAAATATCCTTTTGATTTTACCGGAAGAAACAGGCGGCCTCCAAAAGATCCGGTCAATGCCATGCTTTCATTGGCATATGCCATGCTGAGCCGGGAATGGACAGTGGCCATATCCGCAGTTGGCCTGGACCCGTACCGGGGATTTTATCATCAGCCCCGATATGGCAGACCGGCCCTGGCTTTGGACATGATGGAACCATTTCGTCCATTGGTTGCAGATTCCACGGTCATTACAGCAATCAACACCGGAGAAGTCAAACCGTCTGATTTTATCACCGCCTCCGGTAGCTGTAATTTGACAGACAGTGGTCGAAAACGTTTTATCGCCGTATTTGAAAGACGCATGATCCAGGAAATCACCCATCCGATATTTGGATACCGGATCAGCTACCGTCAGTTGCTGGAAGTGCAGTCCCGGCTTTTGATACGTTATCTCTTGGGTGAAATCCCGGATTATCCGAATTTTGTGACCCGATGAAATCCGAACATCTTTATATTGTTTCTTATGACATCCGGAATGACAAGCGGTGGAAGCGCATTTACAAAACCCTGAAAGGTTATGGGGCATGGCTTCAATTGTCAGTTTTTCAGTGCCGACTGGAAAAGATGTCGATGATTCGGCTTGAGGCCGAACTGAGTGATCTGCTGAATCATGATGAGGACCATCTGCTGATCATGGACATTGGCCCTGCAGAGAACATCAAGCCCAAAATCAAGAGTTATGGAAAACCGTTTGAACCCGTAACCCGTGAAGCCATCATTGTATAATGGGCTGCCGGTATGAACATTCGAGCGCCTGATTGATATCGAAAACCCCGTATTCGCTCGAATGGTCATAAGTTCTTTGAAAATATGATGATTTTATTATGATGGGAAGATGAATCATTTGACAGGAAGCAACAATTTAAATAAAAATAATGGCCACTCGCTGCGGCCATTAAAAACCCTGCAATCCAAACAGGTTGCAGAGAAGTGATTTTCCGGAGCTTAATTGCTCCGGCCTCATTGAAGCTGACAGGGCTTCGGGCATGACCCTGGCAATCTCTCATTTTCCGGAGCTTAATTGCTCCGGCCTCATTGAAGCACTGCATTCTGATCCATCCTCCGGTTCCGGGCCACGATTTTCCGGAGCTTAATTGCTCCGGCCTCATTGAAGCCCGGTCGGCGGTCAGGTCTGCCAGGTCGGATTGGTAATTTTCCGGAGCTTAATTGCTCCGGCCTCATTGAAGCGATTTTATCAATGGGTTTGAAGAAGGTATTTTTGAATTTTCCGGAGCTTAATTGCTCCGGCCTCATTGAAGCGACCGGGTGCGCCGCTGACGATTATCAAACGCCCGGATTTTCCGGAGCTTAATTGCTCCGGCCTCATTGAAGCAGTGTGGTGAAGTCGCCTTCACGAGGGAGGATATTATTTTCCGGAGCTTAATTGCTCCGGCCTCATTGAAGCTTATCCCACCAATGGGTAAGAGCAATGCCTTCCTGAATTTTCCGGGGCCTAATTGCCCCGGCCTCATCGCATCCCCCTGGATTGAATTATATCTACCCTGACCAACTGCTCCTGAGCTTCACCCAGCACGCAGAAACACAATCTTGGAATTTTTTCAAATAAAATGGGAGGAAGTCATGAATGAACTACTCAAAGGTCTATTGAAGTTTTTGAGTTTGGTTGTAGGTATTTTTGCAGTTATGTTCTTCTTTTTGGCAGTTCCAGGCTTTCTTGGATTGAAAACCATCATGATGATATTCATTATCATGCTGCCGATAATTATATTGAACCTTGGATCAACAAACCGAAACAACGGCGAAATTGTCATATGTATAATCCTGACGCAGCATTAAAAATAAAATGCGCGTCTATGGCCTGGACTTCACCAGTGCGCCGTCATCCGGCATGTCTTCCGCAAAGAACCGGAAGCGGCTGATTCTGGCGGTCTGTACTCTGGAAAATAACATTCTGGAAGTCG
>JBFXFK010000174.1:0-10064 GCA_050179135.1 Desulfatirhabdiaceae bacterium | reverse complement strand
CGGTTGCAATGGAATAGGAACGGGAACCCGGAAGAAAATGAAACAGCGGTTTTTTTTCGATGGGATCCACGTGCTCTGCAATCAGTTTTCCGTAAACCAGTGTCATCAGCTTTCCATGCTGATTTTCTCGAACACCACAGATGCCCCGCTTGCCTTCCGGAATGACGCATCGGTGCGCGCAAAGCGCACATTTTACAGCATTATTTGACATAGTTTGATACAGAATGGCTTCCATGTTGCACCTCCGGTTCCAATGAATCCCCCATAAATAACGCTTGTTTTTTATTCCCCCATTTCCGTCCCCAGATAATCGGATAATCCTCTTTCATATCCGGACAATACATCTGAACTGCCAGCGGTGCGGCAATTCTTTCCGCCAATTCAAAGAATGGCTTCAGAAAATATTTACATATGACAAGTTATCACACTGGCAGTTTGTGTCAATGAGGATTAAAAACGACATCAGGCATGGGTGAACTGGATGCAGATTTTCATCCGACCATGCGGCCGAACTCCGCCAGGTGAAAGTCATGAAGACAGACCGCGATCACCCATAAGGCCCCTATCCTGAAAAGCTCTCTGTGTTGATCTGTCAAAACGGTGGCGTCAATCCGTGTTGCCTGATCAATGCCTGGGTGATCAACTCCCCGGCCATGCCCTGGGATTTCAGCCAGTCATTTCACCATGACGAAACTCTTACACCGTTCAGCTTCACGCGTTTTTCATGGTCAGATACAACCCTGGTTCAGGTTTCCGGCCGGCGCCGGATCTCTTGTCGCCTTTACCGGGTTTCCGGACTGGGTTCATCTGTTTGCTTTACAGGTTCCACTGACACCCGGTCAACCAGGTTCTCCAGGGCAACAATTCTTGCAGCAGCTTCTTTCCGGAAAACGGCCACAACAAACACCTGCCCCAAATGGTCAATCAGGAATTCAGACCGGTCCTGATCTGTCATTTGCCCAGGGTGTGCATGCCGGTCCATGTAAATGATTTTATCCTTTGCCAACTGGAACACTTGACGGTCAAATTCATCTTTTGGCAACCCGGCCAGTTTCCGGATTTCAGGTATCAAGACCGGGAATTGGTTCAATGCCCCTGGTTCGATCCTGTAAAACTGCCATATGGGATTTTTCCTGCAACGGTTAAAGGTGATGTTAGAAAAATACGCAGGATTATGCACCATCCGGCAACCAGACAGGCTTCACAATTCAAGAATCCAAGTTCAGACGGATTAAAAACACAATAACGCCGCCATTTGCCCCACAAGACCATTTAAAACCCTGGTCCATAACTGTGCAAGGGGCTGGCGTTGAAAGTTTCGACATCATGGGGATAATTTGACACCGTAATGATTTGGTGATGAATATTATCGCTGTTTTGGCACATCTGTTGAAAGGCATGGAAGAGATCCTCCATGCCTTTCATGCTCTCCTGGTGGTACTGGTCAAACCGGTGGCGTCAATCCATGTTGCCGGATCAGTGCCTGGGTGATCAACTCTCCGGCCATGCCACGGGATTTCAACCAGTCATTTAACCATGCCGGGACCCTAACGCCATTCAGTTTCACTCTTTTTTCGCTGTCAGATACAACCCGGGTTCCCTTTTTTCTCCCTGCTCCAGGTCGTTTGCCGCCTTTACCGGGTTTCCGGACTGGTTCATCAGTTTGCGCCTGGTCAGGTTCCACTGGCATCCGGTTAACCGGTCTTTCCATTGCCTCGACCTTTGCCGCCGCATCTTTCCGGATAACCGCCACAATGAACGTATTCTCGCCGACTGTCACATAATTCCGTTTTTCACCTTCAGATAATTGCGCCGGATGTGCATGTTTTTCCAGGTACACCTTTCCGGAATCGGCCAGGCCCATGACAGCATGATTAAATTTGTCATGTGACATTCCGGCCTTTACCCGTAGGATATCCAGGAAACAACAGGCCCCTGTCAAAAATCCCGGTTCGATCTCTGCCATCATCTGCATAAGGTTTTTCATGGTATCCCCCTTTTGATTAGCTGTAACCCCATTTGATTTCAAGATACATATCTTTTGATTAGTTGTCAACTCGATTAATCAAAAAAAACGTTTCGGAACGGGGTCATCATGAGAGCGTCTTCAGGAGGGTTTAAACCTTAACCCCTGGTGTCACCATGCCCGGACGGTTCACGCCTTCAGGAGCATGACGCCACGCCGCCAATTTTGACGATATGGCCATTATCCGGATAGCCTGAAACAGAAAACCCGCTGCCCTGGAATGGGTAACGGGTTTGAATGGGGTGATCTTCAATCATCATCCATCAAGCCGGACGCGACTATTTTCCGGATAGATGTGATGATCTGCCCCGCGTAAATAGTTACTGTTTCCACGTTCTCGCCGGTAACCGGCATCTGATATTTTTCCAACATGGTCACCACCTGAGGAGTTTCAGGGGGCTTGCCGTTGAAAAGGACAACTTCCATGATATCCAGGTACAACAGCCGGGTGATAAATTCGTTGAATTCGTCAATCCTGTTTGGTGTTTTTTTGCCCCAAAATGGCCTATTCCTCAATTGCATCGCGGTGGCTTTCCAGGTCATCCGGCAGGTCATTGTGATTGTTTGCCAGCAACCACGCCGCCGCTTCAGACGGTTCCAACATGGTAGCATATGGCAAACTGCCCTGATATTGGCTGGAATGTTCAATCCAGTAACGGCCCTTTGCCGACTTGTAGAGGGTTTCATGCTCCCACTGGCTTCCGGTGGCCCGGCTGATATGGTTATTCCCATTCCACCTGGTATCTTCTTCCCAGTGGTCAACCGCCTTTTCCGTATTCAAAATAATTCCGTCATCCATCCGATATTTTGGCATGCTTTATCTCCCTTGTCGCCGGTCGTATTCCGGCCGGCTGAATGGTGGTTATGATTCGTATCCGAAACCGTGCCTCTCACACAGGGCCATTAATTCAGCCGGTGTGTGAGGGGTATCGAATGTTTCAGCAACCGTTTCCCACATTGGTTTTTGGCCATACATGGCTTTCCTTTCCACAATTCCGCCATTGATCCGCCAAAAGGTTTTTCCGTCTTCGCTGATCTGTGTCCCCAATCTTTTCATGGTCGATCCCCTCTACTTCGTTGTGACCTTGATATTTGTGCTGTCAAATCCGCCAGCCGGTGACGGGCGATAACACAGACCGATCGATGGAGAGTCCATAACCCTGAGAACAATCCAACCGGTGGAACAGGGGAAACCTGCCCGCCGGATATTTTTCAGTTCACCACTTGTCAACGGCCTTCCATAGCCGCCCGATGGGATTTCGCTGTTCAACACGCTTATCTTTTCCATACATCAACCTCCACAAAGGTTCCCGGTGATAGCCGCCTGGAAGATGGGTTTATTTAATTGCTTTTTGCGCGGCTTTGAGTGAGTCAAAACGCTCGTTGGTGTCGATAATTTGATAATAAACCTTGTTTTCATACTCCCGGCCGCAGTAGCTCTCCACTGATACCCGTTGGATTTTAGGGTATTTCTGGTTCACATCGACAAACATCATGGCGCCATTCCCGGTGTCAAAAGTTCCAGGGTTTTCCTTACATCCTATATCCTGTCTTCGTACCCATTTCATGATTTGTATCCTTTCCCGGTGTCAGCCCGGGTTGTTACAGAAGCCCCAACCGTTCGGCTGTAGCGCCGTCAATGGTAATCGATTTATCCGGAATATCTTCAGACCCCTGAGTTATGGCCAGGTCATGCAGGTTGTCTGCAACCTTGATGATCTCGTTTCCCTTGCGCATCAAGTGCCAGGTTCCATTCCCTTCGGTCCAACAGGTTTGATGTTCAATGGGTTCTTCAGTGTAGGCGCCTGCTCCAAAGCTCGCAACATGAGCGCCGTTCCTGGAAATATCGAATGCACCTGCCCGGATTGCCTCGCGTTCAGATTCATCCGCGCATATGCCGATCAATTCCCGTTTGAATTTCGGGATATCCTTTTCAGCCGCTTCCAGGGTATCGAATGCACCCCCGGGAATTGAATGCTGATTATCTTCAGACTCCCAGAATAATGAAAATTTGCCAGTTGGATCTGTCATATAACCTCCACTGTTCCATGAATTATTGTTCATCGATCCAGGCCAGATAATCCTTCAGGATACGCTTTCCGATCTCAACGGAATTGAAATACCCCATCGCAACCGCGACTTTCCGGCATACGTCAAGGTCAACCTGATCTGTCCGGATTTTCCCGTAAACGCCATCATCGGACGATGAATCATGAACGGTTACATCCCCAATCGTTCCACGAAGAATGAAATTCACGACTCCCCCTTTTCAGGTTCAATCCATCCGGATGATTCCCAATAATTTTGATTCCGGTTTTCGGTCTTGACTGCCCCGCATGAACAGGTAATGACATACCGCAACCCGCCGTGAGACATCGGGTCACACTTCGACTGTCCCGGTCTTTTTGGCCCTGCATCGCCAACATAACCGACGCAATGCAGAAAGCTTGATGGGCCATCTTCCGTTTTCTTCCTATGTGTATGTCCCATGATCAACCCTCTTTTTCTGATTGTTCAAATCAAAATTGAACCCAGTTCCCCTATCGGCAGTGTATCCCTCACATGACACCCTTTGACCATTTTCTTAACGGGGTGCCCATCTGCGTTTATAATCAGGTCTGCATGATAGCTTCCATCTGACCATATGATTCCAGCCAAAAACCCATCAGGCTGTTTGACAACCAGCCATCCGCCGACAACAGCCACGATTTCAATGTCAACACAGTTATCACCCTGTTTCCAGAGTGCATGGCCGGGCAATGGCTCAGAATCGACAACAGACCACACTTTTTGACCGTAATGGCTCATTGGGCTATCTGTCGTATGATTGGCCAGAATGTCTTTCCCTCGCGTTATCGAAATAGAATTTTCCATTGAGACAACCTCCATTTCTGACGTTATAAATTATGAAATGACTGGTAAGGTCCGTCTTCTGTCATGGTTAACAGTTTGCACCGGCATCCCGAATATGATCCCACACAAAGCTCCGCTGGGCCAGAAAGCCAAGTGACCACGGGAGTTTTCCGGCTTTCTTTTTCATTTCTTCTGCACGCTGAAAATAAGGCTTTTTGTCGTCATCGGACATTTTTTCCCATGCGTCATAGGCAGCCAACTGTCGCTGATATTCTGCATCAGAAATTATCCGGGTGTCGGAGGTTACTGTGGCAACCGGCCTTACATCCGGTTTGATCACCTGGTCACATTTGTGGGGGGATCCCTTGCCCATTGCCAAAAGGTATCCAATCGGGTTTTTGACATCGGCCAGTTTGCCGGATTGTTTCCGGGTCAGCATGGCATGGACAGCGTTCATATCGGCCCCTGGTGGCAGCTTTGCACCAAAGGCCGATTCCCAGGCCGATTTGTCAGCAGCTTGCTTTTTATCCAAAACAGCAACAGCAGCTATATTACTCGCGGGAGTATATAAACCGGTCCCATGAGTGGCAACAGTCTTCCCTCCGATGGAAACCCATTGTCCGCCTATGAGAATGGCCACGCCGTTAATGGCCGGAATGTTGCCATTTGCGGAAATGGCATCGTTGCCAAACAGGGGAATATGGCCGGATATGGCAACCGGCTTTTCCGCATGTGGCATATCATTGCCTGGAGTGGTCATTCCGGCATGGCCATTGATGGGCATGTTGCCAGCCAGGGCAGGTGAAGGGGTTCCGTCAATGGCATCCTGCCCAGGTGTGGTAGTCGATGGATCCACAGCGGTTCCTGATTGAACCGGATCGGCCGGTGCGTCATTCGAATTGTGAATAATGGGTTGAACAACAAAACCCGGTATCTGATACCGCCGCTTTCCATCCGGTCCACATATCGCAGACAGCAGGCCTGCACCGGTCAATGCCTTGATTGACCGGCAGACATGGGCTTTTGAAATACTGGTGGCTTTGTGAAAGTCTGCCAAGGTCAATATCTCCCCGGGCCTTGATACGACCACCAGCAGGCACCGGATTTGTTCGGAGTGTAGCCGGCGCCTGGTCAGGATATCCAGAAGACCCACATCGATTTCAACAGCCTTGCCCATCATCACCTCCCGGGCCAGGTGTGCTGGCAAATGTCATCAGTGCGGATAATGCCGATATGGGCAGGTGATTGAATACTGAAAACAATATTCTGAGCGCCCAAATCTGAAGCCATCCAAGGGAGAACAGAAAGCCGTCATGAATCAGATGAATGGATGTCATGGCTATCCCTCCTTTCACTGGCTGTTTGAAGGTTTTCTACAACCTGGTCCAGTATCCAGGAAACCGCGCCAGCAACATTGATGGTTATCTCTTCCGAAGACAAATTCATCAGACCACCGGACACAAATTTCAAAACCTCTGCCATCGACAGAACCTCCCAGGACAGGCCAAATGAATCGGAACGGGTTTGATCAGAATGATCGTTCATGGCTGCGCTCCTTTCCGGTGGTCATATAACCGAAGCCGTCTTCCTTCCGGATCGATTCTGCAGGAAGACAACCAGGCATCGATGTCACGATCAAAATAGACGATTCGTCTGCCGACTTTATGATATGCGGGTCCACGTCCCAAAATCCGCCAAATGGCCAGGGTGTTAGCCTGAATCCCGATCATGTTTGCTGCCTGGATACTTGAACGGGGTGTGTCCGCATGGTGCGGCAGCCTGTTATCAACCGAATTTTGCTTCATGATGCACCTCCCTTGCCCAGCTTGACCCCGTTATTTTTCAGGATGTCCCGTGCATACAGGGCCAGATCGATGAATGGCAGATACCAGAAGTCCGGGCAATCCATGACTTCGAAAAATATCTTAAAGCGGTCCAGGGATTTCTGCATACCCTTTGATCGGGTTCTGGGATGCTTTTTGACCCACGGCTCACCATGAATCAGGGTGGACACAAAAGCGGCTGTAGCGGTCATGAACAAATCTGTGTTACTGGCGTGATACCGGATTGAACTGATCATGGAATACAGGCTGTTTTCCGCATACGGGTTTTCCTGAAAGGAGGGACTGTCCGGTTCGGACTGTTCATAGACTTTAATCCGGAATGTATTGTGCTGCTCTTTACACATCTTTTGGAAAACGTCTATGGCCGTCTGCGCATCATGCAGAGAATAGAAATAGGTTTTGTGGTCCGGCTCCTGAGATGCATGGATCTGCACCTTCTCATGACATACGGCAAACATGATTGTGTCGATCGCACGCCATAGGTCACGGGGTGTCAAAGGACGATTGACATCCGGTCGCCAGGTTTCCGGTGGCAGGTGTTCAGGCTGTGGTTCTGGTGCGGGTGATTCGGTGGGTGTGTTTGATTTTGACATTTTTGATTCCCTCCAAAAAAAGAAGTGGGAAGAGTTGTCACGGTCCAAACACAGACCGCCCCAGGCCTCACGACAAGGGGACTCTTCCCACACTGTAAATGCAAACATGAATACAAATAAAAAAAGGCCATCTTTCGGGCGCCCCTTTCCGGTGTTTGATAATTTTGACGGTTTTATCTTTCCATTATTTTTCCATGGAAATCAAGAGAAAAATGATGGGGATCTGGTAGGGGTGTCAAAATTTATAACCGGGTCATGGGGATGGAGTGGATATTTCGCGGATAAATTCAGCCAGCTCTTTATGTGTCATATCTTCCCGATCGGATTTGCTGTAAACCATCAGGAGGGTTATGGATGATTTCCACATCATGGGATAATAGATCATGCGGTATCCGCCGGATTTGCCTTTTCTGGCGTTTGAGTTTTTTACCCTGAGTTTTCGAATGCCATTGGTTCCGATCATGACATCGCCGGACTCTGGGTTTTGGATCAATGCGGCAATGGCATCCTGCAAGTCATGCCTGATATCCGGATATCGTTTGGAAAGCTTTTGAACAGCCTTTCGGAAAGCCTCGTGAAAGACAATATCACATGGCATGCAGTTCTTTCCGCCAATCCAAAGAGGGTTTCAGATCAGAAGCGTTTTCGGCCATCCGGTTCAGTGCGGATGTGATTTCCAGATCACCAGCAATCAGCAGATCCTCTGCCAGGTCATCCCACATGGAAACGACATCTCTCATGTAGCGGTCAAACAGTTTCAACCCACTGACCTTGGCAAACGATTCCCGGATGGATTGATAATCATCTCTGATTTTGGCAACTTTGCCATAAACACGCTTCAAGCAGGCGCCATTGACGCATGTATCCACACACTCTGACATTTCACGGCGGATGTCCTTTACGACACTGCCGGTAAATGCCAAATGATAACCCGTCATGGCCATCAATCGGCAGATCATAAACGCCATCCGGACAATGGATAGCCGGCCGGGTTTTGACAGGTTGATGTCCTCTGCATAACGATGAATGGCGTTCTGGTATGTGTTACAAGAAATCATGATAATGCCTCATATTTCCGGAAAATATATTCATTTGACAAGTTATCACACTGGCAGCTTGTGTCAATGGGGTATCCATGCACCGGAAATCATACAGGGTTCCAACCCATACGCGCGCGCAAGCTGCTACGGTTTTGCTTGTGGCAAATTTGCCACAAGCAAAGTTCCAACCCATACGCGCGCGCAAGCTGCTACACCGGTTTCCCGTTCAGTAAAATTTTCCTTAACGGGGTATCCATGCACCTGGATTCAATACCATATCCGGCATGGTGGAGATGGATTGATCAATTTCCGGAAAGATCGATTCCACGATCTGCTTTACCTGGTCAACTGGCACCTGCTTTTCTGTCACATACAGCAGCCGGAAAAAATGGTCATGGGTTTTGGCGGGCCTTTGAAGATCGCTTTCCCATCGGGATACGGTGGCATTGTCAACCCCCATGATTTCGGACAACCGCTTTCCGGTCAATCCCATGTTTTTCCGTAGGAAACGAATTTCACGGCCCATCAATGGGGATTTTTTATTAACCAGCATCCGGCCAATCACTGCATTCAATTCCGGCATGGCGGGGATGCTGATCACCCGTTCGCCGCAACCACACCGGAATATGTCAATCCCCTTCAGCAGAATGTTCTCCAGACCGGATTCCCGGTATGAATGATCATCTGTTGTTTTCGTCATCTGTTCCTTACATTTTCGACATTTCATCAAGCACCCCATCAGAAAACCGTTACACAGAAAACGGCATTTGCTTTGACATCGATCGCCGCGACAAATGTCAGAACATCATCATCCAGGCTTTTTCCGGTAATACGGCATTTCCAGGAATCAATTTCCGGGTCATATTCGACATCCTGAACATCACCCCACATCAGAACCATAAGCAGATCATCCACCTGTATGTTTCGTTCAAACATCCGCTTCAGACAATGGTCTGAATACTGGATGCAACCGACTTTCGAAAAATGCCGGATAAATTCAGCAGCCTCTTTTTTATCCATGTTGCAGCCTCAAAAGTCAATGATATTTGATGTTGTGTCAAAAAATAAGCCGTTTATTACTGATGTCCACCAGTCCAAACTGATTTTTATTTAGCGACATCCTATCATAGCCAGTGCAACACCAGGGGATGATCTGAAATCCTTTTCGACAGACAGTGACCGCCAACAAGAGATTGACCGGCCATCGACATGAATCTTGTCGCAACTACTGCCCATTGGTCAATCAGGCTGAACCTGTCCCGGGTTCATCGACTGGCATCCGGTCATGACTGCCTGGGCAGTCCGATTAATCGGGATGCAGGTTCTTCTACGATCATGTGGATGATCTCCGCCAGGTGGAGGCCCTGAAGACAGACAGGGTCCGCCAACAAGGGATTAACCGGACATCTGCATGAATCTTGTCGCAACTACTGCCCCTCGGTCAACCAGGCTGAACCTGTCCCGGGTTTATCGACTGGCATCCGGTCAAGACCGCCTGGGCAGTCCAATTGATCGGGATGCAGGTTCTTCTACGATCATGTGGATGATCTCCGCCAGGTGGAGGCCCTGAAGACAGACAGGGACCGCCAACAAGAGATTGACCGGCCATCGACATGAATCTTGTCGCAACTACTGCCCATTGGTCAATCAGGCTGAACCTGTCCCGGGTTCATCGACTGGCATCCGGTCATGACTGCCTGGGCAGTCC
>JBFXFK010000173.1:0-10103 GCA_050179135.1 Desulfatirhabdiaceae bacterium | reverse complement strand
ATACTGCTGCTCATGGACGTCAATATAATAGGATTCTTTCGTAGAGTCCAGACTTATTTTCAAAGAGCAGATAATACAGAGAGTATTACTCCTCTCTATATTTTGCCACTAAATGGGATTGCACCCTATGGGGATTCGGGCGCTAATCAAAAAGCCATTTGACGCTATTGAGCTGGCGAATGTCATCCGCAGGGTTTTGGGAAGTCCTGACCCCAATACCCGTGAATGAATGTGATTCATTCAAGATCAAGGGCTTGCTCACCCCCGGGAATAAAAACGATATTTTCCCCAAAGCCCCATAGGGGCGACCTGTTTGTAGAAATTGATGCTGTTATTTCCATCAAGCCCCGTAGGGGCGGCCTGTAACTGGAATACTCAGGCCGCCCCTACGGGGCTTGATGGAAATTTTTATGCCTCATTCTACAAACAGGTCGCTCCTACGGAGCTCGATGGAATATGTTAATTATTTAACTGCGTTTTCGTGGCAAAAAGAAATCAAAATGCCGTGAATGATCAATCGAAACAGGATGAATGGCATTCATTCACGGGTATTGGTCCTGATCCAGCGTATTGAAATAGCTTCGAAGATTGGTCTTTTTGTTTTTCAGTCCGGATTTGGTGCGGATCTTGTACCGGTGGGTCATGACCGTATTGACCGACAGGTTCATGGCCGCCGCAATTTCCTTGGTGGTAAGCCCCTGTTTGATCAGATTGGCCACCTGGATTTGGGTATGGGTCAACCCGGGATCACCAACGGACAGCCGGTGCGCAAAGGGTGAAACAATCTCTTCCAGATTGGCCTGCAACACATCCACCAGATGGTTATGCGCTGCGGAATGCCTGGACGATCGCAGTTTTTCCAGACCGGGCAGAATCATTTTGCGGACATTGGTCATCACCTGCTGTTCCAGTGCATCCCGGTCCTCTTCGCGTTTCTTCAGCAACACGCGCAGGGTCCGGTTCAGATCATCCAGTTCATCGGCCTGATTTTGCAGCTTTTTTTCCTTTATACGCAGTTCCTCGTTGGCGGACATCAGTTCGGCTGTCCGCGCCGCCACCATTTCTTCCAGATGCTGCTGGTGAGCCCGTGTCAGGATTTCCAGTTCCCTGCGCCGAAGTGCGTTGACCACACTGATGACAACCTGGCTGCGATCCAAAGGCTTCAGAATGTATCCAAAAATATCCAGTTCCAGTGCTTCCCGCGCGGTTTGCAGATCATCGATGACCGTGGCAACCACAACAGCCGCGCCGGGATACACCGCCCGGACATGCCGCGCCAGGTCCAGTCCGGATTCTCCGGGCATACAGATGTCTGTCAGCACCAGGTCGAATTCCATGGTCAGCAGATGGGATTTGGCTTCTGCCGCATCCCGCGCCATCTGACAGGAAAATCCCTGACTTTTCAGAATATGGCCCAACAGATACCGGGTCGCCTCGTCATCATCCACAATCAGAATGTTGTTCTGCATGGGATTGCTTTCGTTTACCGTTAAAATGCAGTTAAAAAGAAACCTATACCATCACGCTCCGTAGGAGCGTCCTGTTTGTAGAATGACGCATAAAAATTTCCAGCAAGCCCCGTAGGGGCGACCTGTGTATTCCGGTGACAGGCCGCTCCGATGGAGCTTGATGGGAATAACCGCATCAATTTCTACAAACAGGTCGCCCCTACGGGGCTTTTACGGAAGATATCATTTTCATCCCCGGGGGTGAGCAAACCCCTGATCATGGGCGTTTACCATGAAAATAGCGTGGTGTCAGGGAGCCGCAAAAAACCGCGGCGCCCTGACCTACCCGCGTCCGGCTGAAATTGCTGGTAGCCGGTAGGTCAGGTTGGCCGGTAGTTTGGCCTACCTGACTGTGAAAATACATTCTGTATTGAGATACCGTCTGACCAGCCGGAATGCAGGTTGCAGGCGCCTTCAGCCTTCTGCCTTCAGCCTTTTACCCCCCAACCAGTTATTTTTTATCACTGATATGACACTGATCATTCATCATTTTCTTTCTTACCATATTGACTGATAATTCTGACAGAAAACTGTATCGAAATCAAACAACTGTAGAGACGCAATGCATTGCGTCTCTACGGGCCACTGACCACTGCCTGCTGGTCACTTGTCACCAGTCACTTGTCACTGACCACTGGAGATATTCATGTACGACATACTGGTAGTGGATGATGAACATCCCATCCGGAATCTGCTTCAGCAGATTCTTGTCCGGGCCGGTTACCGATGCCGGGTTGCACCGGATGCAGCCGAAGCCCGGAAACTGTTGGCGACCCAACCATGCAACCTGTTGCTCAGCGATATCCGGATGCCGGGCGAATCCGGTCTGGATTTGATCCGGCACGTTCGCCAGAGCTGTCCGGATACGGCTGTCGTGGTGGTCTCGGCCATCGTGGAACCGGACGAGGCCAGAGCCGTTCTTGAACTGGGTGTGGATGGCTATATCGTCAAACCCTTTGAAGTCAGCCAGGTGATGATCACGGTTCTGAACGCACTGAAAAAATGGGAGCTGGAGCAGAAACAGAAAACCTATCAGGCCGAGCTGGAAAAAACCATCCGGGAACGGACAGACAAACTGGAATATTTGATCGGCGAGCTGAAAACCGCCAAGGAGATCAGTGACCAGGCCGCCGATCACCACCGGGATCAGCTCTATTTCATGCAGACCCTGATCGATGCCATTCCCAATCCCATTTTCTTCCGGGATACCCAACACCGATATTCCGGGTGTAACCGTTCTTTTGAATCCTGTTTTGGCGTATCCCGCAGCCGATTGATCGGCAAGACAGTCTTCGACGTGTTTCCCGATGATCAGGCCACGGCATTTCATGAAATCGACAGTCAGTTGATGCGTCAACCCGGTCACAAAACCTATGAAATCACCGTTTCCCGTGCAGACAAAACTCCCAGGGACATGATGGTCTGCAAAGCCACCTATTTCAATACCAATGGCGAGGTTTCCGGCATTGTCGGCGTCATGATGGACATCACCCCGCGAAAAGAGGCGGAAACCGCTCTGGCAAAGGCCCATCAGGAAATGGCGGCCCTGGTGGCCGGAATCAGCTCGATTCTGATCTGCCTCTCGGATACCCGCACGGTCCTGCGATGGAACGGGACTGCCGAACAGGTGCTGGGTGTGCCTGCCCGTGCGGCAGTGGGACAAAAGATGACAACACTGCCCATTTCCTGGGAGAAAGACGTCATTTCCGATGGACTTGACCGGTGTCAATCCCGAAATCAGCCCGTAACACTTCCGGATGTCCGGTTTACCCGAACGGACGGCAGACAGGGATTTTTGGGATTGAAAATCACACTGGTATGTTACGGCGCGGACAAGCCCGGGGGATTTCTGATTCTGGGGGCGGATATCACCGAACGTAAAATACTGGAAAGTCAGTTGACCCATGCCCAGAAACTGGAAAGCATTGGTCAACTGGCTGCCGGAATTGCACATGAAATCAATACGCCGACCCAGTTTGTGGGTGACAATATCCGGTTTTTGGGGGATGCCTTTGCCGATCTGCATAAACTCGTCATCGCCTGTGACCATTTGGTGATCGCAGCCGTACCTTTTCCCCAGCTTGACCCGTTTGTAAAGGATATCGAATCCATGCGTCAAAAAGCCGATCTGGAATACCTGACAACAGAGATTCCTGCTGCGATTTCCCAGTCCCTGGAAGGCATCAGACGCATCACAAAAATTGTCCGGTCCATGAAGGAATTTTCCCATCCGGGCGTTGAGGAAAAAACCGCGGTGGACCTGAACCAGGCTTTGGAAAGCACGATCACCGTAGCGCGCAATGAATGGAAATACGTGGCCGACCTGGAAACCGATCTGTGTCCGAACCTGCCGCCGGTGATGTGTTTCCCCGGAGAAATCAACCAGGTATTTCTGAATATCCTGATCAATGCGGCCCATGCCATTGAAGAAATATTACCGCAAAAACAGACCACCAAAGGATTGATTCGGGTGACAACCCGGTGCATGGATCAACAGGTTCAGATCCGCATCAGCGATACCGGCGCAGGGATTCCCACGGCCATCCGGCACCGGATATTCGATCCGTTTTTCACAACCAAGGAAGTTGGAAAAGGCACGGGTCAGGGACTGGCAATTTCCCATGCGGTCGTGGTGGGAAAACACGGCGGGCAACTCCATTTTGAAACCGAAGCCGGTGAGGGAACCACGTTCATCATCGATCTTCCCATAGGAGAGGTTCCGATATGACAGAGACGGCAATCAAAAAGAAAATCCTGTTTGTGGATGACGAATTCAGCATTCTGAGCGGCCTGAACCGCATGCTTCGCGGCATGCGGGAAGAGTGGGACATGGAATTTGCACAGGGCGCGGAAGATGCGCTGGATCTGTTATCCGGAACGGCTTTTGATGTGGTGGTGGCGGATCTGCGCATGCCGGGTATGGACGGAGCCGATCTGCTGGCCCGTGTAAAGGAAATTCATCCCCGGGCCGTACGCATCATTCTCTCCGGCCATGCCGACCGGAACGTCATTCTGAAGACTGTTCTGCCCGCCCACCAGTTTCTGACCAAACCCTGTGATGCCCATGAGCTGAAATCCGCGGTACATCGGGCCTGCTCCCTGCAGAAAATGCTGGCAGACGAACGCCTGACAGGGCTCGTGTCCCAAATTGACCGTATTCCGGCCCTGCCCGCGGCATATATGCAGTTGATGGACCTGCTTCAACAGCCGGAGTGTACAATCAAACAGGTCGGCGATCTGATGTCAACCGATATCGGCATGAGCGCGAAAATCCTGCAGGTGGTCAATTCCTCTTTTTTTGGCGTTCCCCGGCATGTGTCCAACCCGGCCCAGGCCGTGGGATTGCTGGGCCTGGAAACACTGCGGGCCCTGGTTTTGATGTTGGGTGTTTTTTCAAAATTTGATTCCGCCATCATTTCCGCTGTCCCGCTCGATACCCTTCAGAACCATTGCATGCAGACCGCTGCCATTGCCCGGGATATCGCCCTGTTGGAGAATCTGGGCAACCGACAGGTGGATTATCTCTTCATGGCCGGGATTCTTCATGATGTGGGCAAGCTGGTTCTCGCACAATATCTCCCGGAAGCCTACCAGAATGTTCTGGAAATGGCTCACACAACTGGCATGCCGATCAGTGAGTCCGAACAGGCATTGCTGGGAGCCGGCCATGCCGAGATTGGCGGATACCTGATGGGAATTTGGGGCCTGCCGGATGACATCGTCCAGATCATTGCGTTTCACCATCGGCCCAATCTTGTTCCCGAAGAATTCCGGAAATCGACCCTGATTTTATCCATTGCCAACTGGCTTCAGCACCGCGAAGAAGGAAATATCATCCATCCTGAGCCGGATTGGCCCCTGATGAACCAGGTTGGGAGTTATGACCACTTGCCCCGCTGGATTGAAATTGCCCACACTGTCAGCAGGAGAAAGCGTGATGAATGAAGCCATTTTGCTGGTCGATGACGAACCCATGCTCCTGGATTCACTCCGGCGTCAATTGCGTCGGGAATTCATGATTCAAACCGCGGCCGGTCCGGAAGAAGGACTTGCGGCCGTCACACAAAAAGGGCCGTTTGCCGTCATTGTGTCTGATCTGCGCATGCCGGTCATGAACGGCATCCAGTTTTTGAAAAAAACCCGCGAAGTGACGCCGGACAGTGTTCGCATCATTTTGACCGGTAATGCGGATGTTCAAAACGCCATTCAGTCGGTGAACGAGGGGCATGTATTCCGGTTTCTGACCAAACCCTGTCCACCGGATTTATTGGTGGAAACCCTGAATCAGGCTCTGACGCAATATCGATTGATCACGGCGGAAAAAGAACTCCTGGAGCAAACCCTTACCGGAAGCATTCAGATGCTGACCGAACTGATGGGGCTTCTCAAGCCCGAGGCATTTGGGCGGGCGGCCCGGATCAAGCGTTATGCCCGGGAAGTGGCCGTCTGTCTCGACATACCGGATTTGTGGAAAATTGAAACCTCAGCAATGCTCTCCCAGGTGGGCTGGATAACGGTTCCGGAGTTCATCATTCAAAAGCATCTGCAGGGAAAGTCACTGACCGCTGAAGAATTGCACCTGTTTGAACAGCACCCCCGGGTGACATCCGGTCTTCTGGCCCATATTCCCAGGATTCAGGAAATTGCCGACATGATCGCCTGCCAGAACTTGAGGTTTGACGGTCAAGAGTCTCCCAAACCGACACGTCAGGGAAAAGATATTCCCATCGGCGCACGAATTTTGAAAGTTGTCAGTGATTTCGATCTGCTGGAAGTCCGGGGTTTGTTGAAACCGCTCGCACTCAAACAGATGAAACAACAGCCAGGCGCCTATGATCCCGAAGTGCTGGCCGCCCTGGAGCAGGTTTTGGGAATGGAGGCCAGATATGCACTGCGGGGTGTGCGGGCCTGTGAACTGGTGCCCCACATGATTCTGGCCGAAGATGTCAAAACCCGTGCCGGTCTGCTGCTCATCACCCGGGGGCATGAAATCAGCGAGCTGATCATTCAGCGGCTGATCACCCATTCCGGTGCATCATCCGGTATTGCAGAGCCCATCCGGGTGTTTATTCCCATGCAACTGGCGGGGAAAAAGGGGGAAGGATGAAAAAACATCCATATCCCAAACTCCGTAGGATTTTCCTGATCCTCCTCGTTCTGCCGGCACTATTGACCGCCTGCGCCGATCCTCCCCCAAAACCCGCGCCTGATCCGGTCCGTATCCATTTGAAATGGCGGCATCAGGCCCAGTTTGCCGGATTTTATCTGGCCCGGGAACAGGGCCTGTATGATGCGGAAAATCTGGATGTATCGTTTATCGAAGGCGGCCCCGAAACAGACAAGGTCGGGGCCCTGTTGACGGGTCAGGTCGATTTCGCCGTGCTGGCGCCCGAAGACATTCTGCTGAATGCCCGGGCCAAAAACCCGCCGGTGGCCATTGCCGCCATCTATCGCCGCAGTGCCCTCATGTTCATTTCCCTGGCGGATTCCGGCATCACGCAACCCATGGATTTTCAGGGAAAAACCATTGCCATCGGCGAAGCCGAAAGCGCCGCACGGGAATTTGGTGTTCAGTTTTTGGCCATGATGAAAAAACTGGATATCGACACGGACCAGATGCGCATCGCCCCCTATGATGCCACTTATGCCAGTCTGCTGAACCGGGATGTTCAGGTGTCACCCGCTTACCTGACCGGCGGGGTCATCCGGCTCCGGCAGCAGGGGCACAAACTGAACCTCATCTGGCCGGGCGATTATGACATTCACGGGTATTCGGATGTCCTGGCGGTCAGAGCCGATGATGTCCATCAGCGCCCGGATATCATTCTCCGGTTTTTGCGCGCCAGTTTACTGGGCTGGCGCCGGGTCCTCAGTCATCCCGAAGACGCCCTTCAATCCACCCTGAAATACGCGGTCGATTCAGATATGGAAACCCAGAAGGCCATGCTGCGCGCCCAGGTTCCCCTGGTGCACACCGGAGAGGATCATATCGGCTGGATGAACCATAAGATGTGGGAATCCACCGTTGGCCACATGCGGGATTCCGGACTCCTGACATTGGAAATTGACAGTCTGGACCGGATCTTTACCATGGCCTTTCTCCAACAGGTATATGGAGACCGAAAACGATGAAACTGACCCATCGATTGACCATTTTATATGTGATTCTCTCGGTTGCGCCCATGCTTCTGACAGGCTATCTTGCCTACACAACCGGTCAAAAAATCCTGATCGCCGAAATTCATGAACACCTGCAGGATGCCGCGCATCATAAAATCGCCGCGGTCAACTTCCGCATAGCCGATTCCTGCCGAATCCTGGAGTCCCTTGCCAACAATCCTCTGCTGATACAACAGCTTCCCGCGATCCAGACCGGTCAGACGGCCTATCCCTGGCCGGAGTCGTACCGGTCCATTCTGACCCATCACCTGATTCCGTTTCTTTCCGGAGGACATTTTGACGAATTTTTTATCATGGACCCGCTCACATCCCGAATCCTGATTTCGACAGACCCCCGTCAGGAAGGAAAGTTGCGACAATTCCAGCCGTATTTTTCAGAGGGAAAGCACCATACCCATGTTCAGAACGCCTATTTTTCCATGTCCCTGGAGGCCGCCACCATGGTCGTCGCCACACCGGTGATGGATTATTCGGGCCAACTGCTGGCCGTCATGGCCGGTCGTCTGAACATGAAAATGTTGACCGATATCATGCGGCAGGACAGCCCGAATGGCCGGGTCGAAGATACCTACCTGGTCAACCGTTTCAATTTTTTTGTCACAGAACCCTGGTTCGGAAAGGATATGGCCCTTCACCAGACCCTGTACAATGATGTGATCAACTCGGGCCTTGCCGGTCAAAATGGCATCAGCCAGTATCGGAATTATCGCAATGAACTTGTCATCGGAATGGTTCAGTGGATTCCGGAACGGGAAATGTGCCTGGTGACGGAAATTTCCCACAGCGAGGCCATGACCCCCATCCACCGGTTCGGGCAATTCATTTTTCAGCTTGCTCTGGCCATGGCCATCATATCCGCTGTCCTGGTCTGGCTGATTGCCCGCACGCTGGTCTTTCCCATCAAACAACTGGTTGAGGCAACGGTTCGGATCGGATCCGGAGAACTCGACACCCGGATCGGGGTGCGATCCCGCGACGAGATTGGTGAACTGGCCGGGGCATTCAACCGGATGGCCCATCAATTACAGGAAATCCTGGTTCATCGGGACAGGCTGCAGGAAGAGGTGTCCAAAAGACAGGAAACCGAAAACAGTCTCCGCAGCAGCGAGGAACGCCACAGGGCCCTTCTGGCAGGTACAACGGATCTGGTTCTGCTGAAAGACAATCTGCTGAGATACCGGCTGGTCAACCCGGCGGTGGGTGAGTTTTTCAAACATCCCATTGAATTTCTCATCGGAAAAACCGATGCGGACCTGCTGCCTGCCGATGCCGCGAAACAATGCCGGAAAACGGATGAACAGGCCATCCGGAAACAAAGTCTGGTCATCAGCCAGGAAACCATTGGCGACCAAATATTTGAAGCGCGCAAATTTCCGGTCCGGATGCCCGACGGCACAACGGGTGTGGGAACCTTCATCCGGGATGTGACGGAAAATATTCACAATGCAAATCGAATTGTTCAGCTCAACCTGGTTTTGCGGGCGCTGCGGGACCTGGGCAAGGTGTTTCTGCTCAGCAAAACCGAAGAAACCCTGATTCATGACACATGTGACCAGTTGATCTCCCACCGAAGATACCAGGGGGCCTCCATCATTCTGCTTTCGGAAACCGGAACCCCGCGGTTATGGTCCGCATCCGGTGTGGGAGATGCCTTTGAACCCCTGGCGGAATGGCTGAAACAGGGACATCTGCCTCCCTGCTGCGAACTGGTTTTCTCCAGACGGGAAGCCCGGGTTATCCCGGACAAATCCATTACCTGCAGAGAGTGTCCCATCGTGACGGACTGCCAGGATCGTCAGACCTACTGCCTGCCCCTGATTTATAACGACCGAATTCATGGCAGCCTCTCCATTACAGTCGATCTTGACAGCGATATCGATGACGAAGAAAAGTTCCTGCTGGAAATGGCGGTCGGCGATCTGGCCTATGCGGTCTATAACCTTCGCCTGGAACAGGAGGCGCGACTGGCCGAAGACGCCCGCCAGAAAACCATGGCCCAAATGCAGCAGGTTCAGAAAATGGAGGCGCTGGGAACCCTGGCAGGCGGCATTGCCCATGATTTCAATAACATTTTGGGGATCATCGTCGGCTATGCCGAGCTGGCCGGTTGGCAACTGAAAGGGGAAAGCCCCCTGCGCGCCAATCTCGGCGAGATTCTGACCGCATGCCAAAGGGCCCGGGATCTGATTGCCCAGATTCTCACCTTCAGCCGGAAATGCGACGTGTCCAGGCACCCGGTTCAGGTCCATCTGATCATCCGGGAGGTTTTGCGAATGCTGAGAGCTTCTCTGCCTTCGACCATCGATATCCGGTCCAGAATTGATTCCAAAGCCGTGGTGAATGCCGATCCCGCACAGATTCACCAGATTCTGATGAATCTGTGTACCAATGCATCCCATGCCATGCAGGATCATG
>JBFXFK010000172.1:3514-10181 GCA_050179135.1 Desulfatirhabdiaceae bacterium | reverse complement strand
GATCTGCCGTTTGATCCATCCTGCCGGTTTGACCGTATTGTCTGCGGGGATGTTCTGGAGCATCTGCCCTACCCCTGGGAATTTTTAAAGCGGCTGCGGGATCATGTCAAACCCGATGGCCTGTTGATTGCCTCTTTTCCGAATATCGGACACTGGTCTGTCATCGAGGATCTGCTGAGCGGGCGGTGGGATGAAACACCCTCGGGTATTTTTTGTGTCAGCCATCTGAGATTCGGAACACGGATCACCTGGGAAAAATGGTTTGTGCATGCCGGCTGGGAAATCATGGCCCTGGAAAGGGAAACGCTTCCGCCGCCAGAATTCTGGCCGCCGATACAGACATCCGGCATAGCCGTGGATGCCCCCAGTCTCGAGACGATTCGATATCGCATACTGGCCCGGCCTGGAAATCCGAATCCGTCATGAAAACCGGCTGGATCATTCTGATCGCAGCCGGTTTCAGTCTGGCTGTGGGATGGACCGGCTGCATCGTCCCCCTGAACGGGGTTCATGACAGCCTGCGGTATCTGGGAATGGCAGAGACACTTCTGAAAGGGGAATGGCTGGGGGCATATAATGAACTGACCCTGATCCGGTCACCGGTATATTCTGTTTTTCTGGCTGCCAATAGCCTGACCGGATGGCCGCTGCATCGGGTTCAGCATGGCATCTACCTGATTTCGATCATTGTTCTGACGTTTGGACTGCGACATGCCGGAGTTCGGGACTGGCGGGCAGAATGTACCGGTGCGCTGTGCGCCATTCATCCCTTTGCCATGATTCCGGCCTGGTATGTGGCCACGGATGCATTATATACCCCGCTGACCCTGATGGCCGTGGCTGCCTGTCTGGGCATTTCCGGAAATATTGACCGGCCTGGAAAGGCTTTCTGGGCGTGGACAGGGGTTCTGTCCGTCTTTCTGCCGCTGGCATGGCATATGCGACCGGAAGGCGTCTGGCTGCTGCCTTTTTTTGGCGCAGGCATACTTGGGGTCGCATGGCATATCCGGCAAAATTGGAGAAACGTTCGCTTTCGGCTGATGGCCGTCATTCTCTTGCCGGTTCTGGCCGTTCAGGGGACCGGACACATCATCGCCCACCAGAATCTCAAACACTATGGTGTTGCAGTCGTTCATGAACTGGATGAGCCGGGTTTTCGACAGGCCTTTGCCGGATTGACCCGGCTGGACCCGGAATCGCGGCGCCCCCATGTGCCGGTATCTGACCGGGCGTTTGAAGAAGCATTTCGTATCAGCCCGCATTTTGCCAGACTGGAACCTGAATGGACAAACGTCCGCCAGAACTGGATTCAATTTGGCTGTTTGTCCATGAGAATATGCGATGCGTTGGCCGGCGGATGGACAGTCTGGGCGGTTCGGGATGCCGCCGCACGGGTTGGGGTGTTTGTAAATGGAAGCCATGCGGCTGAATTTTTCAGGGCGGTGTCTCATGAAATTGAAATGGCCTGCCAAAATGGTCAATCACCCTGCTCCCGAAACGTCACCGGAAACCTGCTGGCGCCTCCGACCACCTTCGGTGACATCCCGAACATTTTATTATCCATATGCCGGTGGATGTGGGAGGCCCTGAGTCTGGGAGATTTTCCAGAAAAATTTCAGAATCACGGAATCGATGTCGACCAGGTAATATTGAAACGGTATGGTGAAATCACACACGACAATCCGGAACACGGAAAAATTGTCTGGGGGCAATCCATTCACCGGATGGTTCACATGACGCCTTTCATTCAGGTTGGCATGGGCATTCTGGCATCCTTGATGCTGATCATATCAACAACCAACCGGATGGCATTAATCGGGCATCATGGTTTTGCCCGGTTGAAACACCCCTGGATACTGGCCTGGATACTGGTGGCAATACTCAGCCGTATGGCGTTGATCGGGTATATCGATGCCATGAGTTTTCAGGCCCAGTTGCGGTACATATTGCCGGTATATCCGTTGCTGATGCTGCTGTTTTGTTTATCCTGGCCAGCGTGGAAAATCCGCTCAACACCCGTCACAATCAGTCAAAAAACCGATTTGCCGTAAGCGATCAGATTGGATGGCCAGTTCAAAAGCCGGGTGCAGGTAACGGTAACAGCGCCGGATGATGGGAAAAGAGCGGCCAAAGAGCCGGATGACACCAGATTGAGATTGGATGTCTGTGCCCAGAAATTGAGCCCCATCATTTTCAGCAGCTTCTGGTGCGCGGGCTGTGGCAGCCAGTGAATCAGGGGAAGAAAGGTATGAAACTCCACTGGGAACAGCCGGTTTGGCGTGACAATGAAAAATTGTTTTGATACGCGAAGCAATTCCGTCACAAAAGCCTGCTGGTGTGCCTTGTCTCCCACATGCTCCAGCACGGCCGAACAGAACACGATATCAAAGGCATGGTCGTGAAAGGGCAGACAGAGTGTTTCCGTCTGAAGGAAGAACAGGCCGGGGTGTTTTTGGGTCAAAAATCCGGCATTTTCGATACTGGTGGCCACAATGCGACTGGTATGGGGATACATGGCCTCGAAAAAATTGGATTCGGGCAATTGCTGATCCGGTGTGACCCCGACATCCAGGATCAGGTCATTGCTGTTTGGCTGCATGATATCCATGAACAGGTGGAAAATCTGACGACGGACATGGTGGGAAACCCGGGATGCCACCAACCGCAGGGGATGATTCAGGGAAAAATAGTCAATGGCCGGCCCGGTCATCGTTCCAGGCCCAGTACAGCCAGTGCAAATCCATAAACCATCGCCTGTATACCCAGCCCGATTCCGGTAATCGAGGCAATGACCATGCGAAGAATGGTCTGATAGGGCATTGGGCCAAATCCGGCCGATTTCCACAGCAGCGTGGCATAAATCAGGTAGCCGGAACCGCAAAGGATAAACATCAGGCCGGACAGGATGCCCCATTCCACGGGACGACCTTTGGTCAGTTTCAACCAGAATTCCCCGCCGGGAAGAAGTCCGGCGCCTGTAGCATAGGCTTTGATAAAGATACCAAATCCAAAAATCTGAAACCCGACCAGAAGGGATGAGCTGGATACCAGAAGCGAGCTGAGATCAAACGTGACAGTTCCGACCTTGACGGGTTCAAAAATCAGCAGAATGAAGCCCAACAAGCCCAGCGTAGCCAAAAACAAACCGGGCAGAATGAACAACCAGAGCGGGCTGTAGAGCAGCATGAAGCGCAGATGACGCCATCCGTCGCGCCAACTGCGAAGATGCGGGGGGCGGGATCTGCCGTCCGGGCGCAGGGTGATGGGAACCTGTCCGATCTTCAGATTGGCCAGACTGGCCTTGACCACCATTTCGGAAGCGAATTCCATACCGGTTGTTTTGAGGCCCAGATTGACAATGGCTTCTTTTCGAAATGCGCGCAGTCCGCAGTGGAAATCATGGGCAGGAGATGAAAAGAACAGCTTGCCGATGGCAGAAAGGACGGGATTTCCGATCCATCGGTGTTTCCAGGGCATGGCTCCCGGCTGGATTGTGCCGCCATATCGCGGAAACCGGCACCCCATGACCAGATCATGACCGGCGTTCAGTTTTTCCAGAAATTTTGGAAGCTCCGAAAAATCGTAACTGCCATCGGCATCGCCCATCAGAATATATCGGCCACGGGCGGCGGCTATGCCGCCCTGAAGCGCACTGCCATATCCCCTGCGATCGATGGTAATGACCCGGGCACCTGCATGCCGCGCAATATTGCGGGAGTCATCCGTACTGCCATTGTCTGCAATCAGGACTTCACCCGACACGCCTGCCGTGTGGATGGCAGCCAGCGCTTCCGTTACGCAGGCGCCAATGGTTTCGGCCTCATTCAGACAGGGCATCAATATGGTAATTTGCATGAAATTCGAACTCAGGGTCTGGCGTTTATGATTAACAATCATTAACAGGCAACACAGTTTAAATCAAAACTAAAGTTTTTAAGATAATGATTTTGGGAAGGCAGCAGGTAGGGAATAGGCCTTTTTCTCGGCCATCCCCGACCGATAACGCACCTAAAATCTTTATCTTGAAAGCTATATACAAAAAATTAAATCTTTAGTTGAAGTGGCCCAATTAATCAATAGTTGAGACATGAAAGATTCACTGTTTTAAAACGATGCAAATTTGCCGGAGAGGCACGCTCACTGGAAAGGACATGATTCTCAACCATTTAATGTTATTGAGAAGATACGAATGGATAATTCGGATATGAGGGATAGATGGTATGGAATCGATTATCTAAGGGCAGCCATGTCTATTGCGGTGGTGGCATGGCATTTGCGAATTTTTGGAACATCTGAGCTGTTTGATTTGAATGGCTATCCAACCCATCATATTCAATTTTCAGATATCATCAATTTCAATCTGCTTTTGCTGGCTGTTCCGATTTTTTTCTTGATTTCCATTTTTTTGCAAGTTCAAAAATGGATGAACAACTCGTCCAACTTTCGGAGCCGGATTGAGCGGCTGACATATATGTACATCTTTTGGACAGGCATTTTTCTGATTGTATGTAAAATAGAAAGTTTACTTCCCATCGTCTGGCCAGATACCGGTATCAAGGCGATTTTCTTTGTAATATCAGGAGGGGGATCTTGGTTTTATTTTTTATTTTCACTACTTCTTTTGACCGTCTTGTCTAATGTGTCGATGCGGCTGACATTGATTCAGCAAAAAATATTGGTCCTAATTTTTCTGATGCTACTTTGGATATTTCCTGCCATCGTTGCTTGTTACAATACATTTAAATTCTTAACCGCATTTTGGAATCCATTCAATTTTTTTGTTTATATTTATATTTCACAACTCATATATCTTTGGATCGGAAATAATCCAGACATCACACATTCGATGACATTTAAAAAAACACTCATATTGGTTTTTCTCATGTTTATCATATCTGCATCATTCGAGTGGATATGGTTTCGGCATGTCAATCATTATAACTATAATGGATATGCCTTTCCATCCTATACACGGGTATCGGTTGTTTTAGGCGCAACATTTCTGTTTCTACTTTCATTCACCATCCGGAAACCGCCAGGAAATATCATCAAGCTGTTGTCGGATTATTCGTTTGGGCTTTATTGCCTTCATATTTTTGTTGGTTTCTATTATTATCGACTCAAATCTAATATAAATCTTCCGATGAATCAATTTTTCGATTTTGTTCTGATTTTGGTCGTGTCCCTGAGTCTTTCAATCATCTTGCGTAGAGTCTTCCTAAAAGGTCTGATATGATCATAGTTTTCAAGATAATTATTTTGGAACCAATGGATAGTATCATAATGATATTGAATAAATGCGGTTATGCAAGAGTTTAAAACCCTGGCGATTGTTGTCAACTATTTCTCGGCCGGATTGGCGGTTGAAGCGGTTCACTCCATCACCCAATCCGAGTCTATCGGGCCGGTTCAAATTGTGGTGGTGGACAACAGTCAGGAAAAATCTGAAGCCACGATTCTTCAGCAAAAACTGCCGGAAACGGTTCATCTGATCATCAATGAAACCAATGAGGGATTTGGCCAAGCCTGCAACCGTGCTTTCGATCAGCATGATGCCGATATGATTCTGCTGTTGAACCCGGATGCCCGTCTGCTTCCGGGGGCGCTTCTTCAACTGCAGCGATCCCTGCTGGAATTTGACCGGGCCGGTGCTGTCGGGCCCCAGATTTACTGGGATAATGGAAAACGCTTTTATCTGCCACCATCATCCATTCCGGAACTGTTGTGGTTTCATCCCCTGATATCGGCCTGTGTCCCGCTGGGCCGACTGGTCAGCCGGATGTGGAGACAATTTGCCATACGGGTGTGGCAGTCAAAGACACCGGTTCGGGTTCTGAATCTGTCCGGCGGGCATGTTCTTTTGGACCGGAATGCGGTGGCTGCGGCAGGCGGGTTGTTTAATCCTGATTTTTTTTTATATTACGAGGATACGGATCTCTTTATCCGGTTGCGTCAGGCCGGTTATCGTCTGTATATTGATCCCCTGGCAGAAGTGATTCATTTTTATGATCAGTGCGGGACATCCGGGCTGGACGTCAAACGACGTTTGATGGCCCGATCATATCAGGTATTTATGGATCACCACACCCGGGGCTGGAAACGGCTTGTTCAGAAACTGACCGCAAAACTGAAGCCTGCTCCTGCGATTTCGGTTCCATTGTCAAAAAATGGATACCATCCGTTTGAAATACCGGTTGCCTTACCCATCCAGAAGCAGTGGCTGTTCGAATGGAGTCCCAATCCGGATTTCATGCCGGCTGCCGGGCATTTCGGCACCGGGGATACAATGAAATTTCCGGATGACTGCTGGCGGCTGCTGGCGCCGGGACAATACTATGGCAGACTGGGGCGTGTTTCAGGGATATCCGACCGGTTTGAATTGATATCATGGATAAAAAAATCTGAGGAATTGGGTGATGCAATCGGAATCTGCAGCGATCGATCAACCGACAACTGAACTGACCACTGAATACGCCGGGCTGCCGGAACCGTTTCAGTTTTATCGACTGATGCTTTCGGATGATCATCTGCATTTTGGATACTGGCCCCCGGACCATTCGGATGTGTCCCTGTCAACCGCACAAAAAAATCTCTTTGAGCGCCTGCTGCAGGAATTTCCCGAACCGCCGGCATCGATACTGGATGTTGGATGCGGGCTGGGGCTTTC
>JBFXFK010000172.1:0-3414 GCA_050179135.1 Desulfatirhabdiaceae bacterium | reverse complement strand
CGGGACAATCCGTTTGGCGCCCATAAAATTGCGGTGGCCGATTCATCGGATGGGGTTCTGGCTGCAAATTTCTGCGGATATCCGGTTCCAATGGTTTCGGCTGTGGGAAAAGTCGGATCATTTTTGTCCTGTCAGGGTGGAGACACCATGACCAATCCGGCATTTCGGGGGGCCGGTCTGGGCAAAAGCAGTGTTTTGACCCGAACAGCAACCTATTTCTATGATGCATTCTGTGAAAATGAAATGCCCTTCATTTATGGTTTCAACACCGGCGTCATCCGGAAATTTGGAGAGCGATTCCTGAATTATGAATATATTTCCGGCATCCCCTATCATGTGCTGGAGCGATCCGAAATAAAGCCGGTGTCATCCGCTGCACGGTTGCTGTGGCGGTTATCCGGATTTCGTGTTGACAAAATCGACCGGATAACCGATGAATATGATCTTTTTTTTAAACGGGTGCGCCCCAATTATGGTATTCTGGTGGAACGGAATGCCGCCTATCTAAAGTGGCGGTACCTGGACTGCCCGGATCGGGTTCATGACTGTTTTGCAATCCGGAAACGCGGAATTCTGGTGGGATGGGGTGTTTTTAAACAAAAAGACAATGTTCTGCTATGGGGAGATGCCCTGTTTGATGACACCTGTCCGCAGGCAGCACGGATACTTCTTGCAGAGGTGATTCGAACCGTCACGCCTGAACCGGACCGGATTGAAGGCTGGTTTTCTCCGGTACCGGCATGGTGGACCAAAACGCTCAAGCAGTTGGGATTTTTCATGACGGAAGAACCCAACGGTCTGTCACCCTGTTTCAAACGCTTCAGCAATGATTTTGACATTACCCTGTTGGCAAATCACTTTTACTACACGATGGGAGACAGCGATCTGTTCTGATCTGTATATTATTGCGGATTGGTGTGAAAGCGCCACTGGTCACGCCATAAATCCGGGCAGGTACTATTGATGCTAAATGAAGATGCACTGATTCCATTTCATTCGTCTGATCCCACCGGCAAACGCGTCCTGGTTCTGGCCCCGCATCCGGATGATGAAACCATCGGGTGCGGGGGAACCCTGGCGTTGCATGCTCAGGCCGGTGATCCGGTCCGGGTCATCTTTTTGACCAACGGGGCCAAGGGTGATGTGTCGGGACGATTTGAACGGGAAGCATATATCCGGCTCCGCCAGCAGGAAGCCCGGTCTGCCTGCGCCTGCCTGGGAGTCACCGATATTGAATTCTGGCCGAACGAGGACCGGCGTCTGGCCGGAACGCCCGGTGTTTTGAAACGCCTGACGGATGTGGTCAATGATTATTGTCCGGCATTGATTTATGCGCCGTCGCCGCTGGAGTTTCATCCGGATCATCGGGCTGTTGCGGTATTGGTCCAGGATTTGTCCCAAACGATTCAGTCTGACTGCCAGGTGATGTTTTATGAGGTCAATCAGCCGTTTTGCATCAATACCCTTGTCAATATCACACCGGTGCTTGCCCTGAAAAAGCAGGCAATTGAAATTTATGTATCCCAGTTGGACGAACGACCGTATGACGATGTCACGTTGGGGCTGAACCGGTTTCGCTCGCTCACATTGACAGAAGCATGTACCCATGCGGAAGGTTTTTTTCAGAGTTCACTCAGCCAGATTCGGCAAATCGGGTTATACAATCTGCCATTCTGGCAACTGGATCGGCATCGAACCGATGCATCGGCTTCCGGCCCCCTGGTTTCGATCATCATCCGAACAAAGGACCGGCCGTCGTTGCTGGTCGAGGCAATTCAATCTGTTGTCCGCCAAACCTATGCCAATCTGGAACTTGTCGTTGTCAATGACGGCGGACAGGATGTCCGGAATATCATCGATGCGGCATCCGGAAATCTCCCGGTTGTTCTGGTCACGCATGAACATGGCCGGGGACGCGCGGCAGCCGCCAATTCCGGTTTGAGTGCGGCAAACGGGGCCTATTTCAATTTTCTGGATGACGACGACCTATTGTATCCGGATCATGTAACGACTCTGGTGAACCATTTCCAGACACATGGCGCAGGGGTTGCCTACACCAGCGTCCGGAATGCCTATTATGACAATGCTGTGCCATCCGGTGCCAAACCGGCCCGGGAAGAAGTGATCTTCAATCTGGATTTTGATTCGGATATCCTTCTTTTTGAAAATTATATTCCCATCATGAGTGTCATGTTTTCCAGAAACGCACTGAAGGGGATGACGGACATGTTTTGCGAATCACTGGTTCTTTTTGAAGACTGGGATTTCTGGGTCAGACTCTCCCGCAATCATCCCTTTCACCATATAGACCGGATCACCGCCGAATACCGGTTTTTCGGATCATCCGGCATTGAATCTGCCCATCGAAGCAAATATGCCTACGATGACAGCAGGGCCATTATTTTTGACCGGGTCAAACCATTCATGACCGGGAAGGCCTGGACCCGTTTTCTTCAGAATGGTTCGGTGGGACAACTTCAGCAGCAACTGAAAAACACGCACATGGCGCTGGATGGTCACCGTGAAGAACTGGCCCAACTCAAACAAAATATTCAGACTTGGGAAATCTGCCATGCGGATAACCGGAAATTGGAAACCCTTGCTGCCGAGAATGAATGGCTGAGATCCGAACTGAAACGGGAACAGGCAATATCACAAACCCTGGCAACGGTTCTGTCCCGAAATGACGATATTAAAATCGCCCCAATCCGGAATATTGTCACCCGGGCCGTTCGTCGTCTGGCGTCATGGAACCGGATTGTCTGTCAGACCGTTTCAAACGTGGTCCGGTTTGACAGCCGGTTTTATCTGTTGAAACATCCGGATGTATCGGCTTCCGGAAAACACCCGTTTATCCATTTTCTAACCCACGGTATGCGCGAGAAACGCGAAACCCATTCAGACCATAACCGATAACATCAACCCGAATATTCATACTTTTTGATTCAGGATACTATCCAACCCATGCAATCACCCCTGATCAGTGTCATCATTCCGGCTTACAACCATGAATCATATGTATCTGACGCCATCCACAGCGTTCTGAAACAGTCCTTTACCGATTTTGAAATGATTGTTATCGATGATGGCTCAACCGATAACACCCTTTTTGAGATCAAACAGATAAAAGATCCCAGAATCCGGCTCTTACATCAGGAAAATATCGGCGCCGCAGCAACCATCAATCGGGGCATTGAACTGTCACAGGGCCGCTACATCACCATTTTGAACTCGGATGATCTGTACCATGCCGACCGCCTTGCCATCTTCAATCAATATGTGGATGATCACCCGAACGTCATGGTGGCAGCCAGCCTGATTCAGCCGGTTGATGCATCGGGAAACGATCTGGAAACCGCTTCCGGCAATGCCATTCATGATCACTGGCTGAACTGGTATGACCAGGCGATCCGG
>JBFXFK010000171.1:0-10186 GCA_050179135.1 Desulfatirhabdiaceae bacterium | reverse complement strand
GAAGAATATCTGCCGGGCATCCGGGCTGTTGCCGCCGGAATCGGAAAACATCAGGGCGTTTTTCTGGCTGTCTGGCTGGTGGGTTTCTCCGGCAGCATGACCGGAGACACGCTGCCGGGCATGATTGCGCATATCCGGGATACGGTGAATACCCTCAAATCGGTATTGTTGACGCGGTAAGGGAAAGGGAAGGGGCAGAGGGGCAAAGTCCGGAAGATTGGTATTTTTGTTTTTATGGATCATGTTCTTGGAAGGCCCACCCCATTCAGTCGTTGGCCAATGATATGGAGATAGTTGTCATGAAGTTGAAAGTGATTATTCATCAAGCTGAAGAAGGTGGCTACTGGGCAGAGGTTCCCTCGATCCCGGGCTGTGCTACTCAGGGGGATGATCTACGGGAGTTGATCGAGAATGTTTACGATGCGGTTGAAGGCTGCCTGAGCATCGATATGGACACTGTACACATTGACACGACGGACCAGGTCATGGAGCTTGTCGTCTGACATGAAGGCCATCAGCGGCAAGAAGATGAGCGCACTGCTCGAACAGAAGGGATGGATACTGGCCCGGGTTACGGGTAGTCACCATATCTTTGTGCGGGAAGGCTGCAATCTTCGCATCTCAGTGCCAGTACACAGTAACCGGGATCTGAAGATTGGTTTGCAGCTTGCAATCATGAAACAGGCAGGCATCACCGAAGATGAAATGTGAAGTCAACCAGTCCATTCACCCGACCTCGTGACATCGGCGGGTTTTTGAATTTTCAGATATTTCCGAATAGCGCTTTCATTGCCAATTCATTTGGGTATCTGAAATTATGTTTGAACAATATTATTTATCTGGAAAGCTATAAAATCTTTCGGAAATGTATGATATTTTCATGACGAAGGAATTCACCATGATGGAACAGGAGAAACAGGGGCCATTTGCCATTCGCTCAAAAATCTGGTTTCAGGATGCCACGGGCGAGGTGATATTTGGTCTGGGAAGGCTGAAAATGCTGGAAGCCATTCAGCGCCTTGGTTCCATTCAGGCAGCGGCAAAAGAATTGAAAATGAGCTATCGGGCCATGTGGGGCAGGATAACCGCCACGGAAAACCGCATGGGTCGGCAGCTTTTGACCCGCAGCATCGGCGGCAGTTCCGGAGGCGGTTCCCAATTGACGCCTTTTGCGGAAAGCCTGCTGAGAATCTATAAGGACATCCACAGCCAAATTGCAGAAGAAGCGGACAGACTTTTTGAGCAGAAGATCATCCCCCATATTTGTCCGTCAGATGATGAAAAGGCTGAAGGCTGAAGGTGCAGCATACGGGTATATTCACCCGCCGGATATAAAAATGCATGGTCGATCATAGACCGGGTTTGTAGAGACAAGGCATGCCTTGTCTTTACGGGCAGATCACCGGAACGGTTATTATAGCCCCTTTTCACGGTAAATCCTACCCCGTATCCCATGAAACTCATGACAGAATCTCAAGTATTTCCCTAAGCTGACTTCGGATTTCGTCCAGATAATCAGGCGTTTTTCCCCGGGCAGGTGGCTCTTTTTTTCGCTTCAGCTCCTGTCGGCATCCTTCGATGGTCAGTCGTTTTTCATACAGCAGGGTTTTGATCTCCATCAGGCGGTCAATGTCTGGTTGACGGTAAAACCGCTGACCGGATCGGGTTCGTTTGGGCCGGAGATTGGGGAATTCACTTTCCCAGAATCGGATGACCGAGGCCGGGATACCTGTCAGGGCGCTGACTTCTCCGATTTTATAGATCAGCTTGTCCGGCTTCTGTCCCTGACTGACCGTTGAAATGGCTGCCATTGAAAACCGCCCTGTCTTGAGAGGTGAAGGCAGAAATCCGTATTGAGATGTGCGTATTGACAAGCGGCCGGTTCATCTGACCGCTTTTTTTGTGTGAATCGTCGGAAGATGAAAAAATGCTATAGCTTTTCAGATATTAAATTTCCATTTTTGACCCCCCTCCCGACCTCCCCCCGCTGGGGGGAGGGTCAGGGTGGGGGTCTATGAGGAATGGCATATGGTCAGAAAACGGAAATTATTAAAATGAAAAGCAATAACAATATCGGCCCTGATCCAATCCCGTTACCATTCGAATATATTGTGACCTGCAATGGGATGACTCCGGCCTCCTTCAGTCTTCAGCCTTCAGTCTTTAATCTTCATCCTTTTGTGGAAGCCTGGCCCCAACCTGCTCAATGACCAGATCACAAATTTCCTTGTGTATCCGGCTGACACGGTCATCTTCAAGGGTCTCTTCCGGCGACCGGTATGTGATGCGGAATGACACACTCTTGTGATCCCGGGGGAGTGATCCGCCTTCAAATACGTCAAAAATTTGAATCTGTTCGATCAGGGGCTGGTCAATCCGGCCAATGCTGTCGAGGATGGAACCGGATTCCCGGGTTTTTGGAATGATAAATGTCGCATCCCGGCTGACCGATGGATATCGGGGAAGGGAAACCGATTTCCGGGTACAGGGGATCGAATGGACAATCGGCGCCAGCGCCACCTCGAAAATGACCGCTCCCTGTTTCAGACCAAAGGATTCCAGAACAAGGGGATTCAGTTCTCCCACCACGCCGATCACCTGATCTCCGATCCGTATTTCGGCACCGTAACCCGGCCGGATGTAGGGAAATTCCGCAGTATTGGCCCGGAAAAACCCTGCATGAATGGACAACGCACTGAACAAGCCTTCCAGAACACCTTTTTGATCGTAAAAATCACATGCCGTGTCTTCAGTATGCCAGGATGATTCCTGGCGGTTGCCGGTCCACAATCCGGCCAGCATTTCCCGTTCCTCGGGAAGCTGTTCCGATTCTGTGGCAATAAAGGTATTTCCCAGCTCAAAGAGCTTCAGATTTTTCTGCTGCTGGGACAAATTCCGCTGCAGGGTCATCAACAGCCCCGGAACGAGGCTGGTTCGCATAACCGCCTGGTCTTCGGACAATGGATTGATGACCTGAACCGTTCGGCGTCTGATATCCTTGTCATCCAGTCGCAGGCGGTCACAGGAATCGGCGGGGATAAAACTGTAGTTAATGGCCTCGATAAATCCAAATCCGACCATCATCTCCCGAATGGTTTCCCGGATGCGCTGAAACGGCGATACAACCGTCAACCCGGAGGAGAGCATGGGAAACGTGGTCGGAATGGCGTCATATCCGGAAAGTCTGGCAATTTCTTCCATCAAATCCACCGGCCGTGATACATCGACCCGCCATGCGGGCGGAATGACCTTCCAGTGGTCATCATCCAGCTTTTCGGTCTCAAATCCGATTTCGGAAAGAATGGGTCCCATCTTTTCGGACGCAATTCGGGTACCCAGCAGCAGATTGGTTTCGGCTGCGGAAAGAATCAGGGAAAGAGGCACATGTGGCCGTGGACAGGCATCGATGATCCCTTCAACCGGGGTTCCGCCGCACACGGAAGCCATCAGGGACATGGTCCGCTTCAGGGCAAAGATAACCCCTTCGGGATTGATGCCCCGCTCGAACCGGTGAGAGGCGTCGGTATTGAGCCCCAGAAACTTGGCTGTTTTACGGATGGATATGGGATTGAACCAGGCACTTTCAATCAGAACACGGCGTGTGGCGGCTTCTATTTCCGAATTGAACCCGCCCATGACACCGGCTACGGCCACGGGTTTTTCCGCGTCACAGATCAATAGAGTGTCCCGCGGCAACTCCCGGTCCTTGTGGTCCAGGGTGGTAAAGGGTTCGTTGTCTGTTGCGGTTCTGACAATGATCCGGTTTCCGGCCAAACGGTCGTAATCAAAGGCGTGCAGCGGCTGACCGGTTTCCATCATCACATAATTGGTGATATCCACCACATTGTTGACGGGTTTCAACCCGATGGCAGTCAATCGATCCTGGAGCCAGAAGGGTGATGGTCCCACCGTGATGTCGAATACCAGTCCTGCAGCATATCGGGGGCACAAATCCGGCGCATCGATTGCCACTGACGTCAGCCCGTGAATATCCGCGACCCCTTCAGGCAGGCGGGTTTCGGGCAGGGTGACGGCATTGTGCTGCAGTGCGGCAATTTCCCGGGCAACCCCAATGAAGCTGAGGCAATCGGACCGGTTGGGGGTCAGGCCCAGTTCAAGAACCGGATCGAACAGGGACAGCGCAGATGCCAGCGGGTCCCCCGGTGTGAAAGGGCCTGTCAATTCCATCAGACCGGACGGGTCGGGACCCAGTCCCAGTTCGGTTTCACTGCACAGCATTCCGGATGAAACAATGCCGCGAATCTGATTTTCCGCAATGACCGTACCGTTTGGAAGAACAGCGCCAACCCGTGCAACCGGGTACAGCCGGTCCACCTGGACATTGGGGGCGCCGCAGACAATGGTGGCGGTTGTATCCCCCATATCGACACGGCAGACATTCAGATGGTCCGAATGGGGATGGGGGGAAATATGCAGCACACGACCCACAACCACATCCCGCAGAAAGTGATACCGGTCTTCCAGGGATTCGACTTCCAGCCCGGCCATGGTCAGGCCGTCAGCCAGTGCTTCAGGTGTCAACAGAACCGGGACATACTCGTTCAGCCAGTTTAAACTTACCTTCATAATGACCTTGCCTTGATCGCTTCCGTGAAAAGGAAATCCTGTAGTTTTCTTGATAACATTGGGCTATCGGCACGCGCCCGGGCCGGAAAATGTTCGACCTGCGCGGTTGGACGTTGACATTGCAATTCAGCCTTTGGCATGCTGTCACCTATCCGTCACTCTGCCTGAAAGCAGCGCCTTCAGCCTTTTAAACCCGTAGGTCAGGCTGGCCGGTGGTTTGGCCTGCCTTGTGGTTGGCTGTCTGCTTGAAAGCAGCACCTTCAGCCTTCAGTCTTCAGCCTTCAGTCTTCAGCCTTCAGCCTTTTAAGTGTTAGCCTACCTGACATTGCGGTTGTGCAGTCCGCCGCTATATAAATTGTTTCAGAAACCGGTTATCGTTTTCAAAAAATTTTCGGATGTCATCGATTCCGTATTTCAGCATGGCAATCCGTTCCACACCCATTCCAAAGGCAAAACCCGTATAGCGGGATGTGTCATAGCCCACGTTTTCAAATACCGCGGGATGTACCATTCCGGATCCCAGAACTTCCAGCCATCCGGTCTGGGAACATATCCGGCAGCCCTTGCCGCGACACATCACACACAGGATATCCACTTCTGCGCTGGGTTCGGTGAACGGAAAAAAGCTGGGGCGGAACCGAAGGCTGGTCTGATCATCAAACATCTGATGTACAAAAACGGTCAAAACCCCCTTCAAATCCGAAAATGAAATCCGGTCTCCAACCACAAGCCCCTCCACCTGGTGAAACATGGGGGTGTGGGTGATATCCGAGTCACAGCGGTAAACCTTTCCCGGCGCAATGATTTTGATTGGCGGTTCATGTTTTTCCATATACCGGACCTGGATGGGCGAGGTGTGTGTTCGCAGAACCACATTGTTCGATATATAGAAGGTATCCTGCATATCCCGGGCCGGGTGATTTTTGGGAATGTTCAGTGCTTCAAAATTATAGTGATCCAGCTCGATTTCCGGGCCCTCTGCAATATCAAAGCCCATTCGTCTGAAGATATCACAAATGGTCCGGGTGATTCGGGTGATGGGATGCAGGGTTCCTCTGGCGGGGATCCTTCCGGGAAGTGAGACATCGATTCCGGGATCGGCATTTTGAAGAGCCAGGGCCAATCGGTCTGATGCAGCCTGAAATTCTTCTTCAAGGCGTGTTTTGACCTGATTGGCCTGCTGACCCGCCGCGGGGCGCTGATCCGGGGGAAGTTTTGATATCCCGCGCAAATATTGCGTAATCAAACCCTTTCTGCCAAGATATTGAACCGAAAGGGCCTTCAGTGCTTCTGCATCGGAAACGGCAGAAAGCGATTCAATGGCCTGTTGATAAATCTGATCGAGTTGGATTTCCACGGATTATACTCTGTTGGCTAGGATGGGAAATGCGGATGGAAACCGGCGGCCCCTGAACGCGGAATATGGTTTTTCAGATAATGACTTCAGGAAGAAATCAGGGAGGGGACTGGCCGTTTAGGTCATCCCCGACCGGTAACATATCCAAAATTTTTATCTGGAAAGCGAAAAAGGGCTGCCGGATACCGATTGTGATCAGGATGCCGAAGAAACAGACTGGGCAATTTTGGCAAAACCATTGGGATCGGATATGGCAAGTTCTGCGAGAACTTTTCTGTCCAGGGCGATGCCGGCTTTTTTGAGACCACTGATAAACCGGCTGTAGGACAGACCGCATCCCCTGACAGCCGCGTTGATACGGGCAATCCACAGTGCCCGAAATTCGCGTTTCCGAACCTTGCGGTCCCTGTAGCTGTAATTCAGTGCCCGGTCAACCGTGTCAGCAGCGGTCCGGAACAGCTTGCTGTGTCCTCCCCGGAATCCTTTTGCCAGTTTCAGAACCTTGTTACGTCTATGTCTGGCCTTAAATCCTCTTTTGATACGCATCAGACTCTCCTTCATTCAGCACGGTGAAAATCATAGGTGCTGTTATGTTAATGGGTTACCCGTTCCATTATCCGTTTGGAAGCAGTAATCTTAATTCTTTTTGATTGGTTTTGTCAATGATGGGACTCTGACGCAGGGATCGTTTCCGTTTTCGGGATTTGGATGTCAGAATATGGCTGCCATGGGATTTGTGATACACAAATTTTCCACTGCCCGTGGTTTTGAACCGTTTTGCTGCGGAACGGTTTGTTTTGATTTTTGGCATTGTTTTTCTCCTTATATTGATAACCGATACGACATGACATTTCGAATTGGCCGTAAAAATTCATTTTAACAGCGAAATACGTACAAAAAAGACTTTTCTGAAAATTGATGGCGGTTTATGAAAAACAGATGGCGCGGGTGTATTTCATACCCACGCCATCTTAAATCCGTCAAAATGATTTCCTTATCAAGGATTCAACCACCCGGAATCGGGCACAGGGTCGGGATGTTATCGGGGTGAAAGAATCATGACCATCGTACGTCCTTCAAACTTGGGCTTTTGTTCCACAAGAGCAATCGGATCGATCTCGACCGCAATTTTGTCAAGAAGTTCTTTTCCAGTCTGAGACAGTGTTATTTCGCGGCCCCGAAACATGACAGTCACTTTGACTTTGTCTTTTTTCGCAATGAACCGTCGGATATGATCAATTTTGGTCAACAGATCATTGTCAGCGGTTTTGGGTCGAAGCTTGATCTCTTTTACCTGGAAGGTACTCTGCTTCTTTTTGGCCTCCTGTTTTTTTTTGGTCTGCTCGTATTTGTATTTTCCATAATCCATAATCTTGCAGACCGGCGGATTGGCGTTGGGTGAAATTTCCACCAGATCCATGCCCGCTTCACCAGCGGCTGCCAACGCCTTATAAAGTGGAATAACCCCGATCTGTGTGCCTTCCTGATCGATCATCCGGACTTCTTTGGCTTTGATCTCTCTATTGATATTGGTTTTATCGGCCTTTGCCGGCCGCTTCTGAATATCTATACCCGCACCTCCTGATTCGAGAAAATCTTCTTGTATCGCCATATGACATTTATAATATTTGGGTTTCGGATTGATTCCGGTATGTGAACCCGGGTTCCCCATGAACGACGGCAACCTGAAAAATTCTGTTAATTAGCGTTTTATATCTTGAGGCCATCATAAAAGCAAGTGAAATATGATGGGAATCAGTTGGTTGTCTGCCTGTCAAACCGGAGGCTTTCCGTTTTCCGCCAGCCATCTGTTGCGTGTGCTTGACAGCGTACCGTTTCATGGTGTAGGAATCGGTGAAAATCATGGAAAAATACGAGGTTGTCATGAAAAAACCGGTTGTGGATTTGAGTGATTGCGTTCTTTGCGGTGTGTGTGTCGATGTATCGCCGGGCATTTTCAGAATGAATGCCGCCGGATTTATCGATGTCATCGATTTGGATCAGTACGATGCCGGGGATGTGGAAGAGGCCATTAAAAATTGTCCGGCTTCCTGTATTTCATGGGAGGATGGCATCTGACCCGTACACTTGTCCGATATACTGCTGTCGGTCAATAACTGTGGGAAAACAGAATTCAGAAGCCAGAATAAATAAGGAAAATAACCTTTTGATAAACAGCAACCATTCCCTGCTTATTCTGGCTTCTGAATTCTGTTTTCTGACTCTGTATATGAAAACCACAGATTGTGATCGTTCAAAGAATATCTCTTTCCGCTGCTTTCCCCAAATCACGATTCTGAAACCTGTCATAAACGGGTGATCAAAAATCATGGCAGCCCCTGAAAGTTGCTCAATTCGCCGTCTGAAACCGGCTGTCATTCGGTTGATACAGACATCCTCACTTCAGGAGGCGATAAATGGTATCCACAATCATCCGCCATCAAAAGCGGTCAATGTTCTTCTGTCGCTTTTGTATCATCCGGATGAACAGATATTCTGGACGGCTGTCATCCTGATCGGAGAAGTGGTTTCACGCCTGGTCAACCACCAGGCTGAATCCGGGCGAATCATCATGCGCCGGTTGATGTGGAATCTGAATGACGAATCCGGCGGCATCGGATGGGGGGCTCCGGAGACCATGGGGGAAATCATGGCCAGAAGCGATCTCATGGCCAGGGAGTATGGCCGAATCCTGATTTCCTATATTCGACCTGACGGCAATTATATTGAACACCCCGTGTTGCAGCGCGGGGTTCTATGGGGTCTTGGCCGCCTGATTCACACCCATCCGGAACATGGCGATGACATGGAAACCATGCTGATACCATTTTTTAAATCACCGGATCCCCAAATTCGGGGATTGGCCGCATGGACCGCCTCTGCAAACAGCCATTTGCGGATATCCCGGTTTTTGACCGGTTTGAAAGATGACGATGCATCTGTGCGGTTCTGGCACAATGGGCACATGATACAGACCACGGTCAGGCGGCTTTTGGCCGGAAACCCGGTTTAACTGTATAACCGAGAGGAACGAGATGAAGCGTTTTTCAGTCTCCGGACGGATCATGATTTTTTTTCTGATCCTGTGTTTTCCCCTTCCCGCATTTGCAGCAGACAGTCCCCCTACAAAAGACACGGGTCTTTCCCTGTCACAGGCCATTAAACAGGCAATTCTGCAAAATCCCAGGACCAAGGCCTCGGCATATTCCATCCAGCAGGCCGAGCATCAGATGACCCAGGCCGAATCCGGGCACTACCCCCAGGTTTTTTTCAGTGAGACACTCAATCACACCAACAATCCCATGTGGGCGTTTGGAACCCGGCTGAATCAGGAACGGATCACTCAGGCCGATTTCGATCCGGCCCGTTTGAATGACCCGTCCGCCATTACCAATTTTGCATCGGTTCTGTCCATGGAGTGGACCGTCTATAACGGAAGACAGACCCAAATCGGGGTGGAGCAGGCCCGGAGCCAGATCCGATCCATTGAAATTCAGGCGGAACAAACCCGTCAGGACGTGATTTATCAGGCCATCAAAGCCTATGCCGGGCTTATTCTTGCCAATCAGTATCTGAGCGTGATCGAGAAGACCATTTTGACAGCCAATGCCCATCTGAACATGATTTCTGCCCGGTATGACAATGGATTTACGGTCAAAAGCGATTTGCTGCGGGCTCAGGTGCGCGTTTCAGAACTCGAACAGGCCAAAATTCAGGCCGAAAGTCAGGTTCAGATTGCCGCCGCGATGTTGAATACGGTCATGGGATTTCCGGCGGATGAGCCCCTTCCGGACCTTGCGGATCTGGACCAAAATCCGCCTGCCACCGGTGGCCATATTGAGACATGGGTTTCCGATGCACTTTCAAACCATCCCCATATCCGGCAGATGGAAATTCTGGAATCGGTCGCCGCCCGGGAAGTTGACAAATCCCGGGCAGGGCACCTGCCTCAGGTCAGTCTGATCGCAAACTATGAGATCGACTCGGAAAAATGGGATGATTTTGGAGACAACTACACACTGGGCGCCATGATGCGCGTGAACCTGTACAGCGGGGATCGGCTGTCTGCCAAAACCCGTGAATCCGAGGCCGGATTGAAACGGATTCAGACCCTGTTGCGGGATTTGAAAGCCAATGTGGAGGTTCAGGCCCGTCAGGCATGGTTGATGACCCAAAGCGCCTGGAACCGCATTCGTGTGACAGAATCCGCGGTTCGTCAGGCAGAAGAAGGTCTTGTCATTG
>JBFXFK010000170.1:0-10209 GCA_050179135.1 Desulfatirhabdiaceae bacterium | reverse complement strand
GGCCAGGGACAGGGCCAGAAGGCCCGATCCCAGAAAATCCACACCGACCGGACCAACCGTGATCAGGCCTGCGCCGCCGGCAGCTCTTTCCCTGAAATAATGATAGTACCGGTCATTGAGTTTCATGTCATAGGAATACAACAGGCCAAGTGACGGGTAGGCGATCCGGTTTTTGATTTCCACCCCATTGATTTTGATGGGACTGAACAGATAGGGATACATGAGACTCCTTGTACAGAGTATTGAGATATGAGTATTGAGTAACACGAGTTAATCCGGAAACAGACACACCCGGTTTCTGCCGGTCTGTTTGGCCGTGTACATGGCCTGATCCGCACGATGAAGAACGGCTTCCCGGGTGTCTCCGGGTTTGAACTGGCTGATGCCAATGCTGGCCGTAATAAAGAAGTGTGTATCCGCATAGGAAATAGTGGCCCTTGAGAGATTTGACCGCAATCGTTCCGCTACCTCGCAGGCTGCACGAATGCCTGTTTCCGGCAACGCAACTGCAAATTCTTCTCCGCCGATCCTGCCCCAGAAGTCACTTTTACGGAGTCCGGAAGACTGAAAAACACGAATCATGGTTCGAAGGGCCTCATCACCTGCTGCATGCCCATGGGTGTCATTGACGGATTTGAAGTGATCCACATCCATCATCATTATGGAAAATGTATGATGATAGCGCTGACTGCGTTCAATTTCCGCCTGAAGCAGTTCCATGAAATAGCCGCGGTTGTTGGCGCCGGTCAAAGGATCTGTTCGGGCCATTTTTTCAAGATCCTGCTCTCGCAGGCGCAGCTTGTGCATGGTCTCATCCAGTTGCATCACCATGGTATTGAAGGCTTCAGAAAACTCTCCCATAAAATCAACCCGCTGGGAATAGTCACCCGAAGCGATTGCCTTGGTCTGCCAGGACAGATGGCGCAAAGATGCCTGCATGCCCTTTATCGCACCGGGTACATAGCCTTTCATGTGAATGGGATACATCAGATCCCCTGAAGCAATGGCCATAATGGCATGGCGGACTTCCAGCAGGGTTTTGTAGAGGTCTGCAAAACCGGCAACGGAAACCAATTCGTTCAAAGGCTCTGTTGGCACATTCCGGGCGGTCAGTATATCCTGAAGGGATTTGATCGCCGTATCAAGCAGTTCTGAATGTTTGGCAGGCGGCGGGATCATTTTGGGATCACTTGATTGCCGTTGCGACAAAGCGGCAGGTCCGGTCACCGGTACACCAGCAATCGATTTCCCTGACATTGAAAGGAATGCCGGAAAAGCTTTCCAGAAGCGAAGCGATGAACCCCTCATCGTAGGTGCAAACCTCGTAGTCAAGCTCCGGTAATCCGGAACAGTCCAGATCCTCGGATATGGTCAGAACAAGCTCACCCGTTTCCATATCCGCCTTTTCGACACGAAGAATTCCAATACCCAACTCTTTGAGAACCTGCTGAAGCTGGCAAACAAACTCGTTCAGGTCCTGTGTTGGTGAGAGCAGGTTTGCAAAAAATTCCTTGCCTGCCAGTGCGCCGGCCTCATAAAATATCTGATCGGTTTTTTCCGCGCCGACGTGCTGTTCGATCACATCACGAAAGGCAAACTGCATCAGGCGATACACTTCAAGTCGGGTCTGATTGCCAAGATTGGGGCGACCTGTCAGAATATCACCCAGAAGATCCCATGAAAACCGGTATTTGCGATCATCAGACATAAGGTTCCTTTTCATTTCTGAAAACAGTCAGGGGGCCACGATCACGCTGAATATGTATCAACAGAATGATTTCAACTTCTCTGCATTATCCTGGTCATCTAATGAAACAAATCAACGGTTTTGTCAACGGCTGTTCCGGGTGAACACGGTTTTCAATCCACCATCAGATGATGCGGATAGGTATTTGGGCCCTGCCGCTATCGCTCTTTTCCCGCAACTCCTGCCTCTTCAAAAGTCAAGACATGGCGGAACATTTGAACAGCCGCGTCCATGATGCCCATGGCCAGAACCGCTCCTGTGCCCTCACCCAGCCGCATGCCCAGATTCAGTATGGGGGTCAGTTTCAGATAATCCAGCATCAGCCGATGGCCCGGTTCTTCGGAACAGTGGCCTGAAAAGATGTAGTCCAGAACGTTGGGGCACAGGGCATGGGCAATCAGGGCGCCGGCAGTCGAGATGAATCCATCGATGACAACCGGTTTTTGATATGCGGCTGCGGCCAGAATCAATCCGGCAATTCCCCCGATTTCAAACCCGCCGATTTTGGACAGAACATCCAGGCCATCCTTGGGGTCCGGCCTGTTGTGTGAAATGGCTGTTTTCAGAATATGCTGTTTGTGGATGACACCCGCGGCATTCAGTCCGGTTCCAGGGCCGGTCATGTCGGCGAGATCCGCACCGGTCAATACGGTGCCAATTGCCGCAGATGGCGTGGTGTTTCCGATACCCATATCACCGGTGCCCAGAATATCCAGCCCATTTTCAAAAAGCTGAGCGGCTGCCTCAAAACCCGACAGTATGGATGCTTTCGCTTCATCACGGGACATGGCCGGGCCTTTTAAAAAATTATGGGTTCCTTTCCGGATTTTCCGGATCATCAGCTTTTCTCCGCCCTTCAGTTGGTCGGGTTGAAATTCCGGTATGATCCCCATATCCACGACGCACACATCTGCGCCCACCTGGCGGGACAGGGCATTGATGCCGGCGCCGCCAACCAGAAACGTCTGTACCATGGCGCCGGTTACCTGCTGGGGAAAGGCGCTGATGCCTTCCGCCACAATGCCATGATCCCCTGCCATGATCACCACGGCCTTTTTTGCAACTGATGGTGTCAGGGTCTTCAAAATCCCGCAAAGACGCTCTGAAATGTCATGAAGGGCGCCCAATGCTCTGGGGGGCATGGCCAACTGCGCGGTTCTTGCCTGGGCTTTTTGAATCCATTCCGGGTTGACGGGTTCAATCCGATCGACAATCTGCTTCAAATCCGGTTTCATATCTGATCTCCTTTTGCATAAAAAAAAATCCCCGGGCATGGTGCCCGGGGATTTGCCATCTCCTCAAGGGGTGATCATAGGGCAGGTCTTCTGACTTCCGGATCATCCATGGTTTCCGCGCCTTCCCATCCATGGTGGATAGTGGCTGAATGCGGAACCTGTCCCCGGTTACAGCGGCGGGTCCGTTCCGGATTTGCACCGGATTCCCTGTTCGGCCCGTGAGGGCGCCATATGATCGATTGATGGTTTAATTAATAAAAAATTTACAACAGGCTGTCAAGGTGATAATAATCGACCCAATGAGGAAGATCGGAAGACAAAAAATTGAAAAGATGGATTGATTGGAAAACAGGCCTTGGTAACCCGTTCGGCCATTCCATGATTCACATCAAATCCAACCCCACTGAAAGCAGTTATCATGAATCCATTTGAAAAAGAAGTGTTGCTGTACCACATGGAACCCAGACCCGGAAAAATCGAAGTGGTTCCAAGCAAACCCTGTCTGTCCCAGCGGGATCTCAGTCTGGCCTATACCCCGGGTGTCGCGGTTCCCTGTCTTGAAATTCAGAAAAATCCGAATTTGTCATTCGACTATACATCCCGCGGCAATCTGGTTGGCGTCATTACCAACGGCAGTGCTGTGCTGGGTTTGGGCAATATCGGCCCCCTGGCCGGAAAACCGGTTATGGAGGGCAAGGCGGTTTTGTTCAAGCGGTTTGCCGATATCGATGTGTTTGACATTGAAATCAATACATCCGATCCGGATGAATTCATTAAAACCGTCCGGTTGCTGGAACCGACATTTGGTGGCATCAATCTGGAGGACATCAAGGCGCCGGACTGCTTTTACATTGAAGAAGAACTGAAAAAACAGATGGCCATTCCCGTGTTTCATGACGATCAGCATGGAACCGCCATCATATCCAGCGCGGCCCTGTTGAATGCCTGTCTTTTGACAGACCGAAAAATGGAAACGCTTCGGGTTGTCATCAATGGCGCCGGCGCTGCGGCCATTGCCAGCGCCGAATTGTACATCCAACTGGGGTGCAAACGGGAAAATATTATCATGCTCGACTCCAGGGGTGTCATCTACAAAGGCAGGGAAAAGGGTATGAACCCATACAAGGATGCCTTTGCCATCGACACGGAAATGCGAACCCTGGATGAGGCGGCATGCGGCGCAGATGTTCTGGTGGGGCTGTCTGCAAAGGGAGCGTTTACACCCCAGATGCTGCGGCAGATGAACCGGAATCCCATCATATTTGCATTGGCCAATCCGGATGCCGAAATCGATTATGATGATGCCAAATCTGCCCGGCCGGATGCCATTGTGGCGACCGGACGATCGGATTATCCCAATCAGGTCAACAATGTTCTGGGGTTTCCGTTTATTTTCAGGGGGGCTCTGGATGTTCGGGCCATGGCCATCAACACCGAGATGAAAATCGCTGCGGTCAAAACCCTGGCAGAACTGGCCCGTGAAGATGTTCCGGATTCGGTGATCCGGGCCTATGGCGGGAAACCGATCCGGTTTGGTCCGGACTATATCATTCCAAAACCACTGGATTCCCGGGTGCTGCTGAAAGTGACACCGGCTGTGGCCAATGCCGCGGTTTCCAGCGGTGTGGCGCGAATTGCCATTCCCAGTCAGCAGGTGTATCTGCAACGGCTTGAAACCCGATTGGGGCCAGAGCGGGAAGTGATGCGAAAAATCATTTTCAGCGCACAGCAGAATCCCAAACGGATTGTACTTCCGGAAGGCAATCACCCCACCATTCTTCGTGCTGCCCATCAGGCGGCACGCGAGGGAATCGCATCCCCCCTGCTTCTGGGCAATGAGGATGAAATCCGGTTCATGGCCCGGGACCTGAATATTCCGCTGGATGGCATCGAAATCATGGATCATCTCAAAAGTCCGCTGTATGAACGGTTTGCGGACAGACTGTTTGAAATGCGCGCCAGAAAAGGATGGTCGCCGGCGGAAACCCGGTGGCAATTGCGAAACCGGCTGGTTTTTGGCGCCATGATGGTTCACGAGGGACTGGTTCACGGCCAGGTTCACGGCGTCAGCCGGTCGTATCCGGATTCCATCCGTCCGGTGCTTCAGGTCATTCCCAGGCGGCCGGGCGTATCCAAGGTTTCGGGCATTTACATGATGATCTTTCGTGAACACACCCTGTTTCTGGCCGACACCACGGTTAACATCCACCCATCCGCAGAGGATCTTGCCGAAATTGCAATCCTGTCAGCCGAAATGGTCCGGTTTTTCGATATCAAACCGGTGGTGGCCATGATATCCTTTTCCAATTTTGGAAGCACCAACCATCCGGATGCCAAACGCATGGAACAGGCTGTGGAAATTGCCAGAAAGCGCAATCCGGATCTGATCATCGATGGTGAAATGCAGGCGGATACAGCGGTTTCCGAAGAGATTCTGAGTCGCCTGTTTCCCTTCAACCGATTGGGATCTCCTGCCAATGTTCTGGTGTTTTCCTGTCTGGATGCGGGCAATGCCGCGTATAAACTGCTCTATCGATTGGGTGGGGCCAAGGCGGTTGGGCCATTTTTGATGGGTATCAGCAGACCCTTCAATGTGCTTCAACGCGATACGGACATGGAAAATGTGGTCAATGTGATTGCATTTACTGTGGCTCAGTCGCGGTAGGGGAGTGCTGAAGGCTGAAGGCTGAAGACTGAAGACTGAAGGCTGAAGGCGCGGCATACGGCATTCCGGCCGGGCTCCCGGCGTAGGTCAGGGTGCCACGGCTTTTTGTGGCTCCCTGACAGCACATGTAGGCAGCCAAGCGCCAATCGCAGTCAGGTAGGCCAAGGAACCGGCCAACCTGACCTACCGGCTCTCAATGAAATAACCTGGATGGATTCGAATGGATAACCGAACCCCACAAAACCAAAAAAGGAGAAAAACCATGTATCTACCCAATATCTATAAAAAATTTTCAGAGAAATATCCGGAAGTATTCGATCAGTACAAACAGATTGGCATCGCCTGCCGCGAGGCTGGTCCCCTGGATACAAAAACACAGGATCTGGTCAAGCTGGGCATCGCCATTGGCGCCAATTCCCGTGGTGCGGTCATGTCCCACACCCGAAAAGCGGTTGCGTCCGGCGCCACGGTTGACGAAATCCACCATGCCGTTCTGCTGGCATTGACCACCACCGGATTCCCCAATATGATGGCTGCAATGAGCTGGGTGAACGAATTCCTGGAAGAAACTAGCGAAAAAAACAGATAAACTCTGATGATGGGAAAAAATCGGATACGGCGATATGAGAGAGAAATTCATTTTTGCCATGCTTCTGATTGTAAAGGGTTTCAGTCGACTATTTTACCGGGTTGATTTGGCCTGGATCGAAGCCGCGCCCCGGGACCCCTGGTCAGACTTGCGGCTGGTGGTATTCCTGAATCACACCAGCCTGTATGAACCCCTGTTTGTGGGCGGGTTTCCCAACCGGTTCTTAAAGAAAATCGCCTGTCAGGGACTGATGCCGGTGGCAGACAAGGCAATCCGAAGACCGGTCATGGGATATTTTTTCCGCATGGTCGCAAAAAATGTTGTGCAGGTGACCCGAAAACGGGATAATAGCTGGCTTTTGGTTCTGGAAAGCCTGAAGCCCGACTCAATGGTCATCATCATGCCGGAAGGCCGCATGAAACGGGCCACGGGCCTGGACAATCAGGGGAAACCCATGACCGTTCTGGGGGGCGTTGCGGATGTGATTCAGGCCATTCCCGATGGAAAGATGCTGATTACCTTAAGCGCCGGGCTTCACCATGTTCAGATCCCCGGTCAATGGATTCCCCGTATTTTTAAAACCCTGCGGATGCGCTTGCAGCAGGTGGATATCGCCGGATACCGTCGTGCGCTTCTGGCAACAAACGGATATGATGGATTTAAAAAAGCCGTGATTCGGGACCTGGAAGATCGGCGGGACCGCTATTGTGTGAATTGAGATGTATTTGATATGGAATGCATGAATTGAAAAAAGGTAAGCCATTGAAACAAATATATAAAGGGATTGTCGAAGGAAACGTGATTCGTCTCGAAAGTCCTGTCAAACTGCCTCGAGGCACTCCTGTCATGATCAGTTTTTCTACGATCTATCAAGAAAAACAAGATGAAATCAGACAGCGACAGTTACACCTCCTGGAAACAGGCTTTAACCTTGGGAAAAAATTATATACCCATCGTGAGGATTTGTATGACAGAACGGCTGATTGATACCAATGTTCTTGTCTATGCTTATGATTTGTCTGAAACGATAAAAAACCCGATTGCCAGAGACATACTTGCAGAGATTTGGAAAAACGGTGGTGGCGTTGTCTGTGTTCAGAATCTAATGGAATTTTTTGTTGTGATGACCCGAAAAGTGACCTCCCCAATAGAGGTGGCAGAGGCCAGAAGCATCATTGATGATATGGCAAAATCGGATAGTTGGAGATTGATCGACAGGGACATTCACACGTTTTTGGAGGCAATTGATCTGGTATCGCAATACCATGTGCATATCTGGGATGCCACGATTGCAGCCTGCATGAAGGAACATGGAATTATTGATATTGTGACTGAAGATAATGCAGATTTTGATAAAATTCCAGGGATTAATGTAATCGTTCCCTTCCAGCACACGGTCCTTTCCTGATTGAAGATTTTACATTTTAAACCATGAATATCGATCTGAAACGTCTATCCAAAACAAGAATTATGGTGATCGGGGATGTCATGCTGGACCGGTACATCTGGGGAGAGGTCAGCCGGATTTCTCCCGAGGCCCCGGTTCCGGTCGTGCGCATCCGAAAACGATCCGAAACCCCCGGAGGCGCCGGAAACGTCGCCGCCAATTTGTCCGGCCTGGAATGCCGGGTGACGCTTCTGGGTGTCTGCGGCATGGATGCCATGGGCGAACGTCTGGAATCGATTTTGCGAAGCAGGAAGATTGAAACAAGGCTGATTCCGGATGATCACAGGCCCACCATTACCAAAACACGGATCATGGCCCAGGGACAGCAGTTGTTTCGGCTGGACGAGGAAGAACCGGATGCTTTGGGTGAGAAAACGGTTACGGCGCTTTGGGATTTTTTCAGGGAAAAAATTGAAACGGTTGATGGTGTCATTCTGTCCGATTATGGCAAGGGTATTTTTAAAACCGAAAAACTTTGCCAGGATATGATTCGGGAATGCCGGAAAAGAATGATTCCGGTCATAGTCGATCCCAAAGGTACGGACTGGGCCCGGTATGGCGGGGCAACCTGCATCACCCCGAATACCGCGGAACTGGAACTGGCTGTGGGAAAACAGTTCGAGGAAAATGAATCCGATCTGATCGATGCCGCCAGAATTCTGCGGCATCACCTGGAAATAGACCACCTGCTGGTCACCCGTGGGGCCAAAGGCATGATTCTGATCCAGTCGGATGATGAATCGATACGGATTCCGGCAAGGGCCCGCGAGGTCTTTGATGTCTCCGGCGCCGGGGACACGGTCATCGCCACACTGACCGCCGGTCTGGCTCTGGGGCTTTCATTTGTGGATGCGTCCCGTCTGGCCAATATGGCGGCCGGAGTGGTGGTCGGCAAACTGGGAACCCAGCCTGTCTTACAGGCCGAGCTGATGGACACGCTGCGGTATGCCGATCAGGTTCAACCGGATTGTTGCGCCGGAAAGATTGCATCCCTGGACGCTGCCCAGATTCAGATCAAAGCCTGGCAAACGGCCGGAAACCGCATTGTGTTTACCAATGGCTGTTATGACCTGCTGCATCCGGGCCATATTCATCTGCTCAATCAGTCCAGAATGCTTGGGGACCGGCTGGTCGTGGGGCTGAATACGGATGCCTCGGTGCGGAGGCTGAAAGGAGACAGCCGCCCGATTGTGACCGAAAGGGATCGGGCCGCCATTCTCGGTGCGCTTTCCAGCGTGGATATGGTGGTTCTGTTTGACGAAGACACCCCCCTGCTACTGATTGCCGCACTTCAGCCGGATATCCTGGTCAAGGGCAATGATTACCGGCTGGATCAGGTGGTTGGCCGGGATGTTGTCGAGGCTTACGGCGGCCAGGTCTGTCTGGTGCCCCTGCTTCAGGGATACAGCACGACGGGCATTGTTGAAAGGATGAAGGACAAAGGGTTATCGTGAAAATACACTCGGTATCCAAATATGAATCGTGTGTATTGATCCATCGTAGCCCGGGTTTCTTTACCCGGGAATGAAGCGGTAAATTCCGATCCCCGGGTATGGAAACCCGGGCTACTATGGGCCTTCCATTTACATTCCTGGGGGTGAAGCATCCGGAATGATTCATGAGCATTTACCATGAAAATATGTTTGATTGATGTTTACAGGAGAAAACCACAATGGCAATCAACCCGGAATTACTGAAAATACTGGCATGCCCGAAATGCAAGGGCGAAATTTATCTCAACCCATCCCAGGATGGGCTGATCTGTGATCATTGCAAACTCATGTATGAAATTCGGGATGATATTCCCATCATGCTGATCGATGAGGCCAAACCGCTGCCAACAGCCCCATGAGCAGGCCCGGAAATCCATCCCCCGCCAAACTGGTGATCGGGGTTTTTTTGAAGGACAAAAGCCGGTTTTCAGGTGTTGTCAACCGCCTGATTGAAAAACGGGGTATTCCGGATACCGTCAGCCCGTGGTTTCCATTTGATTTTACATCCTATTACGGGAAAGAAATGGGCGGACCGCTATTCCGGCGGATGATGTCGTTTGGCAAACTGATTCACCAGGATGACCTGTCCGAAATCAAAATCATGACGAATACCATTGAATCCGATATGGTCGAAGGTGACCGGCGAACCGTCAATATTGATCCGGGATACCTGTTACGGGAGCGCTTTGTTCTGGCAACCGGAAAAAATTTTGCCCATCGCATCCATATCGGAAACGGTATTTATGCGGATTTGACCCTGTTATATCAGAATGGCGCTTTTCAAACCCTGCCCTGGACCTATCCGGATTACGCCCGGGAAAATATACAGAAATATCTGGTGATGGTGCGCCGGAAATATATCGCGGATTTGCATAGCCTTAAGGATGTGGTGACATGATTCAGAGTATGACGGCGTTTGCGCGGGCGGAACAGGTATCGGATGTATGTTCTGCGGTTTGTGAAATCAGATCCTGGAACAGTCGGAATCTGGATCTGGTTCTGCGGATTCCCCCCGGGTTTTTGAATATGGAAG
>JBFXFK010000169.1:0-10269 GCA_050179135.1 Desulfatirhabdiaceae bacterium | reverse complement strand
ATCTGGTTGATCAGGGTGGATTTGCCGGCTCCGGAAACACCGGTCACCGCCACCAGCAGGCCCAGTGGAATCCTGACCGTGACATTGTCCAGATTGTTTTCCTGCGCATGTTGAATGGTGATCCAGTCCTTTCCGGCCGGCCGTCGGATCTTTGGCAATTCAATCCGGTCCTGACCGCTCAGAAATCTGCCGGTGATGGAAACCGGATTGTTCCGGATCTCCTCCGGGGTTCCCTGGGCCACGATCTGCCCTCCCAGAAGGCCGGCGCCCGGGCCGATATCCACAATCCAGTCCGCAGCTTCCATGGTCTCCTGGTCATGTTCGATGACAATGAGCGTGTTGCCGATATCCCGTAGATGACACAGGGTTTCCAGCAGTTTGATGTTGTCCCGCTGATGCAGACCAATGGACGGTTCATCCAGAATGTACAGAACACCGGTGAGCTCGGAACCGACCTGCGAGGCCAGGCGGATTCGCTGGGATTCTCCACCGGACAGGGATGGGCCCTTCCGGTCCAGGGACAGGTAGTCCAGACCGACATTCAGCAGAAATCCCAGGCGGCTGTTGATTTCCTTCAGCAGTTCGGAGGCGATGAGCTGCCGGTTTCCGGCCAGCGTCATGTCACTTAAAAACCGGTAGGCTTCGGCAATGGTCATCCGGGTGATGTCAATAATGGAATGGCCGGACACCCGGACATTCAGCACCTCGGGTTTGAGGCGTTTGCCGCCGCAGGTATGGCAGTGCCGGTCGGACATGAAGGAATTGTAATAGCGTTTCTGGCTTTCGGACTGGGTCTGGATGTATCGGCGCATCATCATGTTGACCAGACCTTCCCATGAGGTCTGAAAGTCGCCGTGAATCTTTTCCGAATCCCACCGGACCATCAGCTCCCGGCCATTGGAACCGTTCAAGATGATATTTTTCTGTTCCTCGGGCAGATTTTTCCAGGGTATGTCAAAATCGATGCCCCATTGTTCCGACATGGCATTCAACTGCTGAATGCCCCAGGAACCGCTGTCTCCGTTTTTTTTGGAAAAATAGCCCCGCCAGGGTGCGACAGCACCTTCCCGGATGGTCAGTTCCGGGTCCGGCACAATTTTATCCGCATCCATATACAGTTGGCTGCCGATGCCATTGCAGTCCGGACACATGCCAAGGGGCGAGTTGAAGGAAAACAGCGGCGGTTCCAGTTCCGGATAGGCAATGCCGCAGCAGGACCGGGCTTCGCTCATTTTCAGGTCCTCCCGGCCAAGAACATGCACGACAAGCTGACCGTTTCCCAGCCGCAGGGCGGTTTCCACCGAGTCTGTCAGACGAAGCCTGAAATCGTCATCATCCCGGATGCTCAGGCGATCCACCACCACCTCGATGTTATGTTTCTTGTGTCTGGCCAGCCCCTGAACATCCTCCATATTTTGAACCACACCATTGATGCGGACCCGGGAAAACCCCTCGGATTTCAGATCATCCAGCAGCTTGCGATGTTCACCTTTCCGGTTTTCCACAATGGGCGCCAGAATCAGAATCTTTGAGGATGGGGGAATTTCCATGATCTGCTGAACCATGGTCTGGGCATTTCCCTCACCGACCTTCTGGCCGCATTTGCAACAGTATTGCTCACCGATTCGGGCAAAGAGCACCCGCAGATAATCATAAATCTCGGTGATGGTGCCGACCGTGGAACGCGGGTTTTTGCTGGCGGATTTCTGTTCGATGGAAATGGTGGGGGACAGCCCGCGGATGGTGTCGTATTTGGGTTTTTCCATCTGGCCGATGAATTGCCGGGCATAGGCGGAAAGCGATTCCACATACCGGCGCTGGCCCTCGGCAAAAATGGTGTCAAATGCCAGGCTGGATTTCCCGGAACCCGATACGCCGGTGAAAACGATAAACTTTTTCTTGGGCAGCTCCACATCCACATTCTTCAGATTGTGTTCCCTGGCGCCCTTGACGATGATGGTATTGATTTCCTTGAATGATTTGGCCTTGAACAGCCTTCTTTCAAACTGGATGGGTGATAATTTTTTCTTGACGGTCATTGAACGCCCCTGTTTTTTATTCAAAATGCGAAAATTGAACTCGGAATATAAGTCATATAGAACCGGATTTACAGGGGGGTGATGGATTTCTTTTTAAAGCCTGTTGTGCAAATATTCCAACGCAATTTCCTTGTCGTAATGGGAGTGAAGATTCAGACAGAGAAAAACCCTTTATTGCAATGATCTTCTCTGTCACTTCTGTGTCTCCGGGGTCGGGAGAAATGTCTGACCGCTGATCCCGGTAAGGGATGGCCGTTTTGCAGGTGCAGGGGAAATGATCGGGTTGTCATATTTTTCCCAATGATGGTTTTGATTTGCAGCGATTTTGGGATCAGTGAAGCCGTGCGACAATATGACCATGTTGATAAATCATTTGAATTCAGTCTGTTGAAGATTTAGTTGACAAACTTACCAGCATCCCGGCGCCCATTGTGTTCATTTCTCAGGAACCTGTAGCCGCTAACCCGAATTCATAAACAGGGGTTTCGATCATCTTGACCGGCTTTTTTTGTCCCCAAATGATCTTCTGCAATTTTTCAACCGTCTCCGGTGCAAAATACTGTTCCCCAGTCTCCATGCACACCCGGGCCGGAACATGCTCTACGATATAGAACTTTCCATCCATTTCAAGAGTATATGTTACGTGCTGGTCTTCGCATGTTTCTTTGATTGGATTTTCAGTCATGTTTTCCTCCTGACCCTATTGTCGATCCATAGGTCTTTATCTGGCTCATAAACCGTTATGATTTTAACCAGTGGTCTTTCTGGATAGCTGCAATGAATATGCAGCGGACGTTTTGCCTTTGTAACAACAAATATCAGACAGCTCGGTCCGTATTTGTCATCCGGATAATCCTCAATGATGAGACATTGGGATGCGATGGCCTCGGTTATCTCATGAACGGCAATTCGCCTTTTGATAGCCTGATCAACCGCATGTCTTGAATATTCATATTGTCCGGTTGCAACCTTTTGCCTAATTTCATCGATCATGGAATCAATTCCTGTTGATTTTATTCGTATCAAGAATCGGAGGATTCGTCAAAGACTGGTCGATACGATCCTGTAAAGTATTCTATTTCCGCAGGGGTGAGTACGCTATTTCGCAGAATTTCATTGCCGATGATTCCATCGGCATCGGCCATCATCAGGGTCATCCCCAGCAAATCCGGCAGGGTGCCGCACCGAAGCGAAAAGGTATCTTTGCCAATCTGAAATTCAACACGAAACGTCTCTGTCTCAAACTGACCAAATCCCGGATAAAAATCAGTCATACTGCCCATTGGCGGAAACCCGGAAATGGATTCATCCTGGAGATAGGATATCTGGGCGCCGGTATCAAAAAACATTCGACGGGATACCCCTGCAATGGTCGCTTCAATGAGTGGTATCCCCATGAACTCATCAGTGGCGATATCGTCCCCGTTGTATTCCATCGATTCTGTCGAAAAGAAAATGCTGCCGATCGGGCAGTCAATCAACACATCGAACTGGTTGACAATATCCGCGCCCAGTATGCCGGACACCGGATTCTGGACCAGATTCGACAGAGCGGATGCGCTCAGTCCCGGATAGGTAGATGGCAGATCACATGTCCTGTCATGCCGGGTGACAGACGAATCGGTTCCAAAACTGGTTGGGGCATCGGGGTCGGGAAGAAATGTCTAACCGCTGATCCCGGTGAAGATATGGCCGTTTTGCAGTTGCAGGGGAAATGATTGGGTTGTCATATTTTTCCCAATGATGGTTTTGATTTGCAGCGTTTTTCAGATCATGGAAACAGTGCGACAATATGACGATGTTGATAAATCATATGAATTCAGCCTGTTGAATATTTAATTAACGAACTTACCAGCGTCCCGGTGCTCCACGTAGTCGCCAGCCTTACCGACATCCCGGTACCTTTGGATACTTGAATTTTATGCAGCAACGGCCACTAAACGGGGGGCAGGAGCGCCCTGCAAGAGGCCTCTCGAGCTCAGATCCTCATCAATATCCGGCCAGTGAATCCCATATCCCGCCCCCCCAAGTTGCCAATTTTTCCGTTGGGCCGGTGTTGCATGCAACAGTCGGGGATACCATGCCAGGGGTGCGGTGATGGTGCGCCCGTCAAGAAGATCGACACGGATGGTATCATCCGTGACACATACATCAACAATGCGTTCACCGGCCTTGGGTTCCAAAGTAATCATTCCATGCCTCCAATAATTCCTGTTTGTGTTCCGATGTAATTTCTTCCAATTTACGGAGTTCCCGGGCTGAAAAACCGAGATTATAGGCCGCTGAAAATGCACCCCTGTCAATATGAACATGAGGTGGTTCCTGTAAATCGTGGCTGACAAAATAGAATCTGTATGGCCCCTTTCTTAAGACTGCTGGTGACATTGGTTTCTTCTCCATTGAGCAGACTTTTAACCGCACCTTTTATATCATCCATGTTTACTTTTTTTAAAGGATGGTTTTGGGTTGCGGAGTTTTTCGGATCATGGAAACAGTGTGACAATATGGAGATGTTGATAAATCATATGAATTCGGCCTGTTGAAAATTTCCTTAACGAACTTACCAGCGTCCCGGTACCCTCTCCACATCCCATTCGGCGTTGGTGCCGTGATGCCAGCCGCTTCTTTGAACCGGGACTTCCTCCACGTGGGTCTCAAAGGCTTTTCGGGAGGTTGTTTTCATGGGTTTCCGCTCGGCTCGATCAAATAGCCGTCAAATAAACCCGATAAGGTAAAAAAACATTATAAATAAGTATTTTCAGTTAGTTATATATGATTACCAGCCTTTATTCCGATTGCTTCAGCCCCCTGAATCAAATAACCATCTATCAAAATAACTAATTGACGCACGCTCGGAACGAACGGATGATCGAACATCCCTTTACCCGTTGAATTCGTCCAATTTGTTTTGTCGCATAACTGGCTGGCAGTAGAGCCCAGCGGAATTGCCAGTTAGTATTGATGCGGTTGTTATGCGCTGTCATTAGTCTTGTAGAAAAAGGTGAATTGTTTTTGTAATTATTTCTGAATCTCCAATTTCACATTCCCAAATTACCAATACATCCCAACCCAATGCTTTCAGATCGGATTGATGTTTGACATCCCTCTCGGTGTTGCGGTGTATTTTTTCAATCCAATATTTCGAATTTGTTTTTGGTACACGATTGCCCCTTGCGCAGTTGTGCCCATGCCAGAAGCAGCCGTGAACAAAAATGATTTTTTTGCGGGAAGGGAAAACCAGATCAGGTTTTCCAGGGAGATCTTTCCGGTGAAGCCGAAAACGAAATCCGAGCTGGTGAACCAGCGACCTGACCTTGAGTTCAGGAGAAGTGTTTTTCTCTCGAACCCGGCTCATGATCCAGCTTCGTTTATCGTTTGGGAAAACATCGGTCATCGAGCGACATCAATTCTCAAACTGGGATCAGTCTCGCATTCATCCACTATGGCGTTGTATTCTGAGATAAGCTGCTCTGCTGTGGTTCGGCGGCCAATCTGGGCAAACTTGCCGATTTCATAAAGATTACCCGCTATGAACTGCTCCGCCTCAAAAACATCAAGTCTGTCGGCCATATCGGCTTGTTCGGCCAGCCCTTCCGCCAACACAGCCCCTCGATAGGTTGTGATGATGACGGGCTTCATGCCGTTGTCGAGATTTCTCCTGCACTTTCGGATAAGTGCTTCGGAAGGGGATGTGGTGACGTGAATAGCGACATCCTCCACGATGAAATCGCCGTCCCTGCCTGATACGTCGTCAGCGACGTTGGCGCCGTGATGCTGGAGTGGCGAAGAAAGCAAAAGGTTCAGTTTTGCGCCGATCAGATGTTGCAGCATAGTTCCGACAAAAGTCGAACCGTTGGCCTGCGCTTGTCGCTTTTCGGCTTGAGAAAGTAAATCCCGAATCACGGCGCGAAGGGATTTGGAGGCATCGAATCGAAAAACGAAGGGCTTGCCCGAGAGAAACTCCCGCACGCGTTCAATCCACCACAATTCCAACTGTTTGAAATCAATGGGGTCTGAAGCATGCAGTTCGTTCAGGAAGGCGACATACTTTCGCATTTTGCCCACGCTGCCCCTGCTGGTACGTCCTCCTTCCTCGGCCAGGATACGATCAATGCCATGTTCTTTCAGGATGGATTGCACTGCTGATTTTCCAAGGCCCATGACCTGCCCGCCGCCGTCGGTGAGCAACGATTCCGGGTCAAGCGGTATTCCGAGTTTTTTCCCATGGCGCGTCACGACCAAGGCAACGCAAAGCGGTCCTTTGCCCTTCATGCGATTTTTCTGGGCGAATTCCTTGAGTTTTTCATCGAAAGGCATCAGAAACCTCTCTCCTTAATCAGTTCAGCGAGCGGGAAAAGCAAGTTCTCCGCGAGATAACGGGAGACCGGAACGGCGACAGCGTCGCCCATCGCCTTGTATCCGTCGTTATAGGTGCCGGGTAGTTTATAATCTTTCGGTGCACCCATCAGGGCGGCCGCTTCCTTGACGGTTAGAAGTCTGGTCCTGAATGAGCCATTGTCTTTTATGACCAGAAACTGACGACTGCTACCGCCTTCGGGAGTTCGCAGACATCCGGCGATGCCATCGAAACGTAATTCTAAAACCTGTTGCCCATGCCGGATGCGTTTATAACCTGGGAAAACCGCTCGACCGTTTTTGGAAGCGGTTATCATTTTCTCACGATGCCTTTCCGGCACCAATTGAAGTAGGCGCTCCTGTTTTTCAGGTTCATCACAGGGCGCAGAAAAGTCAATCAGATCATCAAGTTTATTCTTTCTCGTCGGCGGCTTGGGAAGATTCCACCATATCCAGCCGTTTAACCCCTTTGCCGCCCGAACGATAGAGTCAGGGTGACACCAACCAGGATGATCGGTTTCAAATTTACCTCTCGGAATCCCGGCATCAACGGCGACGACGAATATACGTTTTCTCGATTGCGGTACCCAATGGGAGGCATCAATCATGACCGAACCGACTTTATATCCTTTTTCAACTAAGGCGTTGTGAAGTTCTCTGTAGTGAACTCCCTTCGCAGCAGATACTAAACCGACAACATTTTCAGCGACCGCCAGCGGAGGCCGGTACGGAAGTTCGTCCATCACCCGGAGCCATTGCCAGAATAGCCCGCTTCGGGAGCTTGAAAGCCCGCCCATGTTCCCGGCCAAAGAAAGATCCTGGCACGGAAAACTCCCCCATGACAAAAGAGCAGAGGGTAAATCAGTGCCTTTCACATCCTCTATTGAACCAAGATGGAAGACATTTCTATCATGATTGGCGCAAAAGACCTTGGCCTTTTTTTGACAGATGTCATTAGCCCAGACGGTTTGAAAAAAGCCTTTCAACCCTTCTGCCACGAGTCCGCTACCAGCAAAAAAATCCAAACAGGTTGGCTTAGTTTCTTCTCTGTTCATTGCCACAAGTTTCCAATCACGATTATTGTTTCACTCCGCTGAACATATTACGCATAACCCTATTTTCACTGGCACAGGTTGTGTATTTGGTTTTGTCATAGATCCACTTCACACCGGCTAACTCTGAAAATAACCTGTGCAAATGGAATGCAGCGGAATTTGCATCCGAGTTAATTTGCCTTGTTGGGCGGCGGACGGAGTGGTACAGCGATCTAAGGTGCTACCCTGCGACGAATATAGAGCGCCTTTGCTGCTGTGCCTGCTGTTTTTCGTTCTTCGATCTCAAGATCATCACGCATGCTCTTCACCAACTCACTTAATTTCTTGAACCCGTAGAGACGGGGGTCAAAATCTGGCTTGATCTTGGTGAGATAATTCCCAAATGCACCGAGATTGACCCACCCCGCATCATCATACTGGGTGCTTCCAAGAGCTTTGAGGATAAACTTTTTCGGAAGCGCCGGTGATGACGCCTTCTGGGGTGGTGCGGGGTCGCCTGCTGTTACTGCAATGGGCTGCGGTGTGCGTGTGGCCGCCAGCTGCGATGTGATGGCGGCCACCTTTGGCGGTGTGACTGGATGCAGGACTTCGGTAAAGATAAACTTATGACAGGCATTCCGAAAGGCGTCCGGCGTTTTTTGTTCGCCAAAGCCCAATACGGTTAAGCCTTCTTCGCGGATCCGGAGCGCAAGGCCGGTAAAGTCGCTATCACTGGAGACCAGACAAAAGCCATCGAAACGCCGGGTATAGAGGAGATCCATCGCATCGATAATAAGCATACTATCAGTCGCATTTTTCCCGGTCGTATATGCAAATTGCTGAATCGGTTTAATCGCATACTTTTGAAGTACCTTTTTCCACTGGGTACTTGCTTGCGCTGTGAAGTCACCATAAATCCGCTTCACGGTAGCTTCTCCAAATGTAGCGATTTCGGCAAGCAGTCCTTCGATAATCGTAGCCTGAGCATTATCAGCATCAATAAGAACCGCCAACTTGAGCGTGGGTTCATCTGTTTCAAACTTTTTGACAGCTTTTGGAGTTACAGCCAAGACGACCTCCGTATTGAATTATGAAAACCAACCGGTTTGCGAAAAGCATTCGTGATGATGTGATTCTGAAGAAGCCCAATGCCCCGGATGAGGAGCGCACGGGTTAGCACGTCTACTCGATATGGGCCTGGACGTGCAGACTTCAACTCACTGAGAAATGGTGCGCGCTCCGCATCCGGGGCGATGGAGCGCCGAAGGCGGCCCATCAAGTATTCAACAGTTTCTGTATATCTTTACAATTCGGGAAAGTCCTCTTGTTGTAGCTGCAATAAAAGTTCTTTATTCTGCTTGTGGTGTAATCCCCTATCTCTTTTCAATCTCTCAATATATCAAGGATTCAGAGTTGACAAGAACTTTGCGTGATAAAGGGATATCCATGAAATTAGGCGTTTCTTTTCCGTTAAAGATTTTGCAATAAAAAACCATGCCAAGACAATCAGGAATAGATACACCGGTTGGGAAACCTGTCTTTCATGTTTCCGAATTCGCAACACCTTCCGGTTTTGGGAAGGATAATGTTCAACCTGTCAAAAAAACGCCATCCATCAGGAAATATACCTGTCCAAAAATGCTTCTGTAATCCGCCGTAACGGATCATCCAGGATGTCCAATGCCTGTTTCCGGATCAACTCCGGCACACCGCCATAAAACGCCTCTGCAATGCCGCCGGTGATACAGGCCAGGGTATCGCTGTCACCGCCCAGTGAAATGGCGTTTCGTATGGCATCTTCATAGTCGGTCGATTCCAGAAATGCAATGATGGCCTGGGGTACGGTCTTCTGGCTGGACTCACTGAACCGGTAATCCGGCCGGATGTCATCCAGTGTCTGTGACAGATCATAGTGGCAGGTCATCTCGATATACTCCCGGATTTCCGGTTTGGAGTGGCCGGTTCTGGCCAGAAAGATGGCTGCCGCGGTTGCCTGGCCACCCTTGATGCCTTCGGGATGGTTGTGGGTGACGGCAGTGAATTCTGCGGCCTTTTCCAGAACGGTCTCCAGGCTATCATAGGCAAAACCGGCCGGGCTGATGCGCATGGCGGCCCCGTTTCCCCAACTGTTGTATGGCTGGCTGTCAGGGGATTGTGCCCATTGGTGGAATCGCCCGCCATAACCGGCAGCTGATCGATGATAATACTCCTTCATTTTTTGGCCATAATCCGCACCGGTCAAAATGGCATCGGCCAGTGCAATGGTCAGAACACTGTCATCCGTGAAAGTGCAACGGGGGGCTGAATAGCGGAAACTCCTTGGTTTTGATGCGATCCCATTCATATACCGAGCCGATAATGTCTCCTGCTATTGCGCCAATCATGAGGGGTTCCTTTCTGAAAAAGTGTTTTTGGACAGGATTAACAGGATTTACAGGATGGTATGGGATTGAAAAAAAATGGTGATACCGCAAACGCACTAAGTGCGCTAAGAAACATTTGCGTTTCTATGGGTTTATACGTGTGTCCTCGCTGTGAAAATAAGGCATCAATAACCTGATCCTCACCATCCTGTAAATTATGTTAATCCTGTCAGAAATAATGTTTTTGGACAGGATTGGCTCCTGTTCACCTGCGTTGGCACATATCATGTTATCCATTACCATTCAAACGGGTGCATCCGATGTGGAGATGCTAAAATGATCAGGTCCGAATGGGTGCAATCCCATTTAGTGGCAAAATATAGAGAGGAGTAATACTCTCTGTATTATCTGTTCTTTGAAAATAAGTCTGGACTCTACGAAAGAATCCTATTATATTGACGTCCATGAGCAGCAGTA
>JBFXFK010000168.1:7731-10345 GCA_050179135.1 Desulfatirhabdiaceae bacterium | reverse complement strand
CTGATTTTTCCCATTGTCAGCACAACACCCAGTACAGCCGCTACAATTCCAAGACCCGGGAGGGCATCTGCTACACGGGTAATGCTTTCGGCAGAGGCCATATGGTCGTGGTGCTGGGCTTCGATATCCACTTCCATCAGGGATTCCAGTTCATAGGGCGTCATGTTGGTAGATATAATGGTTCGAAAGTTGTCACAGATAAAATCCACGGTGTGATGATCCGATTTGATTTTTTCATATTTTGAAAAAACATCGCTTTCTTTCGGGTTGTCGATATCCTGCTCGATGGCCAGAAACCCTTCCCGTTTGACCTTGTAGAAAATTTCATTCAGCAGCAGCAGCAGTTCGATATAACTGTCTTTTGTAATGTCCTTAGCACTGAAAAGCCCCAGCGTATCACGGATGGTCAACATGATTATTTTTTTGGGGTTTGAAATGATGAATGCCCCGAGCGCCGAACCAAAAATGATGACCAGCTCTGCCGGTTGAAACAAAACAGACAGACGGCCATGTTCCATCAGATAACCAGCAATAATCATGCCAAATACGATAATAATGCCTAAAATGACAAACATGGGATTCCATTATGTGATTTTTAAATTCGGGACAAACGGCTACTCGCCAAGTCCTTTCAGCCTGCGGATCATTTCCCGCTGGCGGTTCAAAAGATAATACCGTATCATTTGACGGATATCATCATCCATATTTGTAAACACGATCGTTACGTCCCGATTTCGGGATTCTGAACAATCCACTCGGGAAACAATACCATACAGAGTCAGCCATGCCGGAGGCTGCAGCGGCACCAGCAGCCGCAACTCGACTTCGTCCCCCGGTGTCAGATCCTCACAGGTTATTATACGGATCCCGGTTTCACCCAGCCATACAGAACACGGTTGTATGTTTTGGCCATCTTCCGGCTTCACCACCAGCTTTTCAAGAAGAAAATTCAATTTCTGATCAATATCGATCAGTTTTTTCCATATATGAAACTGAAGGTTGTCTTCCGGAAATTGCTGATCCGGCCGAACCAGGCCTTTGTCCTCATATACCACGGGTTGGATTTTGGCTTTGGAAGCCGGCGTCTGGCTGGAAGTGATTTTTTGAATGGCAACAGACAAAACATCTTCAACTGTAAAACCGGCGGCTTCATCTCCACTATTCGAATGGACTTTTCTGGATATCAAGATGGCCATCTCAATCATGATACAGACTTCAGGATAATGCTTTTCGCGGCCATTCCCGACCGATAAGGCACCCAAAACCGGTATCTGGCAAGCTATACCATATTCAACAGTTCGGTTATCATTTCATCGACGGTGGTAATGACTCTGGCGGCAGCACCATAACCATGCTGATATTTGATCAGACTGACCATTTCCTCATCCAGGGAAACACCGGAAATTGACTCCCGATAATTCTCCAACTGTGTTCCCACATCGGTTTGAAAAGCCAGGCTGGATGATGCCGCATTGACATCGTTTCCGACAAGGGACAGGGTTGCGGCATGATATTCATCAAACCGGGCTGTGCCCAGGGCAGCCCTGTCGGTATTCTGAAGCGCGGCAATGGCAATCGCCTGGGTGTTATCCGCAGCGTTACCGGCAGCGGCAGCCGCTACCAGGTTTGGGTTTTGGATGAGTTCCGGATTGACCTGAATGTCTATTGCGGAAGCACCGGTAAAAAAATCTTTTCCGGTTGTTGTCCCATCAAGGGCAAATCCGGTTGTGTGAAGACCATTTACTGCAGCAATCATTTCTTTGGCCAGATCATCCAGTCTTTGGGCATATTCCGGAATCCGGCCGTCACGAACATCCATCCAGCCTTTTAATTTGCCGGAACCAATATCATTGTTGATGGATGTTGTGGTATCAGCCATCCAGACAATATCCTGAAAACCGGAAGCATTGAGGCTGGTGGTCAGTCTCCCGTTGGGTGAATCCCCAACCAGAATTTTGCCATCTCCCAATGTCACCGTCAATTTGCCGTCGGTTTCGCTTGCGGTAAAATCAATCAGTTCGGACAGATTGTTCAGAAGACTGTCCCGCTGATCCAGAAGATCGTTTGGCGCTTGTCCCTGGTTTGTCAGATCGGTAATGATTTTGTTCAGTGAGTTGAGTTTATCGGCAATGTCATTGATTTGGGATACGCCATCCTGAATGGCTGTGTCGAGATCATTTTGAATTGCAGAAAGGGATGCCCGGCTCTGATTGAAATTATCGACCATAACCGTTCCGGCGCTTGTCAGGGCCAGGCGTTCCGGATAACCGGTTGTATTGGCCGCCACATCCTGCCATGCATTCCAGAAGGCATTCATGCTGTGGCTCAGGCCATAATCTTCGGTTTCGGTAAAAACGGTTTCGACCTGTTCCAGGGCCTGATGCGTTGCCTGAAATCGCCCCTGGTCCTGAATGTTCTGGTTGATTCGGGTCCCGGTAAACCGGTCGACCAGTCGTTGAATCTTAGTCACATTGACACCGGTTCCAAGTGTTCCTACCGGAGTCGCCTGCGTTGAATTGGTTACCAGGTTGACCCGCTGACGTGTATAGCCCGGAGTATTGACATTGGCGATGTTGTGACCCGTCACATTCAGTGCCAACTGGTGGGCGATCAG